>JBAUTG010000177.1:0-4871 GCA_049582105.1 Candidatus Dormiibacterota bacterium | reverse complement strand
GCCCCCGCTTGCGGCGCTCACCCTCATCACCGTTCCGCTGGCGGTCCCGCCGCTGCGCACCGCCCGCGTTGCGGCGGGACGCGCGCTCGTCCCCGCGTTGCTCGGCATCACGCGGCTGGAGCTGGCTTTCGGCGTGGTCCTCGCCGGAGCGCTGCTCGCATCATGAGACGCTTGCAGTTCAGCGTCGACCTGCTGCACCCGGTCATGGGGGTGACACGTCGAACCGGGTATCTGCTCGAAGGCCCTGCGGGCTGGGGTGAGTGCTCGCCGCTTGCGAGCTGGAACGACACGGAGCGTGCGGCGGCGGAGCGTTCGGCGCTCGAGGCGGCGACGCTGCCGTTTCCGGCACAGGTGCGCGACCGCGTCGCCGTCAACGCAATGGTCCCTCGGCTTGCGCCCGACCTCGCCGCGGCGCTCGCGGTGCAATCCGGATGCGACACCATCAAGGTGAAGGTCGGCGACGACGAGTCGCTCGACCGCGTGGCAGCGATCCGCTCAGCATGCGGGCCGCGCACGCACATCCGGCTCGATGCCAACGGAACGTGGGACGTGGAGACGGCACTGCGCATGCTCGCGATGCTGCGCACCTACGACATCGAGCTGGTCGAGGACCCGGTCGCATCACTCGAGGATCTCGCATCACTGCGCGGGCGCGTGCCGATGCCGATCGCCGCGGAGTCGTCGATACGGACGACCGCCGACGCTCGGCGGCTCCGCGATCTCGAGGCTGCCGACGCGATCGTCCTGAAGCCGCAGCGCATCGGTGGTGTGCGCGAGGCGCTGCGCGCAGCGGAGGCGGCCGGAGTGCCCGCGATCGCGTCGAGCGCGCTCGAGACGTCGGTCGGCCTTGCGGCGGTGGTGGCACTCGCGGCGTCACTCCCGGAATCGCCGTTCGCGCACGGCGCCGGGACCGCGCTCCTCCTCGCGAGCGACGTGGTGAGCGATCCGCTCCTTCCGGTGGACGGCTGGCTCACACCACGCCGCCCGCGCGTCGACGCGCACGTCCTCACGCCCGCATGACGGAGCACGGGGAGGGCGACATCGCGCTGGCGTGCGCGAGCGTTCTCCTGGACGAGCTCGTCATGGGCGGCGTCGCCCACATGTGCATGACACCCGGCTCACGCTCGACACCGATCGCGCTTGCCGCCGCTCGCCATCCGGGCATCACCCTCCACGTGCACGTTGACGAGCGGTCGTCCGGGTTCTTCGCCCTCGGCATCGCAGCCGCGACGGGCGCGCCCGTCGCGACCTTCTGCACATCGGGGACGGCGGCCGCGAATCACTATCCGGCGGTCGTCGAAGCATTCATGGCTCGTGTGCCACTGATCGTCCTCACAGCAGACCGTCCCCCTGAGCTCCACGGCGTCGGCGCCAATCAGACCATCGACCAGCAGGAGCTGTTCGGGAGATTCGTCAAGTGGTTCTCCGACAGCGGCCTGCCCGATGACGGCGCCAGAGCATTCCACCACTGGAGCCGGCTCGGAGCGAGTGCGATCTTTCACGCCGCCGGCGACCCTCCCGGTCCGGTGCACCTGAACCTTCCGTTTCGAGAACCACTGTTGCCGAGCGGCCAGGCGATCGCGACGGGCTCGCCGTTCGCACGCGCGTCCTACAGCGCGGCGATGAAGACTCCGGACCGCGTGCCCAGCTTCGCGAGAGAAGTGGCAACCGGTCACAGGGTCGTTGTTGTCGCCGGGCGTCTCCGCGTGCCTCCCACCGGCCTCGTCGAACTCTGTGCTGAACGCGGATGGCCGCTGCTCGCTGAGCCCCTCTCAGGCTTGCGCGGCGATGCGCATATCGTTGACGGCGGCGGCCCGCTCACAGCGGGCGCACTCATCGCCGCAGACGCCGGATTCCGCGAGCAACACCATCCGGACCTGGTCATTCAGTTCGGTGCAGCCGCTACCACGCGGGGCGTGCAGGAGCTCATCCGGAGCGCCGATCGTCTGCTGATCGTCGACCCCGACGGGCTGGTCGCCGATCCGGACAGACGGTCGACCCTCACGCTGGATCGCGACCCGGCGGAGGTCATCGCGACATTGCGCCAGACACGCACCTCGGTTCCTCCGACGAGTCCCCGGTGGGCCGGCGACTGGCATGCGGCCGACACGGCTGTGCGCGTCGCCGTGGACACGCTGCTCGACAGTTGGGATGAGCCCTTCGAGGGACGGATCGCGCGCGATCTCGCGGCGGCCATCCCGGACGGCGGCCTGCTCTTCGCGGGGTCGAGCATGCCGATCCGCGACATCGACCAGTACATGGCGCCGCGCGACGGGCTGCGAGTCCTCGCCAATCGTGGCGCGAGCGGCATCGATGGACTCGTGTCCACAGTGTTCGGCGTCGCCACCGTCTGCAGCCCCACCTACGCCCTGCTCGGCGACCTGACCCTGCTCCACGACGCCGCGGGGCTGCTCTGGAACGCGCGGCGCGGCGCGAGCGCGGTCATCGTCGTGGTGGACAACGATGGCGGCGGCATCTTCTCGCTGCTCCCTCAAGCGTCGCTGCCACACGAGGAGTTCGAGCTGCTCTTCGGCACACCACACGGGCTCGACCTCGAGGCGATCGCCCGCGCAGCAGGCGCCGGTGTGCGCTCGCTGGACCACGCGGCGGTCCTTGTCCCCGCGATTCGCGAGGCCGAGGCGTCGGGTGGCGTCCAAGTCGTGCGTGTCCGCGTCGACCGCTCGCGGTCGGCGGCGCTGCGCGCGGAGGTCGCGCGTACCGTCGCAGCCGCACTCGACGGCTGAACCGGGCTCAGCCCTCCCCGGGCTCCACCCCGAGCGCTCGGAGCATGACGCCGAACTTCGCCTCGGTCTCGAGGTCCTCGGCGGCGGGATCCGAGCCGGCGACGATCCCGGCACCGGCGTGGAGGCGCGCCGTGGCCCCGGAGATCTCGGCGCATCGAAGCGCGATCGCCCACTCCCCGTCACCACGCGCGTCGACCCACCCGACGAGCCCCGCGTAGAAACCACGGTCAACGCCCTCGAGGCGATGGATCAGCGTGCCGGCAGCCGCCTGTGGCGTGCCGCAGACGGCCGGGGTGGGATGCAGCACCGCGGCGATGGACAGCGCATCCGGCGGGTCCGGCTTGAGCGTTCCGCGCACCGCCGTGTGCAGGTGCCAGAGCGTTGCGGTCGGGCTCAGGGACGGCTCGCGATCGACCACCAGGTTCGTGCAGAGTGGCGCCAGCGCGTCCGCGACCGCCTCGGCGATGAATCGATGTTCGCGCTGCTCCTTCACCGTCCCAAGGAGTTGACGGGCGATCTCGGCATCACGCACCGGATCGGTGCTGCGCCGGGCGGTTCCGGCGAGTGGGTCGCTCGACACGGTCATGCCCTCGCGGCGCACGAGCAACTCCGGAGAGGCGCCGACCAGGCTCCTCGACCGTCCCGGGAGCGCAACGAGAAAGACCGTCGATCCCGGCTCGGCGGCGTTGAGGCGCCGGGCGACCACGCGAGGATCGATCGGCACGTCTGTCGACACGATCAGCGCCCGCGCCAGAACGACCTTCTCGACCTCGCCGGCGTCGATTGCGGCGAGTGCCGTCGCGACCGCGGCCTCGTAGTCGACGGGCAGCGGATCGGGGATGAGGCTCGTCACGGCCCACGTCGCCTCCGGAGCACGGTCGTCCCCGGCCGGTTCGCCCCGGAGCGCGCGATCGGGCATGCGCAGGACGGCCTCAGACGAGCCGTCGTAGGGGAGAGCCCCCATCGCGATGCCGTCACGCGGCCCGTCTGCGAGCGCGCTGGCCGCCAGCGATGCGGCGCGGCTGACATGGTCGGGGCCAGGTGGCACCACGATGTCGCGCGACCGTCCGATCGCGGACACGAGCGACCCCGCGCGCTGGATGACGACACTCGTGCGTTCGCCAAACAGCTCGAAGGGGTTGACCGCGGCGGTCGGAGCCGACTCGGGCGCCGGCCGCGCAACCGTCATCGGCGAGTCCCGATCAGGAGCTGGGCAGCCCCCGCCCCGAGCGCAACGCGCCGGCAATGCGCGAACCCCGCCTCCGTGAGCAGCCCGATCAGCGCGGGCGGTGACGGGAGATACGCGGTCGAGGCGGGCAGGTACCGGTAGGCGCGCCGGTCGGAGATCAGCCCACCCACGATCGGGACCATCCTGCGGAAGTACAGCGCGTGCGCGCTGCGGATGACCGGGTTCGGTGGCTCGGACACCTCGAGGAAGACGGCCCTGCCGCCATGGCGGATCACGCGCGCGGCCTCCCGGAAGCAGGCGGCGATGTCGGTGACGTTGCGGAGCGCGAACCCGCTGATCGCCCCGTCGACGGAGCCGTCTCGGAGCGGCAGGCGCAGCGCGTCAGCGCGGACGAGCGGGGCGGACGTGTGCGCGTTGGCGAGCATCCCGGCCGCCATGTCGACACCGACTGCCCGGAGTCCGGAGCGCTCGAGCGCTCTGCACAGGTCGCCGGTTCCGCATCCGAGGTCCACCACGCGCGACCCGCCTGCCAGCCGCAGCTCGCGCACGGCGCGCCGGCGCCAGCCGGAGTCGAGACCAAAGGTCATGATCCGGTTGACCAGGTCGTATCGAGGTGCGATCCGGTCGAACATCTCCTCGACGGCCTGCGCCTTGCGCTCGCCGATCGGGAGTTCGGCCGCGATCACGAATCCACTCTAGCAAGCCGCCTTCGGCGCGCCGGGTTTCGATCGGCAGGGGTCACGCGGTCCTGGATCGATGCACCCGGAGCAGCGTCTCTCCGGCGAACACGACGCACGCAGTCGCCAGTGCGGCGACGAGCAGGAGCGCACCGAGGCGTGTGGGGCTGCCGCCATCGCTCCCGACGACCCACCAGAGCCAGTCGCGAAACCCGAGCGCCGCGGGCACGGCCGCGCATCCGGTCACCGCCGCATCGAGGG
>JBAUTG010000176.1:0-3396 GCA_049582105.1 Candidatus Dormiibacterota bacterium | reverse complement strand
GAGTCAACCCGCCAGTTCGGGATCATGCTGCGAGACGTCTTCACCGACAACCACGAGGCGGCCAACTTCCGGCTCTTCTGCCCCGACGAAACCAACTCGAACAGGCTCGGCGCCGTCTTCGAGGTGGAAACCCGCTGCCTCATGGACCCGACCAGGGAAGACGATGTCCGAGTTCGACCTGACGGCCGGGTCATGGAGGTCCTCTCCGAACACCTCTGTCAGGGCTGGTGCGAGGGCTACATCCTCACGGGACGTCACGGCGTGTTCGCCACCTATGAAGCATTCGCCATGGTGTCAGCGTCCATGGCGGTGCAGCACGCCAAATGGCTGGAAGCCGCCCACGGTCTGGAATGGCGCGCGCGCATCGCATCACTCAACATCCTGCTGACGTCGACATGCTGGCGCAACGACCACAACGGTTTCAGTCACCAGGGCCCCGGTCTCATCGACACGATGGTGTCGATGAGTGGCAACGTGGTTCGGGTCTACCTCCCGCCGGACGCCAATTGCCTGCTCTCCGTCGCCGATCACTGCCTGCGCAGCCGCGGCTACGTGAATCTCATCGTCATCGACAAGCAGCCGGAGCTGCAGTACCTGAACCTCGAGGAGGCGCGCGCCCACTGCGCCGACGGTGTCGGAGTCTGGGAGTGGGCCAGCACGTCAGTCGACTACGAGCCGGACATCGTGCTGGCGTGCGCCGGCGACATCCCCACCCTCGAGGCCCTCGCCGCGGGCGCCCTCCTCCGCGAGTGGCTGCCGGATCTGCGGGTGCGTTTCGTCAACGTCGTCGACCTCATGACTCTCATGCCGTCCCGGTATCACCCGCACGGCCTGAGCGCGGATCGCTTTCGAGAGGTCTTCACCGACAACGCCGAGGTCATCTTCGCCTTCCACGGCTACGCACGAGCGCTCCACCAGCTCATCCACGGGCGGCCGAACGACCAGCGGTTTCACGTGCATGGATTCACCGAACAGGGGACGACGACAACTCCATTCGACATGGTGGTCCTCAATGACATGAGCCGCTACCACCTGGCTCTGCACGCGATCGACCGCCTGCGAACGCCGCCGCCGAAGGCAGCCGAGCTCGCCGCACATTGCGAGGCGATGCTCGAACGCCATCACCGGTACGTCCGCGAGAACTTCCAGGACATGCCCGAGGTTCGTGACTGGGTCTGGCCGTTCTGACCGATGACGGAGATGCATGTTCTCGCGGTCAACGCGGGATCGAGCAGTCTGAAGCTGAGCGTCATCGGCGCGAACGACGAGACGCTGGCCGAGACCGAGCTGCCGGGAGCGCAGGCCGGGTCAGCTAACGAGGACGCGCTGTTCGGCTTCATCGCGGCGCAGCAAGGTCTGGGCGCCGTCGGCCATCGCATCGTGCATGGCGGCGCGGTGCTCCAGGCACCCGTGATCGTGGATGACACGGTTCGCGCGAAGCTGGACGTGGCGGCACAGCTGGCGCCCTTGCATGTCCCCCCGGCGCTCGCGGTCCTCGACGCGGTCCGTGCGCGCACCCGCCTCCCGCAGGTCGCCTGCTTCGACACTGCCTTCCATGCCACGCTGCCCGCCGCCGCGACGACCTATGCGATCCCGCGCGCGTGGCGCGAGGACTACGGAATCCGGCGATTCGGGTTCCACGGCCTGTCATGTGCGTGGGCATTGCGACGCACCTCGGCAATGCTCGGCCGCAGTACCGAGTCACTCCAGCTCGTCGTGGCACACCTGGGCGCGGGCGCGTCGGTGACGGCTATCCGCGACGGCCGCAGCGCCGACACATCGATGGGGTTCACGCCACTCGAAGGGCTCGTCATGGCGACCCGCAGCGGCACCGTCGATCCGGGAGCGCTGTTGTACGTGCAGACGCACGGTCGCGTGGGACCCGCAGCGATGAACGAGGCCCTCGAACGGGGGTCAGGGACGCTCGCGATCGGCGGCAGCGCCGACATGCGCGCGATCCTTGCGCGAGCGGGGGCGGGAGACGCGGCGGCGGTGCTGGCGCGAGATGTCTACGTGCACCGTGCACGTGCACTGCTGTCGGCGGTAGCCGCGTCGCTTGACCGCCTCGACGCGATCGTGTTCACCGGCGGGGTCGGCGAGCACGCGGATGAGATCCGGAGTCGAATCTGCAAAGGCCTCGGCGTCCTCGGCGTGGTCGCACCCGACGCGGTCGGACCGATCAAGGGTGATGCGGTGATCAGTACCCCGCAAGCGCTCGTCAAGGTCCTGGTTGTTCGCGCGCGGGAGGATCTCGAGATCAGTCGCGAGGTGCGCGAACTGATCCGGCCGTAGCTGTGCCGGGCTCGTGCGCCGGGGGCGCAGGTTCCCGAGGCGTCAGGACACACCCTCGTTGCGAGTGGTGATCGCTGATCGGTGTTCGGCGCAGGTGACGGCATGCCTCGGCTCCGGGCTCGCCGCTGTGAGCGGATACTGGTGCGTATCGAGGGCACCCTTGAACGGAGTCCGATCCGTACCGACATGGGTGTCCGGTGATCGTGACCTCCGCCCTTGGGTTCCCGCCTGGGTCTCCCACGCGTGGAGCATGGCAACATGGAGGCGTTCTGGCCAGGGGCTTTTGTCACACGGTCGAGGGTCGGACGGCAGGTCTCGGTCGCGGACGGCCGGCACTAGACGCGGGCGGCCTCCGGTGGCAGTCTTGTCGCCATTGCGCCCGACCATCACCAGGAGGAGCTGTCGAGTGGATGCACCGGCCCCCTACTTCCACTGGGGTTTCATTCTCATCTCGCTTCCGAACCTCGTGCTCATCGGCGTGATGGTTCTGCTGTTCATCGTGGCCCTCGTCGCGCCGTTCCCGGCGCATGGCACGAAGGAGGAAGGGCGTCGTGACCAGTGACGCGGTGACTCCGTCCCCCGATGCGACCCCGCAGGCGTCGACGCCCGCCTCCGAGCCGGGTTGGACTGCGTCGGTCCGCAGGCGCGTGGAAAAGACGCTCCCGCTCACCGAGCTCCTGCCGACACGCCAGCCCGCGTACATCGGCTCGTGGGTGTACGCATTCGGCGTGATCACGCTCGCGGCACTGTTCTGGGTCGTCCTGAGCGGGGTCCTGCTGGCGTTCTTCGGCTCAGCCTGGTGGCACATCTCCTCCGTCGGGAAGTTCTTCAACAGCATCCACTTCTGGTCCGTCCAGATGTTCTTCATCTTCATGGTGCTGCACCTCTGGGGTCAGTACTGGGGCGCGGGATGGCGCGACGGCCGCGCCGCCACGTGGATGATCGGCGTCGTCATCTTCCTCATCAGCGTGGTCACTGCCTTCACGGGCTACCTCATCCAGCAGAACTTCGCGTCGCAGTGGATCGCGGTGAACGCCAAGGACGGGATCAACTCGACCGGGTTCGGCGGCCTCTTCAACGTCCTCAACTTCGGGCAGCAGTACG
>JBAUTG010000175.1:0-17707 GCA_049582105.1 Candidatus Dormiibacterota bacterium | reverse complement strand
GCCAGGGACCGGGTCCGTCGAGCCAGGGGAGCGCGGCGCTCACGCACGGAAAGCTCGTCGCCGGCGCCGGAGGGACGTATCTTCCGGTGCCCCCGACCGACATCGTCCCGACGGGCAGAGATCCGCGCAACCCGCTGCAGATCCCGCCACAGGGCACGAACCCGCAAGGACTCTCGTGCCCCACCACCAGCCTCTTCCACGTCGGTCCCGGGTCGCCGGCGCCGGGCGGTGGAGTCGTCGCCGTCATCTCGATCCACCCCTCATTCGCACGGAACGCGACGGGTGGGTACGACGGGTACGACCAGCGATTCGGCTATGCGGTCAAAGGCGCGATTGCACCCGGCGGCGATCCCGCGGCAGTCGCACCGGGAAGCATCGCCACCGCCGCGAATGTGGCAGGGCATGTTGTCGCGGTGACGGCGTTTCTGAGGACCCGGGGCACCTGGGTGGATGCACAGTCCGTCGCGCCATACGGTGGGAGCTGTTCCGGCGCGACGTTCTCCTTCAGTCCTCCATATCTCGCGGGCAACGCTCCGCCGCCTGTGCCACCCGGGTCGGTGCTCCAGACACCACCGTTCCCGATCGGGCCCACGCTGGTCGCGGCGCTCACCGGTTCATGGCGAATCGGCGGCGTCGACACGCTCCCCGGACCTGCTCCGACGGCACGAACCTTCGTGCACATCCCGACGTGCGCGTGGACCGACTCCGACGTGCCCGCGCAGGCGGCTCCGCTCCATGCGCTGACCGCGACCGTCGTCGACGGCTACACCCTCTTTCTCCTGTACGAAGTCACGATCACACCGGGAGCGGTCACCTGGAGCTGGGGCGACGGCACGTCGACCACCGAAGCGGGTCCGGTCGAGCACGGCCCGACGGACCTCCCCCACTACGACCCGACCACGCAGACGTGGACCGAACCGTGCGAAGTCAGCCACGCATACACGACGGTCTCCGCCGGCCGCACCGTCACCGCGTCCGAGACCTTCAGCATCGCCATCACCGTCAGCTGGAGTGACGGCGTGGCCGTCCATACACAACCGGTGCCATGCGATGCCGGCACAGGAGGCGACTGCATGCTTCCGATCGCCGCAGGTGACGGCTGGACGAGCGGACCTCATCCTGTGGACCAGATTGAACCGGTTCCCTTCGCGCCTCCGAGTTCCGCGCCCTAGCGGCCCGGTCAGCGATCGAGCAACGAAGTCCCCGTCATCGCGTCGGGCACCGGCAGGCCCATCGCGCCAAGCACCGTCGGGGCGATATCGCGCAGGCCGCCACCCGTGCGCAGCGGTCCGTTTCCGGCGCCACAGATGATCACGGGCACCGGGCTCGTCGTGTGCGCGGTGAGCACCGAGCCGTCGCGACGGTCGATCTTGTACTCGGCATTGCCGTGGTCCGCGGTGATGAGCAGCCCGCCGTGCATCAGCTCCACGGCACGGGCGACGCGTCCGATGCACGTATCGATGCAGTGCACAGCGCGCACGGTCGCTTCGAAATGCCCCGTGTGTCCAACCATATCGGCATTCGCGAAGTTGGCGATCACGAGTGCATCGGTACCCGCCTCGACGCGAGCGATCACGGCGTCCGCCACACCGGCGGCGCTCATCTCGGGCGCAAGATCGTAGGTCGCAACGCGAGGCGAGGGCACCAGGAGTCGCTCCTCACCATCAAACACCGTCTCGCGCCCGCCGTTGATGAAGTAGGTCACGTGCGCGTACTTCTCCGTCTCGGCGACGTGGAACTGGCGCAGCCCCGCGGCGCTCACCTCCTCCGCGAGCGTGTGCCTGACATCCTCGCGCGGGAACGCGACCTTCGCATCGAGATCGCGCTCGTACTCCGTGAAGGTCACGAGCTCGATGTCCCGCAGCACCCGCGAGCGCGAGAATCCGTCGAAGTCCGCGTCGATCAGCGCGTGGGAGAGCTGTCGCGCCCGGTCAGGTCTGAAGTTGAAGAAGACGATCGAATCGCCGTCCTCGATGCGCACGCGCTTTCCCTCGTTGAGGATCGAGACCGGGATGACGAACTCGTCGGTGATGTCGTGGGCGTACTGGTCTTCGATGTAGGCGACGGCATCGCCGGCGGTGCCGTCACCCGAGCCGGCGATCACCTCGTAGGCGCGTTGTGTTCGATCCCAGCGACGGTCCCTGTCCATCGCGTAGTACCGGCCGGCCACCGATGCGATCGCACCGGCGCCGGCATGGCCGATGTCCTCGACAAACGCGCGCACGAAGCCGGCGGCGCTCGTGGGCGGCTCGTCACGTCCGTCGAGAAACGCGTGGAACCATACCGATTGCAGACCGCGGCGCCGGGCCAGCTCGGCCATTGCAACAGCATGGTCCTGGTGACTGTGGACGCCGCCCGGAGAGATCATGCCGAGGCAGTGCAGCGCGGCGCCGCGATCCCGCGCGCGGTCAACCACGTCACGCAGCGCGGCGTTCTCGAAGAAGCTGCCGTCAGCGATCGCGCGGTTGATGCGCGAGAGCGGCTGGTACACGAGCCGTCCGGCACCGATCGTCAGGTGTCCGACCTCAGAGTTCCCCTGCTGTCCGGGCGGGAGTCCGACAGCCTCGCCGCTCGCCGCCAGCTCGGTATGTGGCCAGCGCGCCTCGAGCGCGTCGATCTCGGGCGTGCCCGCCGCTGCGATCGCATTCCCGAACGGGTCCGCACTGCGCCCCCAGCCGTCGAGAATCACGAGCACGAACGGTCGCACCGCTGTCATCTCGTGGCTCCGCGCGACGTCACCGACGCTCGCCCGCACTCCCAGCAGCCGCCGCGACGATCGCGGCGAACTCATCGGCACGAAGGCTTGCGCCTCCGACCAGCGCCCCGTCGATGTCCTGCTGCGCAAAGAGCGACACCGCATTCGTCGCGGTGACGCTGCCGCCGTACAGAACGAGTGGCGCAGGTTCCCCGGGCGCGCGAGCGAGGTGCGCCTTGATGTGCGCGGTCACCTCCTGCGCCTGCTCCGGCGTCGCGGTCCGGCCGGTGCCGATCGCCCAGACAGGCTCGTAGGCGATGACGAAACGATCCGAGCCGGCGGGCTCCGCGAGCATGCCGAACACCGCATCGAGCTGGCGGTCGACGACCGCGAACGTCTCGTCGGCGTCGCGCTCCTTGCTGGTCTCCCCCACCGCGAGAATGACGCGGAGGCCCACCGCGAGCGCGGCCGCGAACTTCCTGCCGACTTCTTCGTCCCGCTCCCCGAAGAGATGGCGCCGCTCAGAGTGCCCGACCAGCACGAGATCGCAGACTCCCGCCAGCATCGACGGCGAGATCTCGCCGGTGTACGCACCGGAGGCCTCCCAGAACACGTCCTGCGCCCCGAGCAGGACCCCCGATCCCGCGATGATCGGTCGCACCGCCCAGAGATGCGTGAACGGTGGCAGCATCGCGATCTCGACACCCTGCGACTCCGCGGTGGCGGCGCACACCGCGCGCGCCAGGTCGATCCCGGCGTCGACGGTGGTGTTCATCTTCCAGTTGCCCGCGACCATCGGCGTGCGGCCGCGGTCCTTCGTGGCGTCAGGAATCAACGACGCGCGACCTCGCGATCGCCGAGCGCAGCGACCCCGGGCAGCGTCCTCCCCTCGAGGAACTCGATGGTCGCACCCCCTCCGGTGCTGATAAAGCCGATCTTGTCAGCAACACCGGCATCCTGCACCGCCGCCGCAAGATCGCCACCACCGATCACCGAGGTCGCCTTCGAGCCGGCGACCGCGCGCGCCACGTCGCGTGTGCCGGTCGCGAACGACGGTATCTCATAGATCCCGAGCGGGCCGTTCCAGATGATCGTGCCCGCGCCGGCGCAGTCCGCGGAGATCTTCGCCACCGTCGCCGGCCCGGCGTCGACGACCATCCAACCGTCGGGGACCGCGTCAGCGGCGACGACCTGCGTCGGCGCGTCCGCAGCCGCGCGTTCCGACACGACACCGTCCACCGGCAACCGGAGGTCGGCGCGGCGACCGGGGGCGCTGTCGAGCAAACGCCGTGCCGTGGGGATCTGGTCCTCTTCGACGAGCGAGATGCCCGTGGCGTGTCCGAGCGCGCGGTAGAAGGTGCACGCCATGGCACCGCCCACCCAGAGCACGTCGACGCGGTCGAGCAGGCTGTCGAGAACGCCCACCTTGGTGGAGATCTTCGAGCCACCCACAATCGCCACCACCGGGGGGCTCGGATTGTCCATCACACCGCCGAGCATCTCGAGCTCGCGCGCCATCAGCTTGCCGGCAACCGCCGGGAGCAGGTGCGCGACACCCTCAGTCGACGCGTGCGCGCGGTGGGCGGTGCCGAACGCATCGTTGACGAACACATCGCCGAACGCAGCCAGCTGTCGCGCAAAGGCGGGATCGTTTGCCTCCTCGCCTGGCTCAAAACGGACGTTCTCGAGCATGCCGACGTCACCGTCGCGCAGCGACGCGACCATGCTCTGCGCGCTGTCGCCGACAACGTCGGAGGCAAGGCGCACGTCGGCGCCGAGAAGGCTGCTCAGTCGCGCTGCGATCGGTCCGAGACGCGCGCCGTCGTCGATCCGTCCTTTGGGACGGCCGAGATGCGCGACCACGATGACCCGCGCGCCGCGCGAGCGCAGTGCCTCGATGGTGGGCAGCGCGGCCCGAATCCGGCGATCGTCGACGATCGCCCCGTCCCGCATCGGCACGTTGAGGTCCTCGCGAAGGAGCACGCGCTTGTCACGGACGTCGATGTCGTCGACGGTCATCTTGTTCAAAGGCCGCACTACCCCCGCGATGCGATGAGGTCGACCAGGTCGACGACGCGGCAGGAGTAACCCCACTCGTTGTCGTACCAGGACAAGACCTTCACGGTGTGATCCCCGAGCACCATCGTCGACGGCGCGTCAAGGATCGACGAGTGCGAGTCGTGGAGGAAGTCCATCGATACCAGCTGCTCCTCGCTGACCGCGAGAATCCCCTCAAGCTTGCCGCCGGCCGCCTCACGCATCTCCGCGTTGACATCCTCGGCGGTTGCGCTCTTCGAGAGCGTGGCCGTGAGGTCGACGAGGCTGACATCGGGCACCGGGACCCGCAGTGACATGCCGTGGAACTTCCCCTTCAACTCGGGCATCACGAGTGCCATCGCCTTGGCGGCACCGGTCGTGGTCGGGATGATCGACAGCGCCGCCGCTCGCGCTCGCCGCTTGTCCTCGTGCGGGGCGTCGAGGATCACCTGATCCTTGGTATACGCGTGCACCGTGGTCATGAAACCGGTCTCGATGCCGAAGGAGTCGCTCAGCACCTTCGCGATGGGCGCGAGGCAGTTGGTCGTGCACGAAGCGTTTGACACGACGTGGTGCTCGGCCGGGTTGTATGCGCTGTCATTGACTCCCATGCAGATCGTGATGTCCTCGTTCTTCGCGGGCGCGGTGATCACCACCTTTCGGGCACCCGCATCGAGGTGTCCCCTGGCACGCACAGCGTCGGTGAAGAAGCCTGTCGACTCGACGACGATGTCCACCCCGAGATCGCGCCATGGGAGCCGCTGTGGATCACGCTCCGCGAGCACCCTGAGCGCATGCCCGTCGACGTTGATAGTGTCACCATCGACGCTAACTGTCCCGGGAAACCGCCCGAAGACGCTGTCGTGCTTGAGCAGGTGAGCGAGCATCTCCGGCGTCGTGATGTCGTTGACGGCGACGATCTCGAGCTCCGGGGAGCGCTCTCTGGCGGCGCGTAACACGTTGCGCCCGATGCGGCCGAAGCCGTTGATACCAACCTTCACGCCCATGCCGGGAAACCTCCTGCTCTCCGATCCGCGATCGACGCCGCTACCACAACGGCTCCACCCTATCACCGGCCTCACCCGCCGCGGCGACCAGCCGCTGCATCCGTCCTGCCATCGCGGGACGGCTGCAACCGGCGCGCTCCGCGAGTTGCGCCAGGTCATCGTCGGGATGGCGGACGCGCAGTACCGCCGCCTCTCGCAACGCCGGCGGCAATGCGCGCCAGCGCCGGGGATCCGCCTCGAGCACGGCGATCGACTCGATCTGCCTCACGCCCGCGACCGCCGTCCTGCGAAGGTTCGCAGTCTCCGCGTTGAGGCGCCGATTGACCCCGCTCCGGACCTCGCGGATCACCCGACCCGACTCGAACGCCAGGCGCCCGGCCTGCGCGCCGATCGAGCTCAGCGCCACGCCGACCGCGGCGCCCGACCGGACCGTGACCACCCACCGCCCGCGGCGCATCCGGCTCTGGGCGTCGACGCCGAGCGTGGCGAAATCAGCGGCCAGCTGAGCGGCGCCATCCTCGCCGGCGCATCCGAGCTCGAGATACGGCTCCCCGTCCGGACGCACGAGCCGTCCGGCACCGAGGAACGCTCCGCGCAGACGGCTTCGGGTGCAGCACAGACGCGTGGACCGGATGCCGAGCACCTCGGGCTCGATGCCGACCAGGAGGTACTGCGTGCGCCGCGCGGCACCGACCTTGGTGACGTGCGCTGTGATCCGTTCCGCGTGCAGGGCCTGCATCGCGGCGCGCACCGCCACGGGACGGGTGGTTGCGATCGCACCGGAAACAGAGGTCACGAGCGCAAGGCCCTCGACCAGTGATCGGCGGCAGCACGGCAGGAGCGGCGTGTGTGGCGCGAGCTCGGCGACCACTCGCTGCGTGAAGGACTGCGCTGCATCCATGGTCAGCGGTTCATGCTGCGTCCGGTCGCCCACGCGGCGGCCAGTTCGCGCGCGTAGTCCACGTACGCGACAAACCCCTTCTGCTCGTAACAGCCGATCGCGCGCCGGAGTTCGGCCTCCGACTCAATCGGCCTCCCAGCGAGGTGCAGAACCTCCGCCCTGGCGAGTGCAGCATCACCCTGTACCAGGGGTGCCTGCGTGGATCTGGCCATCCCATCGGCGTGCTCCGCAAGGCTCAGGGCGGCGCTGATGTCGCCGCGACGCGCCAGCAGCCTGGCGCGAACCTGCAAGCCCATCGTTTGCGTCAACACATCACCGGCCCCGCCGTGCTCGAGGGCGCGCGCGGTCCACTCCTCCGCTTCGTCGAACCGGCCAAGCGCATACAGCGTCTCGGCGAGCTGGCACTCCTGGGTCGAAAGCCATGCGCGCTCGCCCAGGTGTTCGAGCCCTTCGATGCCCGACCTCGCCACGCGTTCAGCGCCGGCCAGGTCACCCGCAAGGGTTTCGATCCGCCACGCCGACTGCATCGCGATCGCGGCCAAGGTCATCATGCCGCGTTCGCGCACCTGCTCAACGGTGACATCGAGCAGAGCTCTCCCCTCTTCATACAGCCTTATGGAGGCAAGGATTTCCGCCCGCCACACGGCGAGCAACGGTTCATAGATCGGGCTCGCCGACTCTGCCGTTTCCAGCCAGTGCAGCGCCTCCATTGCCGGAGTCGGCCCATTCGCGACCGCCGCCGACGCCAACCCGTGGGCATTGCGTGCGAGCCAGGGCTTCCCTGCATTCGTTGCATACGCGACCGACCGGGTCAGCGATTCCAGTGAAACCTCGAAACGGCATCGGTAGTGTTCGACAAATCCTGAGGCCAGCTCGAGCATCGCCAGCGAACCATCGTCCCCGCCGTGCTCGATCACCGGTCGGGCCAGGGCCACCAACTCCCCCAGTGCATCTTCGTAGGCAGTCGGATCGACGTTGGTGCGCCACATCGCACCGATCAGCTCGATCTCAAGCTGGCCGATGCGGTCACCGTCCGCGGCAAGCGCGGCAGCCGACGCCTCCGAGCGCGCGACCGCCTCGGAGAGCCTGCCCGACATGGCGAGCCCCTGGATGAGCGACTCCTCCAGTGCAACATCGATCGCGTGTTCAGGCCGAAGGGCTTCGCTCCGGTCGAAGAGGTTGACTGCGGCAGTCGTGTCGCCGCGGTCGAGCGCCCGGCGACCAGCAGCCTCGAGATGGACTGCCGCAGCTTCGCCCAGAGCCCGCGTCTGGTCATCAATCGGGCCGAGCTCCGTGCGATAGCGAAACGCCTGCTCGAGGTGGTAGCCGGCGATCTCATCGAGCTCTTCAAGATCGTGCCCGCGCTGCTCGAGCCATCCGGCGAAGCTCGCATGCAATTCGGCTCGGTTCGTTTTCGGGAGTGAGTCATACGCCGCGTCGCGGATGAGCAGATGGCGGAAGGCGAACGCGTCCTCACCGGCGAACACCGCTCGATCCGGTCGCAGCAGATCCTTGCGCACCAAAGTCATCAGCTGTCCGGCGACGTCGCGGGCATCGGGCGCCATCACCTCGACCGCCCCGCGGTGGAATGACTGTCCCTCGACCGAACCACGCTCAAGCACCCCGCGCTCCTCCGGCCGGAGCTGGTCGAACCGGGCCGCAAGCAATGCCTTGATCGTCGGCGGCACGATGACGTCGCGGTTGCTCGACTCGCGCACCATTGCGACGATCTCCTCCAGGAACAGCGGATTCCCGGCGGCCGTGGTGCGGATCCGTGCTCGGAGCTCGGGGTCGACGCTGCCGTCCGCGGGCAGCAACTCGCCGATCAGCGCCTCGGTCTCACCGGCGTTGAGTGGTTCCAGCAGGACGGTCGTGGCATTGAGCTTGCCGCCGCCCCATCCCGGCCGGCGATCGAGCAGCTCGGGCCGGCCGAGGCAGAGCACGAGGATCGGCGCACCACGGCTCAGGTCGGCGATGTGCTCGATGAGGTCGAAGAGCGTCGGCTCGCCCCAGTGAACGTCGTCGAAGACCACGACCAGCGGCTTGCCGTCGGCAGCGTACTCGAGCAGCTTGCGCACCGCCCACGCAATCTCCGTCGACGATGTCGCGGCGGTCTCTTCACCGAGGAGGGTGCGGATCGTCGCCGCCACGTTCGAGTCGCGCTCCATCAACTCCGCGGCTGCCGATCCCGGCGATGTCTCGAGCAGCTGCTTCACGATCGTGATCACCGGCCAGTACGTGATGCCTTCGCCGTAGGAGAGGCAGCGGCCGCGCAGCACGGTTGCATCGACCGTGCGCAGGAATTCCGCGGTCAAACGAGACTTCCCGACGCCTGCGGCACCGAGAACCGTGAAGAGACTGCACGACCGGCCATCGATGACGTTGGCGAAAGCGTCGCGGAGCATTCGCAACGGCGTCGCACGACCCACCATGGGTGTCTCGGCCCTGCGCGGTGGTCCCGATTCGTCGACGTCCACATGCAGCAACCGATACGCCGTGACCGGGACGCTCTTCCCCTTGAGCTCGAGCGGCGCCAGCGGTTCCACGGTCACGGCGTCACGCACCAAACGCCACGTCTCCGGCCCGATGACGATCTCGCCCGGCGCGGCAGCCTGCTCGAGGCGTGCAGCGAGGTTGACGGCATCGCCCGTGGCGAGGCGTTCCTCGGTGCCGGTCACGACCTGGCCAGTGTTCACGCCGGTGCGGATGGTCACCGTCGTCCCGTAGTCGCGCTCCAACGTGACGTTCAGTCCCGTGAGTGCGTCGCGCAATCCCGCGGCGGCGCGTACCGCACGAAGCGCGTCGTCCTCGTGGAGCACCGGGACACCGAACACCGCCATGACCGCGTCCCCGATGAACTTCTCAACGGTTCCGCCGTGGAGCTCGATCACCGCGCGTGCGGCATCGAAGTAGCTCCGCATCACCTGGCGCAGGCTCTCGGGATCGAGCCGCTCACCCATCGCAGTCGACCCGGTGACGTCGCAGAAGAGGACCGTCACGGTCTTGCGTTGCGCATGGGGTGTCGCAACAGGCCCGAGACGAGCACCACAGCCGTTGCAGAAACCCGCGTCCTGCGGGTTCTCGCGACCGCATGCGGCGCAGACGATCACCAGCGCGGATCCGGTATGTCGACGTCGCGGTGCTCGACGGTCACCTCGAGACCTGCATCCCGAAGGCGCGCGGCGAGCGCCTCGGCGATCGCGACCGATCGATGCCTGCCGCCCGTGCATCCGACGGCGACGAACAACGCGTCCCGCTCCCGCTCCGCATACTGCTGCGCCGACCAGACCAGCAGCGCGCGCAGGCGCTCGATGAGATCGACTGCGACCGGGTCCCCGAGCACGTACTCGCGGACCGCCGGCTCGAGGCCGGTGTGCGGTCGAAGCTCGGGCACCCAGAATGGGTTCCGCACCATTCGCACATCGGCCACCCAGCCTGCGTCGCCCGGCAACCCGTACTTGAAGCCGAACGAGGTCAGGTGCACGGCGACGTTCGGAGTGGCCGCTTCGCCGGCACCGGACGCGGCCTCGTTCACAGCAACTCCTTTACGCGCAGCGCGACCGGACGAGGCACGACGGTCGTCAGCTCGCTGAGCGGTGCGTCACGAATGGCGTCGATGCTCCCGAACTGTTTGAGGAGTGCGCGCCGGCGCACCGGTCCGAGACCGGGCACGACATCCAGCTTCGAGCGGAGCGCGACCTTGCCACGGCGGGCGCGGTGGTGCGTGATCGCGAACCGGTGCGCCTCATCGCGGACTCGCTGCACGAGGAACAGGGTGGGGCTGTCACGCGCGAGGATGATCGGACGCGCGCGCCCCGGCTTGTACAGCTCCTCGTTTCGCTTCGCGAGCCCGAACACCGGGACCTTCGGAAGCCCGGCCTCGCGGAGCGCCCGGACCGCGGCGCTGAGCTGGCCCTTGCCGCCATCGATGAGGATCAGATCGGGAAGCACCGAGAAGCTCGCATCCGCATCGTCGGCGCCGCGCGGCGCACGTCGCGGCCGCGACTCTGCGCCGTTGGAGCCGGCCGGATCGAGCACCGGCACATCGCCGTCGACGCCGTCCTCACGCGGACCGAGCCGCCGGAAACGACGTCGAAGCGTCTCCTCGATCGACGCGAAGTCGTTCGAGCCCTCCACGGTCTTGATACCGAAATGACGGTAGCTTCCGGGTGCCGGGCGCCCCTCCTCGAAGACCACCATCGAGCCGACGGAGTTCGTCCCCATCGTGTTGCTGATGTCGTAGCACTCGATACGACGAGGCGGTGCGGGCAGCTGCAGGCTTGACGCGAGGTCATCGAGCAGCGCCTCGGTCTTCGCTGAGTCGTAGTCGTCGACGATGCGCTGCTGGCGGAGCGCCACGAGCGCGGTCTCCGCCGCCTGGGCGACGAGCTGGCGCGCATCGCCTCGTTTCGGAACGTGCACCTCGACCGGGCCACCGCGCTGCTCCGAGAGAAACTGCTCGAACACCACGCGATCGTCGATCTCGTCGGACACGAGCAGTCGCCGGGGAACAGACGTCACGCTCGCGTAATACTGCGGCAGGAAGGCGCCGAGGCACGCGGCAGCGTCGAGACCGGCGACGCCCTCGAGCTCGTGCGTCTCCATGCCCATGACGCGACCCTGGCGGATGCTCAGCACTGCGGCCATCGCGCGTCCCGCCTCGACGACGACGGCGATGCAGTCCTCGTCGGAACGCGCCCCGCGCAGCACGGTCTGCCGCTCGCTGATGCGCTCGATGGCGCGCAACCGGTCCCGAAAACGTGCCGCAAGCTCGTAATCGCGCTCGTCGGCGGCCGCGTCCATCTGGTCGCGCAGCTCGTCGTGCAGCTTCTCGGAGCGCCCCTCCATGAACTCCTGTACCTGCTCGAGGATCTCCGCGTACTCCGGCGCGTCGATCCTTCCTTCACAGGGCCCCGAGCAGCGCTTGATGTGGTAATCGAGACAGACGCGCCCGCGCCGGAAGATCTCGTCGCTGCAGGTGCGAAATGGAAAGATGGTCCGCAGCGAACGGACCGTGGTCCGCAATGACTGCGCGCTCGTGTAGGGGCCGAAATACCGCGCGCCGTCACGGATCACCTTGCGCGTGTAGTACGGCCTTGGAAACAGGGTTGCGCCTTCGGCGTTCTTGCCGCGCGGCTTGCGCACCTCCTCGCGCGCCGTGCCGGGCGCGACCGCGTCGTGCACCCCGGGGCGAGGGATCTTGAGGTAGAGGTAGCTCTTGTCGTCCTTGAGGCGGACGTTGAACCGCGGCCGGTGCTGCTTGATCAGGGAGTTCTCGAGCACCAGTGCCTCGTGCTCGCTCTGGCACGCGATGACCTCGAAGTCGAACACGCTCCCGATCAGCTGATGCGTCCGGGCCTGGAGCCCGTCGATGCCGGTGAACCAGGAGCGCAACCGGTTGCGGACGTTGGCGGCCTTGCCGACGTAGATCACCCGGGCGTCCGCTCCCCGCATGACGTAGACGCCGGGACCGCTCGGCGACGCGCGGAGCCGTGCCTTGAGGAGCGGTGGATCATCGAGCAGGCGCTCGGGGCGCCGCGTGGGCAGCATGCCGGCCACTGTATCGCGGCTCAGTGAGCCCCCTCTGCGGCGGTCAACTCGGCGAGGAACTGCGCCTCGTCCAGAACCCGGACATCAAGGCGCTGCGCCTTCTCGAGCTTGCTGCCGGGCGAGAGTCCCACGACCACGGTGTGCGTCTTGCGGCTCACGCTCGAGCTGGGGTTGCCGCCGAGGGCGCGGATGCGCGCTTCGGCATCGGTGCGGCTCATGCCCTCGAGGCTGCCGGTGATCACCCATGTCTGCCCGCTCCAGGGTCCACCACCACCGGCGGCGCGCTCCGGGTCCACGCCCACCTCACGGAGGTGATCAAGCACGGCCTTACCCTCAGGCGAGGCGAACCATGCGGCGACGTGCGACGCGACGATCGCGCCGATGCCCTCAACGGCGAGCAGATCGTCCTCGGTTGCGGTGGCGAGCGCTTCGATGCTGTGGAAATGCGCGGCAAGCGTATCCGCCGTGTGCTCACCGACGTGGCGGATGCCGAGGGCATGGATGAAACGTGCGAGCGGAACGCGACGCCGCGAGGCGATCGACTCGACAAGCTTCGTCGCGGAGCGCTCCGCGAATCCCTCGAGCGTCAGCAGTTGCTCGGTGGTGACCCGGAAGAGATCCGCAGGCTCGGTCACGTACCCCAGGTCGAGCAGCTGATCGACGATCGCCGGCCCCAGTCCCTCGATGTTCATCGCGCCACGCGAGGCGAAATGGAGCAGCAGCTCGCGCCGCTGGGCCGGGCACAACGGATTGAGGCAGCGGCGCACCACCTCTCCCTGTTCCCGAACGAGTTGCGTGTCACATGCCGGACAGCGATCGGGCATCTGCCACGGCTTCGCGTTCTTCGGACGCTTGTCGAGGACAACCCGCACGATCTCCGGGATGACGTCGCCTGCCTTGTGCAGCACCACGGTGTCGCCGATCCGGACGTCCTTGCGCGCCACCTCGTCCTCGTTGTGCAGCGTGCAGCGCCGAACCGTGGAACCGGCGACGAGTGTCGGCTCAAGGACTGCGACCGGTGTGACCGCGCCGGTGCGACCGACCTGCACATGGATGTCGAGCACCTCCGTCTCGTGCTCCTCCGGCGGGAACTTGTAGGCGATCGCCCAGCGCGGTGCGCGCGAGATCTGTCCGAGCTCGTCCTGCTCCGCAAGCTGTGCGACTTTGATGACCACACCGTCGGTGTCGTAGTCGAGCTGGTGCCGGCGCTCCGACCAGTGCTCGAGAAACGCGAGGACATCGTCGATCGTCTCCGCGAACTGCCGGTGCGGGTTCACCCGGAACCCGAGGGCCTCGAGCGTTTCGAGCACCTCGACCTGACTGCGCACGGCCCCCGGTGGATCGATCGCGTACATGAATGTCTGCAGACCCCTGCCGGCGGTGACCGACGGGTCGAGTTGCCGGACGGCACCGGCCGCCGCGTTGCGTGGGTTCGCGTACGTCGGCTTGCCGGCTTCCTCGAGACGGGCGTTGGTCGCGGCGAACGCCCCCTTGGGGAGGTATACCTCGCCGCGCACCTCGAGCTCATCAGGAAGACCCCCTTGCACCGGTTTGAGAGTCATGGGCACCGAGCGAATCGTCCGAACGTTGGCGGTGACGTCCTCGCCCTCGACGCCGTCGCCGCGTGTCGCCGCACGTACGAAGGCACCCCTCGCATAGGTGATCGACATCGCCAGGCCGTCGATCTTCAGCTCGCAGACATACCCGCTGACCTTGCCGATCGCGCGCTCGACGCGCACGCCGAACTCGCGCACCTCGTCGGGGCCGAATGCGTTGTTGAGGCTGAGCATCGCCGCCCGGTGGCGGACCTTGGTGAAGCTGGCCGCGGGCTCACCGCCGACACGCTGTGTCGGCGAGTCCGGGGTCTGCAGCTCCGGGTGCGCGGACTCGAGATCGACGAGCTCGCGGAAGAGACGGTCGTACTCCGCGTCGGTGATCTCGGGGTTGTCGAGCACGTGGTACAGACGGGAGTGATGCTCGAGCTCCGCTCGCAGCGCCAGCACGCGGTCGCGTGCCTGGTGAAGGTTCACGTGCTTCTGTGTTTCGCTCACGACTCCGCCACCGGCCAGAGCGTCGCGTCCGCCACGGCGAAGATCTTCACGCCGTGCTCGTCGAATTTGATCACGAGCTCTTCGCCCGCCCGCGTCATCGTGCTCTTGAGCACCGTGCCCTCGCCGTACACGTTGTGTCCGATCCGCATGCCTTCGTTGTATCGCTGGGGTGCCAGCTCCACGGGATTGGGCTTGGTGGCGTATCCGATCACCGCACGGCGCACCGTCCCTGATGCGCGGATGTCGCCCAGCGACGGCGCCCCGGGGCGCAGCGCCACCTCGAGCATCTCTCCCGGTATCTCACCGAGGAACCGCGACGCCTCAGCCAGCTGCGCCGTCCCGTACAGGTGGCGCCGGAATGCGTGGAGCAGGTACAGGCGCCGGCGCGCTCTCGTGATGCCGACATAGGTGAGGCGACGCTCCTCGGCAATCCCCGCGTCGCCCTCCTCGAGCGCACGCGAGTGGGGCAGCAGGCCCTCCTCCATCCCCGCGATGAAGACGACGCCGAACTCGAGCCCCTTGACCATGTGGAGTGTGATGAGCGCCACGCCCGGCGCGTCGTCACGCATCGTGTCGACGTCGCTGACGAGCGCGACGTTCTCGAGGAACTGGACGAGCCCGTCCGGCGGCGGCACGTCGGCGTACTCACCGGCGAGCCCCGCAAGCTCGAGGACGTTCGCCCAGCGCTCGGCTCCCTCCTGCGTCCCGTCCTGGAGCATCTCGCGATAACCCGTCTCCTCGAGGATGCGCTCGAGCAGGACCGTCACCGGGACGCGCTGCGCATCGACGCTGAGGCGTTCCATCAGCGTCGAGAATGCTCGAAGCGCGGCCATCGCCGCAGGGCCGATCGCATCGTTCTCGTCGAGCTTCTGCGCAGCCTCGAGCGGGCTGAGCCCCTTCTTGCGGGCGAGCTTCTCCAGCTCGGCGACGCTGCGATCGCCGATCTTCCGCCGCGGCGTGTTCACGACGCGTGCGAAGGAGACGGCGTCGCGCGGGTTGACGCAGAGACGGAGATACGCGAGGACGTCCTTGACCTCACGGCGGTCGTAGAAACGCAGGCCGCCGACGAGCTGGTACGGGATGCCCCGTCGCAGGAACACCTCTTCAAACGCTCTCGATTGCGCGTTGGTGCGGTACAGGACAGCGCATTCGGCAAGCGACACGCCCTCGCGACCGATGAGATTCTCGATCTCGGACCCGACGGCCAGTGCCTCCTCACGCTCGTCGTATACGGAGATGAGTCGGACTGGATCGCCGACGGTCGTGTCGGTCCACAGGCGCTTCGCGGCGCGTTCCGTGTTATTGCGGATCACGGAGTGCGCGATGTCGAGAATCGGCTGCGTCGATCGGTAGTTCTGCTCCAAGGTGACCGTCTTCGCGTCCGGGAAGTCACGCTCGAAGGCGAGAATGTTGCGCACATCAGCGCCACGGAAGCCGTAGATCGAGTTGTGCGTGACGAGCCCGTTGGCGATGAGGTTGTGGGTCGGGAGAACGTCGAGGTCGTAGACCGTCTGTCTCGCAACTGACCGTTCGACGGTCTCGATGACGTCGCGGCCCCCATGCTCGTCGAACATCGCCATTCCTGGCAGGAGCGAAGCCGCGGGCGTGAACGGAAGCGTCGTCACATGTTCACTTCGTCCAGATCCATCCCCGCCGAGACAGGCCGTGAACGCGGTCTCGCTATCCATGACCTCATTGATCTTCGCGGCGAGGCGCACCACCTCGCCGAAGTCTTTTCGACACGTCTCGAAACGCCAGCTGCCGTTGTCCTTGGTTGGCCGTACGCTGAGTCCGATGCCCTCGAGCAGTGCGCGGCCGGCCGCGTCGTTTCCTCCAATGGAAATCCGGTGCATCGGTGTCACGCCACGGCGATCACCACAGAGCACGATCACCACTCTGCGCCTGCTCGAGTTTCGTGAGCGTGGCCGGTAGTGCGGGTGATCCATCGAGAGATGGCGCTCCGCCAGCAACCGCTGGCCGCCGCCGAAGTCGGTCACCGACGCAAAGACTCGATCGATATAGGCCTTGTGATGGACCAACCCGTTGACGCCGCGCCCCCTCCTCGGCACGAAAGGCAACGTCGGTATCTGATACTGCAGCGAGAGGATCGACTCCTCCGCTCTGGCCTCGTTCTCGCTCGCATGCGTCGAGACGATCCAGAGGGCATCCGCCCGCTCCTGCATCGAGCGCTGCCGGTATCCCACGACCGGCTTGATCCGTCCGTTGGTGTGCACCTGGGTGGTCCCGATGCGGAACCCCGTCCCCGCCTTGTGCATGAGGTAGGTGAAGAAGAGCTGGGGGGTGGTCCCGAGGTGGTGGCCGGCAAAGTGCGTGTGCTCGGGAGTTGTCGTCAGGCTACGTCCGCGTGCCGTCGTGACGGTGATGGTGGAATCCGTTACTCTCGCCCTCACGTCCACGACCTGCGCACCGCGGAAGGTGCCGCTCCCATACCCGGACATCACACTGTCTCCAGGGCGGACCTCCTCGACCGGGCGTTTTGAACCGTCGGCCATCGTGATCATCGTCCCCGCAGCAAGGCACTGATCATCATCGCCGACCACAGTGATATTGCGATGCTTGGCAGCGAGGAGTTTCACGAGCTCGTACTGCGCCTTGTTCGTGTCCTGGTACTCGTCTACGAACAGATGCAGAAATCGGTTCTGGTAGTACTCACGTACCGAATCAACGTCACGGAGCAGGAAGAACGCGCGCAACAGCAGGTCATCAAAGTCGAGCGCCGAAGCCTCGTCCAGCTCCCGCTCGTACGCGTAGTAGATACGCGAGATCTGCTCCTCCATCGGCCCCGTCGCCCGCGCCTGATAGTCCCGGGCGTCGAGCAGCTCGTTCTTCGCGTTGCTGATCTCGTGCGCCACTCGGTTGGGCGTCAGGCGCTTCTCGTCGATGCCCTCCGCGCGAATCGCATTGCGCAGCGCCGAGATCCGGTCCGACTCATCGTAGATCGTGAACCCCGGCGGCACACCGATCGCTTCGCCCTCGCGGCGGAGGAGTCGCGCTCCGAGGGAGTGGAACGTCCCGAGCCACATTCCCTTGATGCTGTCGCCGATCAGTTGCTCGACGCGCGATCGCATCTCGCGGGCCGCCTTGTTCGTGAACGTGACCGCGCAGATCTCGTCCGGCCGTACGCGTCGCGTCGCGATGACATAGGCGATGCGGTGCGTGAGCACCCGCGTCTTGCCGCTCCCCGCTCCCGCGAAGATGAGCAACGGCCCGTCCGGCGCCTCGACCGCCTCGCGTTGCGGCGGATTCAGGCCCTCGAGCAGGGCCGTCTCCCCGATCGTCGCGCTCAGACGGGCGCCCCTGTCGGGGGCGCCGGTCGCCCTGCCGCGGCGCGATACGCGTCCGGCCGCCGATCGGTGAGCAGATGGTTGCGAGGCGTGCGCTGCCGCGCGCGATCCACGGAGTCGAGGTCGACATCCGCGATGAGCAACTCCTCCTGGTCCTTGCT
>JBAUTG010000174.1:0-56195 GCA_049582105.1 Candidatus Dormiibacterota bacterium | reverse complement strand
GCCTGAGGCCATGGCGGCGAGGATCGTCTTCTCGGTTGCCTCCAGGCGCGTGGCGAGCGCGAGGACGCGACGGTGCGCCGAACGCGTCGCGGCGAGCGCGTCGGCGAGCGAGAGCGAGGATGCTTTCTGCTTCTTTCGGGGCATGATCGGAGCGACCCTACCATAGACTGCGACCGTGCATCAGGCGAGTTCGGCGCGGTCGCTGTCGGGTCTGCTCGCGGCGGCGGGCATCGAGCCGGCGGGCGGGGCGGCGAGCGTGATCCGCGGCATCACCGCGATCGACTTCGACTCACGCGCAGTGACACCCGGAAGCCTCTTCGTCGCCATCACCGGGCTGCGCTCGGACGGTCATCGATTCTGCCGGGATGCGGTCGCGAGGGGAGCGGTCGCCGTTGTCGCCGAGCACCCGCCGGAGCCGGCGATCGACCCGTCGATCCCGCTGGTGCTCGTCGAGAACGGGAGGGTCGCGCTCTCCGCACTCGCGGCGGCCTTCCACGGGCACCCGAGCGCCGATCTGTGCGTCGTGGGCATCACGGGCACCGACGGCAAGACGACCACCGCGACCATGCTCTGGCACGCCTGGCGCGCCGCCGGCCTGGCCGCGGCATCGATCACGACGGTTGATCGCCGCCTCCCGGACAGCGTCGTCCTGAACCCGTCACGTCTGACGACCCCCGAGGCACCGGAGCTTCAGGCGGACCTGGCGGGGATCCGCGCGCACGGGTGCACGCACGTCGCCCTCGAGGCCTCATCGCACGGCCTGGAGATGCATCGGGTCGACGACGTGGAATTCCGGGCGGCCGTCTTCACGCGGGTCACCACCGAGCACCTCGAGCTGCACGGCAGCCGCGAGGGCTATCTCGCCGCCAAGGCCCGCCTGCTCGAGCAGGTGTCCCCGCGGGCCGACGGCATCGCGGTACTGGATGCCGGCGATCCGTTTGCGTTCCCGCGGCTGTCGGCGATCCCTGTCGCGACCCGGCTCACGTACACGGACGCAGGCGGCGTCGACGCGGATATCCGGGCCACCGGCGTGACCGCGGCCGCGTCCGGGGTCCGGTTCACCGCACAGACACCCTGGGGTGTCGCGCCCGTTGCCCTGCGACTTGCAGGTGGCTTCAACGTCCGCAACGCGCTCGCGGCGCTCGGCGCCGCCTGCGCGACCGGCGCCGGTCTCGAAAGCGCGGTCCGAGGGCTCGAAGCCGCACAGGCGGTCACCGGGCGCATGGAGCGCATCGATCTCGGCCAGCCCTTCGAGGTCGTCGTCGACTACGCGCATACCGCCGACGCGCTCGAGACCGTGCTTGCGGAGCTTCGCCGGACGACGCCGGGGCGGCTCTGGGCCGTCTTCGGATCGGCGGGCGAGCGCGACCTCGAGAAACGGCCGGCGATGGGCGCGGTGGCGGCGCGACTCGCCGACGTCAGCGTCATCACCGATGAGGATCCACGTCACGAGGACCGCGACGTGATCCTCGAGCAGATCGCCGCCGGGGCCGTGGCGGCCGGGGGCACGCGCGGTGACAGCGTCCTGGTCATCCCGGATCGCGTGGAGGCGATCGAGTTCGCAGTCGCCCATGCCGCCCCTGGGGACACCGTGCTCTGCGCGGGCAAGGGCCACGAGAAGACGATCGAGACGGCGTCGGGAGCGGTCCCGTGGAACGAGCGCTCGGTCGCCACGGCGGCGATCCGGCGCAGGCTCAGCTGATCGGTCGCCTGCTCGGCACGCCGTTGCGTCGCGGGTATTCGGCCGGTGTCCTCGCCACCTTCTCGATCCGGAGCACGCCGTTCGCGGGAGCGTTCGGCGCGCCGCCACCGCACGCCGCGGCGGCGACGGCGCACGAAGCGAGGACGAGCGGAGCATCGGTGACGAGCGCACAGAGCGTTCCTCCGATGCGCAGCAGCGGGAGCGCGAGCTCGCAGAGGACGTCGGGCGGCGCGGCTGCCCTCGAGGTGGCGAGGTCGAAGCTCTCCCGGGTTCCGGCGCGGCGCCCGGCATCCTCGGCGCGAATCGCCTCCACCTCGACGCCGCGCAACCCCAGCAGCCCGGCGACGTGCATGAGGAACCCGCTTTTGCGAACGTCCGACTCGAAGAGCGTCACACGCAGGTCGGGACGGACGATCGCGAACACGAGCGCGGGCACGCCACCACCCGATCCGATGTCGACCACGCGGCTTCCGACCCGGGGCGCGGCAACATCCAGCAGGTCCAGTGACTCGTCGATGTGGCGCGGCCACATCTGCTCGCGCGGGATCGCGGTCAGGTTCAGATTCGCCGACCAGCGGGCGAGCTCATCGAGGTATCGGTCGAGCGCCACGGTCGTCGCCTCGGACAGTTCGGGTCGCACGATACCGAGGGTACCGCCGATTCCCGGCCGGTGGCGGCTCGGTGACGTTGGATCGGCGCGCTCCCCTAGTGGCCTTCGCCGTGCGATCATGGGCACAGCGATGGAGACGACGCCCGAGCCGACCGACAGGTGCCCCTTCTGCAAGCGGGCGATGCTCTCGGTGCTGTATTACGGCGCTGACGGCGAATCCGTCGGTGGCCATCGCATCTGCGCGGACTGCGGGCCCCGCTCGGTCGTCGAGCTGGAGGCCCCCGACGAGCTGCGTCGCAAGCTCCTGGAGCGCAAGGCCTCGTAACGGTCCGGCGATCGCTCTCGCGCCGGGTGGGGCGCACCTCGGATGTTTCGTCCGCGGCTGTGTGACGTGGCCGTGACGGCTCGTCACGTCGCGATGACATGAGGAAGAGCCCCGCGGACCCGATGGGAGACTGGCTGCGATGCGTCGCCCCTGGTTTTCGCTTGCCCGTCACCGTCTCGTCCTGGCGATGCCCGTCGCGCTGGTGCTTTCGCTGATCGCGTTTCCGGTGTCTGCGGACCCACCCGGCAGCGTCACCGCCGCGCAGGCCGCAGCGGCGGCCGCGAAGAAGGATGCGCAGAACGCGCGGGATGCTGCGAACAACGCTGACACGGCGCTCTCGCTCGCGAAAGCGGCGCTCGCCGCGGCCAACGCCCATCTCGTGGCGCTCACCGCGCAGATCACCGCGCTCCACCTGACGATCAGCCAGGATGCCGCGACGCTGGCCACCGTCAACGCCGAGCTCGAGGCCGATCGAGGGCATCTCGCCGCCTACATTCGCCAGTCCTATGAGAGCGGCGGCTCGCAGGCGATGCTCGCGTACATCATCTCTGCGAACACGATCGCAGCGGCCATCCAGCGGGATGTCGAGGTGAACGAGATCTCGACTGCAAGCGGCCAATTGGTCGCTCGCATCGCGGCCGAGGAGGAGACCGCGGCGAACACGCTCGCCCAGGACAACACGGCCCTCGCCTCACTCGCCTCAGCCGAGGAGCAGGCGGCCACCGCGCAGGCGGTCATCAAGGTCCAGGAACAGAATCTGCTCCTCGCGGACATCGCCGCACACCGTCAGGTGAACCAGGCGCAGAAGGCGCTGACCCAGGCTGTTGCGGCTCTTGCCGCGGCACGGGCAAGGGGGACCGTCTACCCACCGGTGCCGGGCCCGCTGTTCACCGTAGACACGAATCTCACGCTCCCGAGCGGAGAGACGGCCGCGAGCATCAACCAGTTCCTCGCCGGCTCCGCGCTTGCCGGACTCGGCACCAGCTTCATGCAGGCGGAGACGACCTACCACGTGAGCGCGCGGTACTTCGTTGCCCACGCCATCCTCGAGTCCGGTTGGGGAACGAGTGCCATCGCGCAGAACAAGCACAACCTCTTCGGGTTCGGCGCCAACGACGCCAATCCCTACGGTGACGCGACGACCTTCGCGAGCTTCGACGCGTGCATCCAGTACGTCGCGCAGTTCATCGCCACGAACTACCTGTCACCGACCGGCGGCTACTATCACGGCCCGACGCTGCGCGGGATGAACGTCGACTACGCGAGCGATCCGAACTGGGCCGAGAAGATCGCGAGCATCGCGGACACGATCCCGCCGACCGCGACCCCCTGAGCGAAGGCTCTACTTCGAGCCTCTCCGTCGCGTGGCCTCGAGGACGCGCACCTCGTCGCGTGAGAGCTGGCGTTCCATCTCGTGCTCCGAGTCGCGGGGAAGCGTGCCGGTCACGGCCCATGCGATGTCCATGTTGGATGGCTCCGTGCGATCGAATCGCACGTTCCATGTCCGGCCGGCGGCAAGGGGCAGCTCGGATTTCGGCACGCGGAGGGTCACCTCGACGGGGATGGCGCCCAGAGCGGGTGCGTGCAGCGTCACCTTCGCGATGACCTCCACGGAGGACCGGTGCCGCCTCCCGGTCTCGGTGTAGCCGGCAAGCGTCGCCGTACCGTCAACCGGATCCTTGATATGCCCGAGCATGGCGTGCTCCTCCTGACGTCTCGACCGGTGCAGTGTGACTCACCGTTGATACGAAGAGAGCGGTGTCTTCGGACTCAGCCCGGCGTCCGATCAGGACGGGGATGGAGCAACGGTTGCTCAGCACTCCGCGGCCAAGTGGTGAGTCCGCTGGCAACCATGAGCATCGCCCCTGCGACGGCACTGGCAGCGCCGGCGAGGAATACGTAGAAGCCGGCAAACAGGAGATAGGGCTCGCCGTAGGTCACGCCGTCCTGCATCCAGGTGCTCGGGAGCTTGATTGCCAGCCCGAGTGACACGAGCGACGCCACAAGGGCGATGAAGCCGGCGGCCCGTCGCTGAATGCCGGCGAGGTGACACACGGCGACGAAACCCAGGGTGACCAAGGTTCCGAGGACGAACCAGACATCGGAACCGGTGACGATGCTCACGGTGAGCTGTGTCGGAGCGTTCAAGCCGTCGCCCCAGTTTCCACCGGTGTACGGCAGGAATGCGGCGACAAACATCACGAGCGCTGCCATCACACAGACGACGGCACCGAGCAAGCCCACGCGTCGCGACGCTCTACCCACGTCGGTATCGTGGCCGTCCAACCAACCCGGCGATCGACGGTCACACACCCGTCGCAGTGCGCCGGTCACGCATTCGATGCGCGCTCGCCCGCCGCCCGCGTCGTCTAGGCTCGCCGGATGCAACATCCGATTGGCGAGCACGCGCTGCTCGCCGACTCGAGGACGGCCGCGTTGATCGACCCGGACGGGTGTGTCGCCTGGCTGTGCTGGCCGTGGATCGACTCGACGCCACTGCTCTTCTCCATCCTCGACGAGGAGCGCGGCGGCGGCCTCACAGTCCGGCCTTCGCATGGTTCCGCGCGCGTTGTCTCGCGGCGGTATCACCACCGCTCCCTGGTGCTCGAGACAGTGTGGGAGGTCGAGGGGGCGCGGCTGATCGTGGACGACGCGCTGGCCCTTGGGACGCGTCCGCTCCTGGTGCGGAGACTTCGCGCCGAGGGTGAAGACGTCGGGGTGGACATCGACTTTCGAGCGCCGCGCTGGGAGGACGTCGCTGCTCGGGTCCACACGTCCGGGCGTGCGCTCGAGGTCGGAGGCCCGGCGTCCGTCGTCGTCGCGGCACCGGCTTCGTGGATGCCGAGAACCTCTGGGGCGGGAAGCTCTTTCGTCGTCCGTCCCGGTGAGCCGGCGGTCGTGACCCTCGGCTCATCGGCAAGAGATCAGCACACCGCGGATCTCGAGACGACGCTGGGGTCGTGGCGCGCGAACGTGCCGACAGAGGACGGGTTCGATATCGAGCTTTCCGGGTCGACCGCAGGCGAAGCAATGGTTCGCGAGCTCCTCGCCACCAGCGCCGCCGTCCTCCTCGGTCTGCGCAACAGCAGGGGTGGCATCGTCGCCGCGCCGACCACGTCGCTCCCCCAGTGGCCGGCATCGTCGCGGACCTGGGACTACCGGTATTGCTGGCTGCGGGACTCGGCGCTTGCCGGGCTCGCGATGCTGCGACTCGGCCTCGTCGACGCGGCGCGCGAGCTGGGTGGCTTCATCGGCAACGTCGTCACCGAGCGCGGACCGGTGCCGCTCGTCCGTGTGGACGGCACGCCGCCACCCGAGGAGGTCCGGCGCGACGATCTCGCAGGCTATCGAGGCGCCCGGCCGGTCCGCATCGGCAACGCCGCAGCGGGGCAGGCGCAGCTCGACGTGCCCGGCGAGGTGATCGAGCTCGCCGTCGCGCTCCACGCGATCGATGCCATGCCGGACGAGCTTCGCCCGGCGGTGGTGATCCTCGCTGACTGGCTCACCGATAACTGGCGAGAGCCCGACAACGGCATCTGGGAGATCCGCGGTGGGCGACACCGCTACACGCATTCCCTCGTCACCGCGTTGAGCGGGCTCAACGGCGCCGCGACGCTCGCGTTCTCGGGCGCGGTTGCGGGCGACATGGATGCGTGGCGCCGTGTTGCGGCTGGGATCGGGTCGGAGCTCGGTGCGGGAGATGCAGCCCTGTACCTGCGTCTCGATGGCGGCGGAGCCGACGCGGCACTTGCGCAGGTGCCGCTCCTCGCCGGGCTCGAGTCGATCCGATCGCGAGCCGGTCCGACGCTGGATCTCATTCTCGAACGGCTCGACCGGGACGGGCTCATTGATCGGTATGAGGGTCGGCCGGACACGCTCGACGAGCCGTGTGCGCCGTTTGTGTTTCCGACGTTCTGGCTTTCGGCGGCGCTCGCCGCGGTCGGACGTGACGGCTCGCGATGGTTCGACGGGGCGCTGGCGACCCGCGGGCCACTCGGCCTGTTCGGGGAGGTCGCCGACCCCGCGAACCACACCCCGCTCGGCAACTACCCGCAGGTGCAGAGCCACGCGTCCTTCGCGCTCGCAGTGCCGCGCCTCAGGTCGCGACAGTGAACGTCCAGGAGCGGACGTAGGGCGACCCGTCGACGGTCGCCGAGATGCGCGCCGCGTACGCGGCCCCCGGCACGAGCGGAGCGACCGGCAGGAGTGAGGCTGAATTCTCAGTGGATCGCGAGGGCGCCAGCAGATACGCGGCCAGCGCCTGCCCGCTCGGTCCGGTGAGCGTGAAGGAGTGCAGCGACACGCGGTCCGCTGCCGAGAAGGTGACCGTGACCGGATAGCCTGTGGTGCGCGGATCTCCACGCGGCACCGGATCGGGCAGTTCGTTATCGACAAAGGTGGCTGGAACCTGGGTCTGTCCGGCGCCCGGGTAGAGGACCGGAGGAGCATTGGTCGCGACGGCGAAGCCGAACTCCATGTCCTCGATCACGACCGCTCCGACATTCGCCTCGCCGTAGCCGACCACGCGCAGGTCGGGACGGAGGATCGAGAAACGGTGGAAGACACTGTTCACCCACTGCGCAACCGCGGTGTCCGGTGCGCCACTGTGGGTGATGTCCTCTCCGATGCGCTGGTTCGGGTACCCGAAGACGACCGCGCGGGTCCACGGATACACGGCCGTGTATCCCACTTCCCCCAGGGTCTCCATATGGATGCCGAGCCCGGCCACGCTCGGCGCGAAGTAGTTGAACAGCCAGTAGAACGAATGCGAGAGCGCGCTCGCCGAGAGCCTGGGATCGAGCCGGACGGCGGAAAGACCCGCATGCGCGCGTGCAGCATTCACGGCGGCGAGCGCAACGCCGGCGTCCGTCGCGACCAGGGTAGCCGGGGCCGGGATCATGGGGATGTGCCGGGCCACGACACCCGGGGGCAGGTTCCCGAGGACTGCCGTGATGATCTCGGCGCGACCTGTCGCCGGTGCGTGCCTGATGTCGGTGGCGATCGCCATGAGATACGCCGCTGCAGTGTCGTCGTACCGATCGGCGCGAAGCGCGGCCTCGAAGTACGAGATGCCCATGTTGATGTCGCTCCTGACTGCAACTGCGATCTCACCGTTGGCGTCGAGCACCTTGGGGTCGCTGGGCGCGAGCGCCAGCGCGCGTGCCCAGAGTGCACCTGCCGCATCGCCGTCGAACACGAGCATCGCGTCGTTGCCGAGCCCCTCGATGGTGCCGAGATCATCGGGACTCTCCGCCGCGGCGGCGTCGAGAGCCGTGCGAGCGGCGGCGAGGTCACCCGCGGTGAGCTCTGCGTTCACCACCTCGGTGGTTCGATAGAGCCAGTGCGGTTGAGCGGCAAGCGCTGCCTCGAAGGCCTGGACCGCCGTTGCCGTCGCGCCGAGGTCGTCGTCGAGGTTCGCCTGCTCGCGCTGCAGCTCGGCGGTCAGGTACGCGGTCGGATGCGCGGCGATCACCGTTTTCGCGAGGGCGAATTCTCTCCGCGCATCGGCCGTGCTCCCGCTGTCGGAGAGCGCTTCGCCGTAGAAGAGCAGGCCGAGCGGACCGCCGGGCTCGAGCGCGGTGGCGGCAATCCCGGCCTTCAGTGCGCCGGGGAAGTTGCCGGCCCAGTCGTCGACCCGGCAGAGGACCGCCTGGGCATCCGCGTCGTGAGGGTCGAGCGCCACCGCACGGGCGGCCTCGCGCAGCGCCTGCGGTCCATTGCCCTCGTAGTTGAGGACAAGCGCATCCTCGGCATGGACCGCAGCGCTTGACGGGGCGGCTGCCAGCAAGGTCGCGAACGCCGCATCCGCCGCGGCATATCGGTTTGCGTAGACGTCCGAGCTGGCTGCGGCCAGGCGGTCCGCGATCTGTGCCGCGTTGAGCGTGGCCCGGCTCGCGGTGGATGGACTACCGCGCGGAACGGCTGAGGCGCATGCGACACAGAGCAGCGCAGTCAGCGCAGTGGCCCTGGCGAGCATCCTCCCAAGCCTCGCACACGTCCCGCGCCGTCACCCACACGCCGAGGCAACAGAAGGGACGCCCGGATCGTGCACGCCGACGGCCACCCCTCCGGGAACGACTGCCACACATTCGATGTCGTCGCGCAGCGCCTTGAGACGTGGATCGATCGAGAACAGACGGTCGAGCGACAGCGCCGCATCGATCTGTGTGACGAGCCCGGCACCGAAGAACCCGGGCACGCCGAGCTGGCCGAGGTCGATCTCCGGGACCTGCGCCGAGATCACGGGCCCGGACGCTCCGCCTCGCAAGGTCAGGCTGACATGCACGACCGCCGTCGGGGTGAACGGGCCTGTGGAGATCCGCGCCGACGCCACCACCAGCCGATCCCGGACGCGCACCTGGATGTCGCGGTACGCATTCGGATGGGGGTTGTTCGCGACCGCGAGCACGGTGAGGTCCTGCTCGCTGAGGATGACCACCCCGTGCGGACCGGCCACGAGCTCGGCGGCCATCTGCGTCCCGAGGGCAAGGGCGATCGCGACCTCTGACGTCCCGTGCGACGGCCCGGCCGGCGGAGGTCCGAGCGCAGGCGCCGCAAGTGCGCGAAGCGCCAGGAACACGGCACCCGCGATGGCGACGATGATCAGGACCAGTCCTGCGCAGCACCCGCGGACGATGCCTCGCTCGTCCGGGCGGGTCACGATCCGGAGGCTCGAGCCCCGGGCTCCGCGTGCGAGTCGGCGAGCGGAAAGACGGTCAGGCGAGCGCGGGCGCGGCGTCGAACCACTGGCGCACTCCAGTACATGGGGAACTGCCGGTTGGTCCGCCACCGCCGCGACAGATCGCGGTAGTGCCTCGATCCGGGTTGGCCGGACTGTCCTGGCACATGAATGCCGCCGCTCGCATCCCAATTCCCGACATCGATCACTTGACGCCAGGATGGGGCCGACAGCCGGGTCTCGAAAGGCTCGCCGGGGACCTGTGACGTTGCGAGCACGGTGTCGGTGTTGCCCCCGAGGCGGATCGAACTCGCATTGAAGAAGAATCCGAGCCCGCGCCGCCGGCCGAACGCGTGCACGAGCTGGAGCTGATGCACCCGCCCCCACATGAGCCGCCTCGATCCGCGGCCGAAGCGGGTACGGAGATCGGTCATCGCATCGTCCAGCGACCTGTTGATCACCTCCGCCCAGGTCGTTACACCTTCGAAGAGGCCGTCGTCGCCGCCTTCCCAGCGCTCGATGAGCGACGGCGTCAGGCGCCCGACCAGGTTGCCCGGGTACTGGAACACGGGGTGCGAAAGGTCGACGCCGGCGAGGATGCGCCAGGCATTGCCGCAGAGCGGGCTCAGGGAGTGCTCGGCGAGCCTTGCCATGAAGGCCTCGTAGATCGTCGGCTCGACACGGTGTGGATCCATCACCGCGTCCCATTCGGCGAGCCGGCGGCGCGCGTTCTCCGCCGCGGGGCTGTCGCAGTGCATCGTGCTGAGCAGCCGGATCACCTGGCGGGCCGGCAGGCACACGATGTCCATCTGCGCCCGTGCCATGTATGCGAGATCGACCACCCGCTCGGAGAGGAGCTCGCCGATCCGCAGCGCGCGATACCCGGACATGTAATCAGCGCCGACGTAGTGCGGAAACCCGCCGCCGACGATGCGGTTGTTGGCGGTGATGATCTGCTGCTCCGGTGGATCGAGGATGCTCGGCATCTCCTCAGGGGTCAGGTAGCGGGTCCAGACCGCATCCCCGGTCCATCCCTGGACCGGCAGACCGCTCGGCTTGCGCTTGCGCACCGGGATGCGCCCGGAGAGCAGATAGCCGATGTGGCCGTCGACATCCGCGTAGACGACGTTCTGCGACGGGGCGTCGAAGGGGATGAAAGCCTCACGGAAGCTCGTCCAGTCGGTCGCGCGCTGGAGACGGAGCAGTCCGTCAGCGCCGCCACCGGGTTGCAGCGCCGTCCACTGCAGCGCCAATCCGCGCCAGATCGACCGCTCCGGATCCTCGATCCGCTCGACGACCGGACCGTGGCGAGTCACGACCACCTCCTCGAGAACGTCGGAGGCGCCCTTCACGTGGATGATCTCGCGCAGCCTCTTGGTCGGCTCGAATCCCCGCTCGGTTCGGAAGCGATCCCCGGCGGGCGCGTCGAACTCCTCGATGACCAGGTCCTGGCAGTCGGCGAATGAGTTGGTGAACCCCCAGGCCACCCGCTTGTTGTGGCCGATGATCACGAAGGGAAGTCCGGGCATGGTCACGCCGGAGGACTCGAAGTCCTCGCCCGCCTGGATGTGGGCGGCGTACCAGATGGAGGGCATGGCCGGCACCAGGTGCGGGTCATTGCAGAGAATCGGACGCCCCGAGGCCGATCGCTCCCCCGACACGACCCAGGAGTTGCTCATCCCCCCGGCAGTTGGAATCCATCGCGCGGCCTCGCGGAACATCCCCAGGAGCTCGGACCGTATGTCAGGACCACCCGACGCGCGAAGCGTGCCGGCGAGGATCGTGGGGTTGGCGTCCGGGTAGACGATGTCGAGCCGGGCCGCGTGCTCGGGGCCGATCGCCCGGAGCAGCTCGAGACGCTGCAGCTCCGAGTCCCAGTTCATGCTGAGCCCCAGCGCGAGCAGCTTCAGTGCCGCAAGGCTGTGCATCGGCTCCCACGGCTCCGGGGTGGCGTTGAGCAACCGGAACTCGAGCGGCAGCGTCTTGCCCGAGCCCGCCATGGCATTGACGCCCGCGGCATACGCCTTGAGCATCCGCCGCGGCTCGGGGCCGAGACGGAGCTCCTCGTCACGGGCCACGCGGTGAAGCCCCACTCGGCGGATGAACCGGTCGATGCTCACCCCTTCAGGGCCGATCAACTCGCTGATCCGCCCGGTGGCGACGCGGCGTGTCACCTCCATCTGCCAGAGGCGATCCTGCGCATGCGCGACGCCCATGGCGAACGCCGCATCCTCCATCGAGGTCGCGGAGACGTGGGGCACGCCCCAGCGGTCGCGGCTGATGGTGGCCGGAGCTGCGAGCCCGCTCAACGCGAGACGTCCGCGCACCCTGGGGAGGGACACGCCGAGGAGACGGTGGCGCGCGACCAGCAGAGCGAGACAGATGACGACCACCAGGGCCGCCGCCGCGATGAGGGCAATGATCATTGGAAGCGGTCTGGCAACGTACTACACTCGCGAGCCCATGGCCGCACGCACTCCGCTCTACGAGAGGCACGTCGCGGCCGGGGCGCGCATGGTGGAGTTCGGCGGTTTCGACATGCCGCTGCAGTACACGACGATCCGCGACGAGCACATCGCGGTGCGGACGAGATGCGGGCTATTCGACCTCTCGCACATGGGCGAGGTCCGCTTCACGGGCGGCAGCGCACTCGACGTGGTGCAGAACCTCATCACCAATGACCTGTCCCGGCTCGAGGTCGGCGGCGCCCTGTACGGGGTCATGTGCAACGAGGAGGGCGGCATCGTCGACGACGTGGTCGCGTATCGCGATCCCGAGGGGTACATGGTCGTGATCAACGCGGCCTGCCGGGCCAAGGACGTGGCCTGGATGCACGGTCACGGCGGCGACGCGGGATTCCAGGATCTCAGTGACGACCTCGCGCTGCTCGCGGTGCAGGGACCGAACGCAGTCGGGCTCGTTGCCGGGATGACGGCGGACGAGGTCACCGACCTCCGTCCCTTCCATTTCAAGGACACGCGCATCGCCGGCGTGCATGCGGCGGTGTCGCGAACCGGATACACCGGCGAGGATGGATTCGAGCTGTACGTCGACTCGCCCGACGCCTCCGGGCTCTGGGACGCGCTGCTCGAAGCAGGGAAGCCTGCGGGGCTGGTCCCGGTCGGGCTCGGAGCACGGGACACGCTCCGACTGGAGGCGGGCCTCCGGCTGTACGGGCAGGACATGGACGACAGAACCGACCCCTACAGCTGCGCGCTCGGATGGACCGTCAAACCGCAGAAGGGCCGGTTCATCGGGAGTGATGCGCTCGCGAAGCTCGACCCCAAGCATCCGCCGCGCCGTTTCGTCGGCCTGGAGCTGCAGGGACGGGCGATCGCCCGTCACGGCCAGCGAGTGCTCGCCGCGGGCACGGACGTCGGCGAGGTCACGAGCGGCACGTACAGCTTCACACTCGACCATCCGATCGCCACCGCGTCAGTGGACGGCGACCTCCCGCTCGACGCCGAGCTCTCGGTCGACATCAGAGGCACCATCGCCGCGGCGGCGGTCGTGCCCCTTCCCTTCTACCGCCGCCCCAAGGGAGCCTGAACGTGGCAGACCTCTCCACCTACCGATTCACCGCCAGTCACGAATGGGTCCGCACCGAGGGTTCCACGGCGACCGTCGGCATCAGCGACCATGCCCAGGCTCAGCTCGGGGACGTGATCTTTCTCGAGCTCCCCGAGGTCGGCTCGACGCTGAAGGCCGGCGCCAAGTTCGGCGCCATCGAGTCGGTCAAGGCCGCCTCGGATCTCTATGCCCCGGTGGGCGGCACTGTGGCCGAGGTCAACAGCGCGCTCAACGACCATCCCGAACTGGTCAACTCGGACCCGTACGGCGAGGGCTGGATGCTTCGCCTCGAGAGCCCGAGCGCGGACGGCGCCGACCTGCTCGACGAGGCCGGGTACACGAAGCTCGTCGGCGCCTGACCTAGACTTCTGCCCCGGGGTCAGCTAGCTCAGCTGGTTAGAGCGCGCGGTTCACATCCGCGAGGTCGAGGGTTCGAGTCCCCCGCTGACCACCATGTCGCAGGCGTCGTGGTGACGACGCGTCAATTGGGGCCGATCTGGCTCAGACGCGGGAGCACCTTCTCGCCGAGCTCGGTCACGTACCTGGCAGGATCCGGCGGGACGTTTCGCATATCGACGAGGGAGATCCCCAGCGCTGCGTACTGCTCCATCTGGCGAAGGAAGCCGTCGGTGTCGCCGAGTGGATCGCCGCCGCCGTTCATCGTCTTCTTGATCGCGTCGTAGTCGCGGCCCTCGGCCTCGCAATGCTCCTTCAGGATGTCGAGCTTGCGCTTGACCTCTTCGACGCCGAGCGCAAACAGGTTGCATGCGTCGCCGTATCTGGCCACGAGCTTGAGGGTCTTCTTCTCACCGCCGCCGCCGATGAGGATCTTCGGTCCCGGGGTCTGAATCGGTCGCGGTGAGCAGATGGTCTCCGCCAGCTGGTAGTACTTGCCCTCGTACGGTCCATCGTCGTCGCTCCACATCTGCTTGCAGATCTGCAGCGTTTCCTCGAGACGCTCGAATCGCTCGCTGAGCGGCGGATACGGCACGCCAAGGCCCTCGTGCTCTCGCTGGTACCAGGCGGCGCCGACGCCGAACAGCGCACGACCCTCCGAGACCACATCCAGAGTCGTCACGATCTTTGCGAGCAGGCCGGGGTGACGGTACGTGACGCCGGTCACCATGAGTCCGAGCGTGAGTCGCCTGGTCCTGCCGGCGACGAAGCCGAGTGACGTGTAGCCCTCGAGCATCGGTTCTTGCGGGGGCGCGAACTGCTCCATCTGAAACCAGTGATCCATCATCGTGAGCAGGGTGAAGCCCGCTTCATCAGCCGCCTGCGCGGTTGCTGCGAGCTTCGGTCCCAGTTGCGCGTTGCCACCGAGGCCGCTGAAGTTCATGAAATGCACGCCAAGTTCCATCGAACCAATCCTCGTGAGTTGATGGGGGCCTCTCGGTCACCAGAGTAGCGGGATCAGCTTCTTCGTCCGCTCGCTGTAGCTCGCGTACTCGGGAAGCTTGCGACGGAGCAGAGCCTCCTCAGCGGTGATGCGTCGTTGATATGCGCTCCCGAGCAACGCGGCGACGGCGACGAGCACCAGAACGCTGCGCGACGTCAACGCAAATCCCGTCCACAGCAACAGCGAGCCGGCGTAGCCCGGGTGGCGGACGAGGGCGTAGGGGCCGGTGTCGACGACGTGCTGGGCGTGTTCGGCGCGAAGCGTGCGTGTGTAGGAACTGCCGAGCGTGCGCATCGACCACCACCGCACGCCCAGTCCCAGCGCCTGCAGTCCCACGCCGATCGGTGCAGCCGCGGGGCCGAGCCGCGCAGACGGCGCGCGACGCAGCAGCGGCGCAACAGAGACCGCGGTCGCATATGCCGCGACGATCAATCGAGTCGTGCCGCGGTCATCGCTCGACGCCTCGAGTGACGACGCGGTCCCGCGGTGGCGCGTCGCGGCCTCGAGCGCGAAGAAACCGCCGACGCCCGCATAGCCCGCGAGGAACCACCCGATGCCGGAGCCGCGTCCTCGAGACCGCTTGGGTGCAGGCACGGCAACAGCGTGACACCCGGCTGGTAGGCTCCGCGACATGAGTGACGACCGCCCCGTGCTGCTGTTCGGTGAGACCTATCACCATCCCAACATCCTGTATCGCACCGGGTTCCTCGTCCCGGATCCCATCGTCGTCGTCGACCAGGGCGGTGACGACACCGTCCTGTGGGCAAGTGCGCTCGAGGAGGGGCGCGCCCGCAAGGAGTCGAAGGTGGGCACCGTGCGCAGCACATCGGAGCTCGACCTCCCGCCGACACCTGCCGGCGGCAACGAGTACACCGGATGGGCGAATCTCGTGACCGCCGTCTGCCGGGAGCACGGCCTCAACGCGGTCGACGTCGATGCGGACTTTCCGACGGTGCTCGCGGACGAGCTGCGCCAGCATGACGTCGATGTCCGTCCCCGCACCGACATCTACGAGTACCGGCGTCGCATCAAGACCGCCGAGGAGGTGGAGTGGATCACCGCCACGGAGAATGCAGGCATGGCGGCGCTGCAGAAGGCGATCGACGTCATCAAGGCGGCAGAGATCCGGGACGGGTTGCTCTTCCACGAGGGTCGCACGCTCACCAGTGACGACCTCATCTACACAGTCGAAAGCGACCTCCTCGAACACGGCAACAGCACGACGGACTCGATCTGCTGCGGTGGCCCCGAGTCAGCGGATCCACACCGCACGAACAGCGATGTCATCCGAGCCGGACTGCCGATCGTGCTCGACATCTACCCGTTCGACAAACGCACGCGGTACTGGGGAGACATGACGCGCACGGTCGTCCGGGGCACGCCACCAGCGGCCGTCGAACGCATGTGGGAGGCCGTGCTCGAAGCGCAGCAGGCAGGCCTCGACACGGTGAGGCCGGGCGCCAACGGGCGCGACGTCCACTACGCATGCTGCGAGGTGTTCAAGAAACACGGGTATGGCTCGCTTGCACGGCCGTATCGCGACATCCAGAGCGACGCGCGCTTCATCCACGGCACGGGACACGGGCTGGGGCTCGAGATCCACGAGTTCCCACGTATCAGCGAGGCGGAGGTCGTGCTCGAGGTGGGCGACGTGATCACCGTCGAGCCGGGGCTCTACGACCCGAATCTCGGCGGCATCCGGATCGAGGACCTGGTCGTGGTCACGGAGACGGGCTGCCGCAACCTCACGACACTGCCGAAGACGTTCCGGCTGGACTGAGATCGGCTCCTGCTACACTTCGAACGCTTCTCACTCGAGGAGCGTTTCCACACAAACGCTTTCCTGCGCCCGGATCGCGACCGCCTGAACACCTCGGCAGCCGCAACACCCCGGGCGTCGCAAGCCCAGAGGAAAGGAGGTGCCACGCATGGTGCGTGACTACGAGCTGATGTACATCGTCCGGCCGGAGCTGGAGGATGACGCGGTGCGTGTCGCCGTCAAATCGGTGCGCTCACTGCTGGAATCCCATGGCGGCGAGGTTGTCAAGACCACGCTCTGGGGGAAGCGCCGTCTTGCGTATGAGGTCAAACGTCTTCGAGAGGGCCACTACGTCCTCGTCGTCTTCCACCTCGACGGTGGCAAGGTCGCCGAGATCGAGCGGGCCCTCCGGATCCACGACACCGTGTTCCGCCACCTCATCGTGGTCCACGAGGGACCGATGCCCGATCCCGAGGCCGAGATCGAGGAGGTGGAGGGTCCCATCCAGCCCGACGCTGAAATCGACGGCGCGGACGGCGATACTGTCGCTGCAGGGTCCGTGGGCGGGGACGACGATCTGGAAGCAGACGACGTTCCCTCGGCAATCGACGACGACGAAGGAGATTTGTGATGGCGGGTTCCCTCAATCGTGTGATGCTCATCGGCCGCCTCACCCGCGACCCGGAGCTCCGCTACACACCGAGCGGCACCGCGGTGTGCAACCTCGCGCTGGCGACCAACCGCTACGGCAGCGACCCGGCGACCGGCGAGCGCAAGGAGTTCACGGATTACCACGACGTCGTCGTGTGGAACCAGGGAACGCGCAAGCTCGCGGAGACCACCGCGCAGTACCTGCAGAAGGGCCGTTTGATCTACGTCGAGGGCCGGCTGCAGACCCGCTCCTGGGACGACGCCCAGAGTGGTCAGAAGCGATACAAGACCGAGGTCAACGCCAACGACGTGCAGTTTCTCGACAGCGCGGGGGGCCGTCAGGAAGGCGGGCCTTCCGGTGACTCCGGTGGCGTCGCTCCGTCGCCAGTACCGGTCGGTGGCGGCGGTGACGTCGATCCCGATGACATTCCCTTCTAGTTCGGAGAGCCATGCCTGATTTCGATCGCCGCCGCCGAAAGGTGTGCAGCTTCTGCCTCGAGCACATCGACTTCATCGATTACAAGGAGGTCACCCGGCTCCGCCGGTACCTCTCCGAGCGCGGCAAGATCCTTCCGCGCCGCATGACCGGTACCTGTGCCCGGCATCAGCGATCGCTGACCGTCGCTCTGAAGCGCGCACGGCACATCGCGCTGCTGCCGTTTGCGGAGATCCGCTAGCCCGCTTTGCCGACGCACGGTCTCGGGGCCGCCGGTACGCGCGATCGATGTCGACGAGGGCGCCTCCGGCCTCCGCGCCGCGGGTCGCCGGCGCTTGGTCGTTTGGGACCAGCAGCGGCCAGCCTCTCGAGCGAAGATGACGGCGCCGGCTGATGCAGTGGTTGACGCAGACCCGGGTGAGCCATGAGTCCGGACGGTCCATCCGCGCCACCGACTCCCAGGACCGCCAGGCCGTGAGCTGCGTCTCCTGAACCGCATCCTCAGCCTCGCCGGCATCCCGAAGGATCGAAAGGGCCAGCGAGTAGAGCCGCCTGGCGTCCTGAACGACGACTGCCTCGAACGTGCGATCCGACGGCGAATCACCTGCCGGTATCACGGTCGCCGACGCAATCACATTCATCCAGACGCTTCCTGAAGCGGTTTTGCTGACACGGCGCACCTATACTGGGCCGCAGGCGCATGCGCCATCACCGGGCTCGTTTTCTCCACGTCCTTGTCCTCGCCCCGGTCGCCGCGATGCTCGCGGGTGCCCTCGGCCCGGCGCCCCGCGCCCTCGCGGCCGGCTCGAAGGCTCCATCGCCGATCGTGATCACTGTCGACCCGGCGTTCGGTGGCCGGCCGACCCCGGCGCACCCCGACATCCCCTTCGACCCCGGGGCCACCGGTACGAATGGCCTCCTCGAGAAGGACGTCGCACTCGACGTGGGCACGCGGCTCGAAGCGCTCCTGCGAGCAGATCTCGTCAGGGTCGTGATGACCCGGACAGCCGACGTCTACGTCTCGGAGAGCCGCCGGCAGCAGATCTCGGGAGCGCACCACGCGGTGCTCGTCGTCAGCGTCGGTGCAAGCTTCTCGGGCGCATCCTCGACGAACGGCTCGGTGGTGACGTACCCGACGGCGACCAGCAGACCGCTCGCGCAGTCGCTCAGCGACGCGCTTGCCGCGGAGCTGACGCCGCTCGATGTACCAAGCCGCGGCGTTGCGCTCGATCCAAAGTCGTGGCCGAACAGCGCTGTGCCGGCTGCGACCGTCGAGATGGCATATCTCAGCAATCCGGCCGAGGCGGCGCTCTTGGCAACGCCAGCGTTCCGTCAGGACGTCGCTGCCGGAGTGCGCAGTGGACTCGAGGCGTACATGCCCGCGATCGTCGCCCGGCGCAACGCGATCATCGCCTGGCGCGACGCGCATCCCGGCTCGGCGTCTCCCTCACTGAAGCCCACCGCCGCGAACGTCCCGGAGGGGACTGGCTTCCAGTTCGAACCGCTGATCCTCTGGCTGCTGCTCATCGCGGTGGCAGGCGCCGTCCTCCTCTGGCGTGAGCAGGTTGCGCGCGTTCTGGTGATCCTCATCGCTCTGGTTGCGAGGGTCCTCGGTGGGGTGCTGTGGTTGCGTCGAGCAGCGATACGGCGGAAACGCCGGCGTCAGCGCGCGGCCACGCATTCCTCCACGTCCGCGCCTCGCCCGACGCCGGCGTCCGGCTCGAGGTCCAGCACAGGTGCCGCCTACAACCAGCAGCGGCGCGACACCGTGCGAGCCGGCGGTTCCGTCTACGACGATATCCCCCTCTGACTGGCGGCGTCTACCGAACGGCGCCGGCGGCGACAGGCAGTGACCCGGAGATCGTCGTCCCCCGACCGGGCGCCGAGCTGACTCGCAGTGCACCACCCAGGGCGTCGAGCCGATCCTCCATGTTGGTCAATCCCATCCCCTGCGGCACCGAAGCGGCGTCGAACCCCTGTCCATCGTCGATGACGTCGAAGGTGAGGGTGTCCTCTCGCTCGGCCACGCGGATGGTGACGTGGGTGGCGTGCGCATATTTCTGCACGTTCTGCAGCGCCTCGAGCACGCAGAAGTAGATCGCGGCCTCGATCTCCTGCGGATACCGATCGATTCCATCAGCCTCGACCAACACCGGAACGGTGGCCTTCCGCGCCTGTGACTCGAGGGCGAGCCGCAAACCCTTGTCCGCGAGGAGCGGCGGGTAGATGCCGCGAGCCAGATCACGGAGCGTCTCGAGCGCCTCGTCGGCATCGGACTTCAACTGCGAGAGAGTCTGCTGTGCCCGAACCGGATCGCGATCGACGAGCATTTCCACAAGGCCGAGCTTCACCTTGATGGCGACGAGATGCTGCTGTGCGCCGTCGTGCAGGTTGCGTTCGAGACGGCGGCGTTCCTGGTCCTGCGCGGAGACCAATCGCTGGCGCGACGCTCGCAGGTCATCGAGCCGCGCCTGCAGGTCCGCTGTCAACCCGACGTTTCGGAGGACCAGGCCGGCCTGGCCGGCAAGGTGCACGAGCAGGTTCTCCTCAACCGGCGTCAGCGTCTCGCCGGTGCGCTTGGTCACGCCGAGCGCACCGAGCAGCGCCCCCTGATGACGCACCTCGACGAGCCGGCTTGCGCCCCCCACCTCCGGCAACCTCCCGTCGACGGCCGGTATCGAAGCAGCCCGAGCGGCGGTGTCCGGCCAGACCGCTGCCTCGCGCCAGTGGCGGCCGGAGTGCAGCCACACGTCGGCGCGCTGTGCCCCGGTGCCCTCGGCGAGCACGCGTGCCATGCGCGGCATCACGTCGTCGACGGCGTACGAGCCGGCCACGCGTTCCGAGAACCGCGAGAGCACCTCGTACGGCGTTGCGCGCATGCCGTACACCAGCCGGTTTGCCACGCGCTGGACGCGCTCGCGCACGGGTTGGAACCCCACGGCAACGATCGCCGTCGCGACGATCGACAACGCGAGATTCGGTTTTCCACCACCACCGATCAGCGCTCCCAGACCGACCGCGATCCCCACGTAGACGGCGGTGATGAATACCGCGAGCGAGCCATACACGAGCGTGCGACTGATGACCAGGTCGATGTCGTACAGGCGATGCTTGAAGATCGCGATGCCGGCAGCAACCGGCAGAGCAGCTCCGAAGCCGAGAGCGAGCGCGACGTCAGAGATCGCCGGGAGACCGAAGAAGATGGTTTGAGCCAGGTTGAAGCCGACAGCGACAACCGCGCTCACGGTGAGCACAGAGGCGACCCACTTCAGCTGAACGCGTTCATCGCCACGCGACCTGCGAAAGCGCACGACGGGTGCGGCAGCGGCGATCGCCAGGACAACGAATCCCACGAGCCAGCTGAGGCCAAGGACGACGAGGATCGTCTCTGGAATGCCGTTCGACGGGACTCCGATCGGATTGGTGGCGACTGCAAAATTCGTCTCCGTGGAGATCTGCCCGGGACTGAACGCTCCCGCCGGCACAAGCACTATCGTCAGCAGCGCGCTCGCGATCGCCACCGGTCGCCACCTGCGTGAGGGCAGATGGCCGTCCGGGAAGAGCAAGAGCAGCAGTGCGAGCGCCCCACTCGGGAATACGAAGCTGATCACCCAGCTGTCCAGCCAGAGCGCCCACACCCCGCCCGGAGCACCGGGGTGGGTCAGCAGCGCGTATCGCGCGTACTGATCGGCAAAGCCCTGCAGCGCCGCGACGACGGCGATGAAGAGGAAGAGCCAGCCGGTGACGTTGCGGCGCTGCCGGGAGGCAACGAGGGCACCCACCAGTCCGAAGCTCACGGGCACCACCAGGTCCTGGAGATCGATGTCACCGATCGAGCGGACGTGCGCTCGGTTGACGACGACGAGGCTGATCGAGAGTGCGGCAATCACGATGGCGAGCGAGGCCGTGGCGACGGCGAGCACCGTGATGGCGGCACGCCGTGGTCGCTCTTCTTCGCCAGAGCGCGTGTGCAGCGTCCGACTGATGTCGACCTGCTCCATTCGTCAACTGTATTCGCGAACAGGTCCGAGCCAATGGCGCCAGCACCACCCGTCGCGAGGGGCAGGCACCACTGCTGTCCGCAAGGTCGGGCGGTGTCGCACCCGGCCTTCGATAGACTTCGGCCCATGGGTGAACCTCAACTCCGCGTTCCCGGTCCGACCCCGCTCCCCGCTCGCGTGGTCCGCTCCGCGAGCCGTCCCATGATCAACCACCGCGGCCCTGAGTTCGCCGCGGTGATGGAGGACGTCGTCGGCGGTTTGCGCTGGGCACTCCGCACCGACAACGACGTCCTCGTCTACCCGGCGAGTGGCACCGGCGGCCTCGAGGCTGCCGTCGTCAACCTTCTCAGTCCCGGTGAGCCGGCGCTCTTCTGCTCGATGGGTTCGTTCGGCGATCGCTGGGCCACCATCGGCGACACCTACGGCGCGCAGGTCGTGCGTCTGACCGTCCCGCAGGGCGAGCCGATCGACCCCGAGGACGTCGAACGCACGCTTGCAGAGCATCCCGACATCACGACCGTGTTCGTGACGCACAACGAGACCTCGACAGGCGTGACCAACGACCTCGCCGCGATCGCCGGCGTCGTGAGGAGTCGCGGCAAGCTGCTCGCTGTCGACAGCGTCAGCGGCGCCGGTTGCCTGCCGCTGCAGACGGACGACCTCGGCATCGACGTGCTCGTCACGGGCTCACAGAAAGGCTGGATGGCGCCTCCCGGGATCACGATGATCGCGGTGAGCGCGGCGGCGCTCGAGCGCGCTGCGGCATCGACCAGTCCGCGTGTCTACTTCGACTTCGGTCGCGAGAAGAAATACCAGGACAAGCAGCAGACGTTCACCACGCCTGCGGTTTCGGTGATGTACGCGCTTCAGGAGGGACTCGCGATGATGCGCGAGGAAGGGCTCGAGAACGTCTGGGCTCGTCACGCGCGTGTCGGCCGGATGATCCGCGCCGGCGTCGGCGCGATGGGCATGAAGGTACTCGCCGCCGAAGGACACCGAAGTGACACGGTCACCGCGGTGCACAGCCCTGCGGACACACCAGAGGCGTTGAAGCACCTCCTCACCACGCTCCGCACAAAGCACAGCCTGGTGCTCGCTGGCGGCCAGGACTCGTTGCAGGGCAAGATCTTCCGCATCGGGCACCTCGGCTTCATCGACGACGCCGATGCATACGCGATCCTCTCCCTGCTCGAGGCTGGACTCATCGACACGGGATTGCGCACGCGCGGCGGGCTCGCCGTCGCCGCGGCGCAGACAGCGGCACGCGGGACGGTCGCGCAGGCAGAACCCGTCAGCGTCGGGTGAGCATCACCGCGGAGCTGCCCACCGCGACCGGCACGGTGACGCGCATCCTGGTCGCGGACCCGATCGCCGACGACGGGGTGACGCGCCTCCGCGCGGCCGGCGACGTTGACGTCGTGGTCGGTCTCGACGCCGCGGCGCTGCTCGAGTGTGTCGGCGCCTACGACGCGCTCGTCGTGCGCAGCGAGACCAAGGTGACCGCCGAGGTCTTCGCCGCTGCGCCGCGACTCCGCGTGGTCGGTCGGGCCGGGGTCGGGGTCGACAACATCGACATCGACGCCGCCACGCGTCACGGCGTCCTCGTGCTCAATGCTCCGACCGGCAACACCATCGCCGCCACCGAGCACGTCATCGCCATGATGCTGGCGCTCGCACGCAACCTCCCGGCAGCCGACCGCTCGCTGCACGCCGGACTCTGGGAACGCTCGAAGTTCATGGGCATCGAGCTGCGCGAGAAGACCCTCGGGGTCCTCGGGCTGGGCAAGATCGGTTCCGAGGTGGCTCGCATCGCGCGCGAGGGGCTGCGCATGCGGGTCATCGCCCACGACCCGCTCGTCACCGCGGAGCGCGCGCAGCAGACGGGCGTCGAGCTGTGCGACTTTGAGACGCTCCTGACCGAAACGGACTTCCTCACCGTGCATGTGCCCTTGACGGATGCGACGCGAGGGGTGATCGGTGCCGCCGAGCTCGCGCGGATGCGCAAGGGGGCGCGCCTGATCAACGTCGCGCGTGGCGGCATCATCGACGAGCAGGCGCTCGCGGACGCGATTCGCGGCGGCCACATCGCCGGCGCCGCCATCGACGTGTTCACGAAAGAGCCACCCGACCCGGCAAACCCGCTGCTCGCGCTCGAGCAGGTGGTCGTCACGCCACACCTCGGTGCGAGCACGCGCGAGGCGCAGGTGAACGTCGCGTTCGACGTCGCCGACCAGATCGTCGAGTATCTCGCCGGCGGCACACCGCGGTACGCGGTCAACGCACCGACGGTGCTGCCCGAGGAGCTCGCGAGGCTGCAGCCGTACCTCGACCTCGCCGAGAAGATCGGGTCACTCGCCGCTCAGCTCGACGGCCGGAAGCTCCGCCACGTTGTCTGCAGCTACGCGGGCGATCTTGCGGGCGTCGACACCTCGATCGTCACCGCACACGTGCTCCGCGGGCTCTTCGCACCGTTCACCGAGACGCGCGTCAACCCTGTCAACGCGAAGATCGTGGCGACCTCGATGGGCGTCGCTGTCGATGAGCGGCACACGACGCGCCTGGTCGACCCGGAGGCCTCGCTCCTCGTCGAGGTCGCCGGCGAGCAGACGCTGCAGATCGCGGGCACGCAGTTCGACGACGGACCGCGGATCACGCGCATCAACGACTTTCGCGTCGACATGCAGCCCGCCGGCACCTTCCTGGTCGTCACGCACCAGGACCGTCCGGGCGTGATCGCGGCGATCTCGACGCTGCTCGCGCGCAACGACGTCAACATCGCCGGCATCGAGCTGGGACGCGACAGGCCGCGCGGCCACGCAGTGATGCTCATGCAGATCGACGACCCGGTGAGCCCGGAGCTGCTCGAGGAGGTGCGCGAGACCGCGATGCTCGACCAACTCCGGCAGGTGCGGCTCTGAGGGGCTGACGCCCGTCCCGCGACGGGCACCGCCCCATGGCCACCGTTCGACCCTTTGCCGGCACTCGGTACAACCCGGAGCACGTGAAGCTCGGCGGTATCCTCGCGCCGCCCTACGACGTCATCAGCGACGAGCGTCGCGAGGAGCTCTACGGCCGCGACATGCGCTCCATCGTGCGAGTCGACTACGGGCTGCGCTATGCCGATGACACCGAGGGCGTCAGTGACCCGTACACGCGTGCCGAGTCGTTCCTGCGATCCTGGCTCGAGCTCGGCGTGCTCGTCCGGGACGACCCTCCCGGGTTCTACGTCGTCGACCACCTCTTCCGCGATCCGAGCGGCGGTGAACGCCGCCGCCGTGGGCTGCTTGCCACCGTGGCGGCCGTGCCCTGGGAGCGGTCCGACCTCCGCCCCCACGAACGAACGCTGAGCGGCCCGAAAGCGGACCGGCTTGCGCTCATGCGTGCGACGCACACGCAGACAAGCCCCGTGTTCGCGGTCTGGAAACACGCGAACCGCATCGACGAGGTCCTGGCGGGGATCGCGTCGGGATCCGCGCTCCTCGGCGGCAGAATGGACGGGGAGGTCGCCTCGGAGAAGCTGCTGCTCTGGCGTGCGTCCGACCCGATCGAGGTCGACGCGATCGTTGACGCACTCCGCGGTGCCTCGCTGTACATCGCCGACGGGCATCACCGGTACGAGACCGCTGTCGCGTACGCGCAGGAGCGGCGCGCGGCGGATCCCGACGCACCCGCCGACGCCGCCTTCGGTCAATGCCTCGTCTACCTCGCCGCAGCGGACGATCCCGGATTGACGATCCTGCCCACGCACCGGCTCGTTCGACCGGGTGCAGGCATCGCGTTCAGCCTCGACGATCTCTGGGCACGACTGGACGATGCGTACGAGACGGAGCCCGCAGCCGACGCGACGTCGGCGCTCGCGGCGGCCGCTGCCGTGCGCTCGACGCACCACGCGTTCGCGGTCGTTGCGCACGACGGTGCGGCGGTGCTGCGCCGTCCACGCACCGCGGTCGCCTCGCCGCGCGATGGACTGGATGTCGCCGTTCTCGAGACCGAGGTGCTCGCACCGGCAGGCGTCTCGGCCGCGGCGATCGCCTCCGGCGCGCTCGCATACACGCGCGATGCCGCGATGCTCGACTCGGCGGTGCAGCACGGCGAGGCCGTCCTCGGCTTCGGCGTCACGCCCGTGAGCACCGACGAGGTCATCGCCGTGGCCGACGCCGGCGAGACGATGCCCCAGAAGTCAACGTACTTCTATCCGAAGGTGCCCACCGGGCTCGTGCTCTTCGAGGTCTGATCGCACCGCCGTCACCCGGCCGTTGTTTGGCACGACGCCCCCGGCGGGTAGAGTTGAAGCGATCACCCGCGACCAGGGAACCATTGATTGCCCACGTACGGATACCGCTGCCCCAAGTGCTCGACCGAGTTCGAGGTCTGGCAGACGATGCGTGATGCGCCCGGGGCTCCATGCCCGGACTGCGGGGCTGCGGCAAACCGCATGTTCTTCCCGGCGGGCATCGTGTTCAAGGGATCGGGGTTCTACAAGACCGACAGTCGCGGCGCCGAGTCCTCGTCGATCACCTCGGTGAGCGGCGACGGATCCTCGACCAAGCAATCGACCAAGAGCTCGTCCAACGGCGACTCGAGCGCCAGGCCGGGCGCCACGAAGTCCGACACCGGCTCGTCATCGTCATCGACCGAAACCTCGACCACCACAAAGCAATCCGCCTCGACCGACAGTGCCGGTTGAGTACGATCAGTCAGCGCCCCTTCGACCATCAGGAGACCCCAATGTCCCACCCCGTCACCGTCACCGACACCACCTTCAAGGAAGAGGTGCTCGATTCGGACATTCCCGTGCTGGTCGACTTTTGGGCATCGTGGTGCACGCCATGCAAGATGATCGCCCCGATCGTCGAGGAGTTCGCGACGCAGTACGACGGTCAGGTCAAGGTCGCGAAGGTGGACGTTGATGCCAACCCGATCACGCCCGGCATGTTCGGGATCATGAGCATCCCCACCCTGATGATCTTCCGTGGCGGCAAGGCAGAGGAGCGCATCGTCGGCTACCAGCCGAAGCAGGCGCTCGAGGCCAAGCTCCTCGCCGTTCTCGCCGCCTAGTACTCCTCAGCGGCTGGTCAGGCCGAGCACCTCACCCGCAAGGTAGAGGGAGCCGCAGACCACGACGACGCCTTCCGGCCCCGCCAGGTCACGTGCGACGGTCAGCGCTGTCCGCACGTCGGCTGCGATCCTGGCTGGTGGTTCGAAGAGCCCTGCGAGATCCTCCGGCGGCGTGGCGCGCTCGACTGCCGGAGCCGTGACCACGATCTCCGCGGTGAGGTGCCGGAGCCCGGCCGCCATCGACGCGAAGTCCTTGTTGCGCATCGCGGCGAAGACGGCGACGCAGCGGCGGTCGCCGATCAGCTCGCGGGCCGAGGTGACCATCGCCGCGATGCCGGCCGGATTGTGCGCCCCGTCGATCAGCAGCGGTGGCCGCCCGTCGATCCAGTCCATCCTTCCCGCCCATCGCACCTCGGCGCAGCCCCGTTCTACAGCGCCGCCGTCGATCGCAAACCCGGTCGCTCGAAGCGCGTCGCAGACGGCGATCGCAGTCGCGACGTTGGCGACCTGAAACGCGCCGCGGAGCGGCGCTCGCACCGAGATCGGGCGTCCGTCGAAGAGCGTTTCGACCATGACGCCGCCCATTCCCTCACTGCGACCCGATGCCGGGACATCGCTCCCCACCACGGTCAGTGACGCGCCGACCTCCGTCGCCCGCGCACGAACGACACCCAGCGCGGGCTCGGCAGCGCCGGTGACCGCGAGGTTCCCGTGCTTGATGATCGCCGCTTTCTCGCGTGCGATCGCGGGGATCGTCGAGCCGAGCATGTCCTGGTGGTCGAGCGCGACGTTGGTGACGACGGCGACGCCGAGGTCGAGGATGTTGGTGCTGTCGAGGCGGCCGCCGAGACCGACCTCGCAGACGAGGAGCTCCGCGCCGGCCCGGCGCGCGGCAAGGATCCCACCCGCGGTGAGGACCTCGAAGCCGGTCGGCTGGTGTTCCTCGGGAAGCACCTCCGCCGCCTCGCGCACCGTGTCGATGAGCTCGCCAAATGCAGTCTCGGTGATGGGCACACCGCCGAGCACGATGCGCTCGCAGTACGACTGAAGGTGGGGACTCGTGAGGAGCGCTGTTCGGAGCCCGGCGGCGCGGGAGACCGCATCGACCGTCGCGCACACCGACCCCTTCCCGTTGGTGCCGGCGACGAGCACCCCGCGCAGCCCCGCCTGGGGATTGCCGAGCGCGGCAAGCAACGCCCGCGTCCGCTCGAGCCCCGGCATGATCCCTCGCCAGGCCACGGAGTCGAGCGTGGCGACCGCGCGCTCGTATGCGGTGCCGCTCAGGCCCACTGCCAGGTCTCGCTCATCGCCTCGCCGGCATCCGGGCGGCGGAAGCGCATCCGGATCGCTCCGAGCCAGGCGCGACGCCTCGCGTCGACATCAGCGACATCCTCGACTGCGGTGTCGCGGAAGAGGCAGCCGGTCTGATGTGCGAGCACTGCCTGGAAGTCCTGGTACTCGAGCAGGGCCGCCGCGTCCGCGCTCGCCGTCCGACCTTCTGAGGTGACGACCAGGCGGAACACCCGGCCCTGGTGGTCGTCGAACGATGACTTCGAGGTGATGGTGATCTCGCCGAGCGCGGGGATCATGCCGGCGACGCGATCCAGCCAGGCGCGCTGCGGGTCGGCGGACGCCTCGACCGCGGTGTCCACGAACAGCTCGCCGGCTAGCGACAGCACCGCGGTCTGGAAGTGCGTGTAGTACAGGAGGTCGGCGCCGTTGAGCGCGACGCTTCCGATGTCCGTGCCGTCATCGCTGACGAAGGTGACCATGAACGGGCGGGCGTACGGTTTCCGAGCCTCCGACTCACTCCAGCGAACGCGGATCGACGGCATCGGCTCAGACCGCGACGAGCCCGCGGCGAGCGGTGGCGAGCGACGTCGTGTTGCGGAGGAGCATGGCGATCGTCATCGGCCCGACCCCTCCCGGCACCGGCGTGAGCCAGCCGGCGACGGGTTCCACCGACTCGCGGTCGACGTCGCCGACAAGCGCGCCGTCAAGCGAGGTGGTCCCGACATCGATCACGAATGCACCCGGTTTCACGAAGGACGCGTCGACCATGCGCGGGCGCCCGATCGCAGCGACGAGGATGTCGGCTTCCCTGCAGACCGCCGGGAGATCGCGGGTCCGGGAGTGGCAGATCGTGACCGTGGCGTCGGCGTTGGTGAGCATGAGCGCCAGCGGGCGCCCCACGATCGCGCTGCGCCCGATCACCACCGCGCGGCTCCCGCGTATCGGCATCCCGCTCCGGCGGAGCAGCTCCATGCACCCGAGCGGCGTCCCCGGGGCGACCACAGCGGGGTGGCCCTCAGCGAGGCGCCCGAGGTTGTACGGATGAAAGCCGTCGGCATCCTTCTCGGGCGAGATGCATGCGGTCACCGCTGCAGCGTCCACATGTGGCGGAAGCGGCAGCTGCACCAGGATCCCGTCGATCGAGTCGTCAGCCTCGATCGACTGCACCAGCGCGACGAGCTCATCGGTCGTGGACTCGGCGAGCGGCCTGTGCAGCGCGAAGCGCACGCCGGCCCGTTCCGCGGCACGGCCCTTGTTGCGGACGTAGATCGCCGAGGCGGGGTCGTCACCGCACAGCACCACCGCCAGCGACGGGGGCGGGCTCCCGCCCGCAACCATGAGCGCGATCTCCTCGGTTAGCTCGGCACGCAACTCGGCAGCGATCGCCTTGCCGTCAACGATCACCGCGCTCATGCGGTTGCCTCGGCATTCCGTTCGATGACCACCCAGCAGCGCTCGATCGAACCGGCGATCGGCGGTCGCTTGCCCACGCGGACCTTCACGCTCGCGACCCCGGGCTCCGCGAGCAGGATCGCCGCCACGTGCTCGGCGACCGCCTCGATGAGGCGATACGGCTCTCCCTCGACGACTTCGCGAACGAGGGTGAAGGCGTGCGCGTAGTCGAGGGTGTCTGCGAGGCGGTCGCTGGCGCCGGCGCGTGAGAGATTCAGGCGGATCTCGGCGTCGACGTAGAAGTGCGTGCCCAGCGTGCGCTCCGCGTCGGTCTCACCGTGGTAGCCGTAGAAGGACATCCCCTCGAGCACGAGCAGGTCGAGTTGGCCGGGCACGGCGCGATTGTACGAATGCGCGTCGATGCTCCCGATGCCGCGGGCCGGCGCGTCGCCGGTGGCCTCACACCCCTCGAACGCCGCCCTCGGGCCGGAGCACCTGCTCGCGGTGATCGACCGGGTTGACCATCACGACCTGAAAGAGATCCTCGAAGTCGCAGTTGAAGAGCTGCATCAGCGACTGGCGCAACTTCGGGCCCGGGTTGCGCGTGCCTGCCTCGAGCGCCGGGATGTAGTTCTGGGTCACGCCGAGCCGCCGCGCGAGCTCACGCTGGGTGAGGTGATGCTTGTCGCGCATCGCCCGCAGACCGACCGCCCTGACTTCGACGTTCACACGGACAAATATACGCACCTGTGAGTATGTTCGTCAACGCAACGGGACTCCGCTGTCGCCCACTGACCCCTAGCATGATCTGGAGATGATCCAGTTCCCGATGGACGAACTCGCTCGGTCACGTGAACTCGTCCTGGCCCCGGAGGACCCGAACGCGCAGCCGGACGGCCCCGAGCCGGAAGCTGCATCGCCTCGTGCAAAGATGCCGTGGTACCGGCGCTGGCTTCCAAAGGTCCTTCGCCGCCCCACAGACCCGTGAGCGCTCTCCCGCGCGAGCCGATCCGCACCGCGCGCCTCGTCCTGGAGCCTGTGTCGCATGCCCACGACGATGATCTCCTGCGCGCCACCGTCGCCTCCCGGCGGGAGCTGCTGCCGTGGATGCCGTGGGCGGTGGATCTGACGCTGGAGAACCAGGCGGCGTACGTCGACGATCGGGCGCTGCCCCAGTGGGAGGCGGGCTCACCCGCGTTCGCGATCATCGAGGAGGGCGTTGCGATCGGGGTGATCGGCCTCGATCAACATGCCGAGGGCGAGTACGAGATCCACTACTTCCTGGCGACCGACCGAACCGGGCTTGGCTACATCACCGAGGCCGCACAGGCGCTGCTCGAGTGGGCGCGCGCCAATCTGCTGGCTCGCCGCATCCTGCTCAACGCCGGCGTGGAGAATCGCCGGAGCCTTGCTGTCGCCGAGCGTCTCGGCTTCATTCGTGACGGCGAGCTCGAGGGAGGCATGGCCGGCGGGAGCGTGACGACCTTTCCCGCCTACATGCATCACCTCGACCTCTAACCGTTCCGCTTGAGCAGTCCGAGGCGCTTCGCCCGGCGTTCCGCGCGCGAGAACACCCAGACGCCAGACGGGATGAGCACCGCTCCCATCACGAGGAGCACGAGGATCGTGCCGAGCAACGATCCGATCCCGGCATGGTCGAGCAGCGCTGAACGCATGCCGCTCAGGGTGTAGGTGAGCGGCGATCCCTCACCCATCACCCGCAGCACTGCTGGCAGCACGGTGATCGGGTAGTACACGCCCGAGACGAGCAGCAGCACGCCCTGCACTGCTACCGCCATCTGCTCGCCCTTCTCGGGCGAGAGCAACGGCAGGATCGAGGTGAAGATGCCGAGCCCGAGCACCGGGAAGGTCGCTGCTGCGAGCACCACGAGCGCCGATCCGACGTCCGCGTGGGACAGGTCGAGGTGGAACGCCAGCGCGATCGCGACCATGATGATCACGCTGCGCAGCAGCGCGTAGACGATCGCGAAGGAACAGATCCCGAGCAGGTGTGTCACCCGCCGCACCGGCGCCATGAACGTGTACTCGATCGTTCCTTCCCAGCGCTCCCAGGCGATGGCGAAGGACACGTCGAAGAACATGAGCGAGAGGTAGCTCCAGAGCAGCGATCCGATGAGCAGGTAGAGCTGGGCGCGCGCGATGTCGACGTGCGCGTTGGGACCGCTGAAGGAACCGAGGCCCGACGCCAGGTACCCGATGCTGAGCGTGCTGACGATGCTGTACACCAGCCAGACGACTTCCCAGATCCAGTAGCGCTTGTACAGGTTGCGCTGCCGCTCGAAGAACCCGAGGAACGCGTTCGTCTCAAAGCGCAGACCCGGTGAGCGCATCTCGATGTCCGGGGTGCGCGTGCTCATGCGTCGTCCTCCTGTTCCGCTTCGCTGTCGTCGTCGAAGCTCTTGCCGGTGAGACGCAGGAACACGTCCTCCAGCGACGCTCCGTCACCTTTTTCGCTGTGCTGCGCGCGCAACTCGGCGGGTGAGCCCTCCGCGAGGATCCGGCCTCGGTCGAGGATGATCACGCGGTCACAGAGACGTTCGGCCTCCTCGAGGTCGTGCGTGCTCAGCAGCACGGTCACGCCCGACTGCTCCCGGATGTCACGCACGAACCCCTGCACCTCGCGCTTCGAGCGTGGGTCGAGGCCTGTCGTCGGCTCGTCCATCAGCAGCAGCGACGGGCTCGTCAGGAGGCTGCGCGCGATCGCGACCTTCTGCTGCTGTCCACGCGAGAGCTGCTTCATCGGACGATCGATCGTGTCGCGCGGGAGCCCGAGCCGCGTGAGCGCGGCGACGGCGGCGTCGCGCGTGCCCTTGCCGTCCTGTCCGTAGAGGCGCGTCGCGTACGACAGGTTCTCCCACGGGCTCATCTCCTTGAAGAAGCTCGCCTCCACCGAGACGCGGTTCACGTGACGCCGCACCTCGTGGCCGTCCTTGACAACGTCGTGGCCGAAGACGCGGGCACTCCCCTCATCGGGAATCGTCAGCGTCGCCAGGACCCGCAGCAGTGTCGACTTGCCGCTTCCGTTGAGCCCGACGACGGCGACCATCTCGCCGTCGCGAACGCGCAGATCCACCGAGTCGACGGCGCGTTTGTACCGGCCCGATTGCTCGCGCCGCTTCCACGGCCGGCCGCGTCGTTCCCTTCGGAACGACTTCACCAGCTTGGTCACCTCGACGGCCATGCCGCCGTCACCTGCCCTGGACACCGATTTCTCCTCGCTCACGTTTTTCTTGTTCTTCTCTTCTGGACAAACAAAAAGGACCGTGCCGGCCGGTTGCCGCACGATCCTGTGAGCAGAGCTACTCGATGCTCAAAGACTCAAGGTGCGACTCCCGACAGGCGGACTCCACCCTTCAACCGGTCACTGCCGGTTTCGAGGCACACGATCCCTGTCATCAAAAGGCGCTCCTTCTGGGCGAACTACGTCGACGCGGAATGTTAGGTGCTGCGTGGCATGGTGTCAAACGCGCACGTTATCCTCGGCTGCGTGTGCCGCGTCTGCATGAAGCGACCCGAGATCCCGGACGAGCGCTACGGTCGCTGTGAGCAGTGCGTGAAGGCCGGTCGCAATGCCTTTCGCTTCCGCCTGTTTCCGGCCCGCGGCGGGGCGGGGCTGACGGTCAAAGCCGGGGAACTGTCGCCGCACGCCCTGCGCCAGAAGTGGCGTACGCCGCTCGCCGCATACAAAGGCCATCTGACGACCAAGACGAACCTGGGCCTGCACGAGCTCGAGATGGTCACGGCGAAGGAGCGTGTCGAGAGCCTGCGGGTCGCGCCCGACCTCGCCGGGCGGGACGCCGACGTGATGACCGCGCTGCTCGCGGCTGCGGAGCGAACCGATTCGGCCTGGTGAGTCGTGGCACCTCAGTCGTTGAGGAGCCTCCACCACCACGACGGCGCGGCGATCGCGCTCGATGCGGCCACCTTCCAGGTGACGTGCGTGCCGTCGGTCGTGATTCCGTCGATCTCGCCAACCTGCGCGCCGGCCGCGATCGGGGCCTTGGGTTTGAACGCGGTGACACTCAGACGAAATGTCAGCGTTCCGCGCGCAAGCATGTTGTCGCTGCCGCGGGGCGCGAACAGTTCCACCGCCGCCCGGCTGCCCCAGGGGGTCGAGATGGTGCCGCTCACCGATGGGTCTGCTGCCGCGATGTTCACCACACGGTAGCTGCCGAGGACGGCTGTCACAGCGTTCTGCGCACCGGCAAAAGCAGCGCCCAGCTCCGGATGCGCGGGATCCGGCGCGGTCATCGCCGGCTGACCGAGAATCGCACCCCACACGGTCACCGACAGGTTCGATGCGGCACCGTACGCTCTCCGCGCCGCAAACAGCAGGCATCCTCCGGCCGCACCGGTCCAACCCGTCTTGATGCCAAGCCAGCCGGGCACCCTCTGGAGCAGGACGTCGAGGTTGTGCAGCAGGGTGCCATCGGTCATTCGCGCCTGCTGCACCGTCACGAGCGCGACGAGCGCAGGGCTCTCGGTCACGGCTTTCGCGAGCAGCACGAGATCGGCTGCCGTCGAGACCGTCTTGTTGCTCAGGCCGCTCGGATCCGCGTAGTGGCTGTGGTGCATACCCAGCGACACCGCTTTGGCGTTGAGGCGTGCGATGAATGCCGTGCGGTTGCCGGACGCCCAGACGGCGAGGGACTCCGCGATGTTGTCGGCTGACGGCAGGAGCAGTGCGAGGAGAAGGTCACGCTCGGTGAGCACTTCACCCGCATGCACCGGGAGATTGGACCCGCCCTGTGCGACGGCCTGCCGGTACAGCAGCACATCGGCCTGGGTCAGCGTCCGCGAAGGTCCGGCGGCGCCGGGCGCAAGCGGCAGCGCGTCGAGCACCACGAGAGCGGTCATGGCCTTCGCGACGGAGCCGATCGGTCGCTCCACCGCTGCGTTGCGGCTCGCGACCGTGCCTGCGGTGCTCGTGGACAGCGCGAAGCTGCCCGGCGCGGGCACGGGGATCGGCGGTGGCGCACTGCCACCAAGCGCAAGCGTGGCGGTCGTGTTGATCACCACGGTTGCCGGTGGCGCCGGCGCGGTCAGCCTCACAGCGACGATCGAGGACGCTCCAACGAGGAGTGCGCCGACGATCGCGAGAAAAACGATCCACGGCCACCGCGGTCGCGGTGCCGTCATCGGGCTCGCCTTCGCATGTCTATCCGTAGCATGCGGGCGTGGCCTTCGACGACGTCACCGCAAACGCGGCAGCGTCACCTCACGAGGCCTGAGCGATCAGGCCTTGGCCCGACGCCCGGACTTTGCGCCCTTCACCGCGCTCGAGAGCGAGGTGCTGGCCGAGAAACGGACGACGCGCCGCGCAGGCACTTTCACAGCCTCGCCGGTGCGCGGGTTGCGGCCGAGACGGGCGGCGCGCTGCGCCGTCTTGAAGTTGCCGAAGCCGTGGATGCGAACCTCGTCGCCTTTCTCGAGGGACTGTGCGATGGTGTCGAAGAACCAGCGGACCTCATCGCGTGCTGCGGTGACGGTGATCTCTGCACGATCTGCAAGTTGCTTCGCGAGGACATCGCGTGTGATGACAGCTGCCATGCGTTCTCTCCAGGACAGGGGCGGGGAAACGCGAGCGATTGTAAGGAAAACGGCAATGGTTTCTCAACATCGACTGCGCCGGCCGCTGTGCTAGCGTCGCATCGCGTGTCGGCGGCGAACGCCGGCGTCGCAGACGCGGAGTGGGACTCAGCGCTGCAGCGCATGGGCGGTCATTTCCTGCAGAGCACGCTCTGGCAGCGCGTCCAGGCGGCGCTTGGCCACGACGTCATCCGGTCGCGGGACGAGGGGTGGATGTGGGCTGGGGCAATTCGCGCCGGGCGTTTTCCCAGGTACATGTATCTGCCACACGGCCCCACCTCGGTTTCGGCAAGCGCTTTGACAAATGCACTGGAAGACGCGGTCGCCGCTGCGCGCGCGCGATCACTCGACTTCGTTCGCGCCGAACCGGCCGCTGATTTCGCCACTGCAGCGCTGGTGGCGAGCGGAGCGCTGCCAACACGTTCGATTCAGCCTCGCTGGACCTGGGTGCTCGATCTCACCGCAGACGAGGCCGAGTTGCGACGCGGTCTGTCCGCCGGACATCGCGGTGCCATCAACGCGGCGCCCCGTAAGGGCCTGACCATCCGCGCGAGCAGCGATCCCGGCGATATCGAGGTGTTCCTGCGGCTGCAGGAGCTCACCGCCGCAGCGGGACGATTCCACGGACAGGGGCCGTCATATCACCGCGCTGTCGCCGCGACGCTCATGCCCGAGCGGGCCGCATCGCTGTACATCGCCGAAGTGGGTGACGAACCCGTCGCCGCCGCCATGTGCTTCGACTTCGCCGGGACTCGTTACTACGCTCACGCAGTCTCCGATCCGGTGAGCGGCCGTCGACTCCAGGCGGCGGCGCCGCTCGTGTGGCGAATGATCCTCGACGCTCGCGAGAACGGATCGCGAACCTTCGATTTCTGGGGCATCACGCCCGGCGGAACGCCGGGGCATCCCTGGGCAGGATTCTCGCAGTTCAAGCGATCGTTCGGTGGCCGGGCCGTCGAGCGCGCCGGGACATGGGATCTCGGCGTGCGCGCATTCCGGCATCGCCTCTATCGCGCCGCGATGCGGCTGCGCCGATGAGAGACGCGACGCCCGGCGAGATCGCGCGATGGGACGAGATGGTCGCCGCAAATCCCGACGGTGGGCAGATTCTCCAATCGCGCGCGTGGGGTGAGTTCAAGCGAGCCCATCGGTGGATGCCGCGCTATCTCGTCACCGACGATCAACCCTCGATTGCGGTTCTGGTGTTGCGCCACACAGTCCCAGGGCTCGGCGAGCTGGGCTACGTCCCGAAGGGGCCCGGGGTCGCGAACATCGCTCAGCTGGGTCCGGTGATCGACGGTCTCCGCGAGCGTGCCGGGCGCGCGTTCGCGATGAAGGTGGAGCCGGAGATCGAGCAGAGCGAGGATGCGGTCACAGCGTTGCGAATGCTGGGGCTCGAGAAATCCCGCCACGACGTGCAGATCAGCAGGGCGACGATCATCGTCGACCTCGGGCCCGACGACGACGCGCTGCTCGCGTCGTTCAAGCCGAAGTGCCGCTACAACATTCGCCTCGCGCAGCGGCACGGCGTCACCGTCGAGCCCGTTGCGGTCGACGCCACGAGCATCGACACGATGTACTCGCTCATGGCGTCGACGCGGGATCGTGCAGGCTTCACGTTGCGCAGCAAGGAGTACTTCTCGGGGTACTGGCGGTTGCACGCGGCCGCCGGACGGGGGCAGCTGTTCTTCGCATCGCTCGACGGCGAGGTGCTTGCCGGGGTCTTCGCCACGTACATCGGGAGGAAGGCCTGGTACAAGGACGGTGGATCCACCAAGGAGCACCAGTCGGTGATGGCGCCACACCTGCTCCAGTGGGAGGTCATGCGCTGGCTCAGGGCCCGAGGCGTCGACCACTACGACCTGGTCGCCGTGCCGCCCGTATCGGAGCTCAACCCGGACCACCCGCTCTACGGTCTCTACCGGTTCAAGTCCGGATTCAGCGATCGGATCACAGAGTTCGTCGGCACGTGGGATCTTCCAATTCGCAGGCGCTCGTACGCCGCATGGAACCGGATCGCCGAGCGTGCGGCCCACCAATGGTCGTATCGCGTCCGCCACGACCTCCTGTACTGAGTGTTCGGGCCGAGGTCTTGGCGCCGCTAGTGCCAGATCCGCTTCATGATCACCTTGGACAGCTTCTCGGGATCGTGGTGCGTGGAGATGGTCGACGAGGCGACGTCGGCGAGGATGTAGTTCACCTGCTGGAGCGCTGCCTGGTCGCGGTCGAACCCGACCCTCGTCACGCCCGCCTCCACCGCCGAAGGCGGAAGCGGCAATCCCACGTTGCTGTTGACGATCACGTAGTCGAAGAGGTGGTTGCCGACATGCTCCTCGATCGTCTTCAGGTGCTCGCTCACCGAGTACCCCATCGTCTCCCCGGGCTGGCCCGCGATGTTGCAGACGTAGACCTTCACCGCGGGGCTCGCCCGGAGGGCTTCGACCATGCCGTCGATCAGGAGGTTGGGAAGTATCGAGGTGTACAGCGATCCCGGCCCGACGATGACCAGCTCGGCGGCGAGGATGGCGTTCTCCGCTTCCGGGTTGATCTCGACGTCGGGCGGGTCGAGGAAGACCCTGTCGATGCGTTCGACCCCATGCGGGACCTTGGATTCGCCGACTCTCACCTCGCTGCCCGCGGTCGCGCAGAGGACGACATCGCGAAGCGTTGCCGGCACGATCTGGCCGCGGACGGCGAGAACTCGGCCCGACTCGCGGACCGCGTGCTCGAAGTCGCCGGTGATCTCGGCCATCGCCGTGATGAAGAGGTTCCCGAATGAATGCCCGGCCAGCGCTCCCTCGCCGCCGAAGCGATGCTGGAAGAGCTCGGTCATCAGTGGCTCGGTCTCGGCCAGAGCCGTGAGGCACTGGCGGATGTCGCCCGGCGGCAGCACCCGGTACTCCTCCCTGAGGCGGCCGCTCGATCCCCCGTCATCCGCGACCGTGACGATGGCAACGATGTTGCCGGTGTACTTCTTGATGCCGCGGAGCAACGAGGAGAGCCCGGTGCCACCGCCGATCGCGACCACGCGAGGACCCTTCGCGAGGTAGCGGAACTTGTAGAGCTGGTCGGCGAGCCCGCGCTCGGTGGTGCCGCGGCCCGGGAGGAACGGACCGAGGATCGACTGGCTGAGCTTGTAGAAGCTGAGCAGGATGAGCCCGACGCCGACCAGGGCGAAGAGCAGGGCGCGAACCAGTCGAGGGAGGAACTGCAGGGTGAGGTCGCCGACGAACGACGGAAAGACGAACGACGCGCTGTAGAGGTCGCGGAGGAGGTAGCCGACCGCGAGGCTGATCATCACGATGGCGACGAACAGCAGCAGCAGCCAGCGCTTGACGTGCAGCCCCGGCGTGAACCAGCGCATCAGGTTCGCGTTCGGGCGAAATCGTGCCTTCATTACCGTCGCTCCGATTCTGTCATGAGGGAAAGGCGGTCTCGCGTCCGCCCAGGTGCCTTGACTACGCCTGGTCGACCGACGTCCCTTTGGATGCCAGCTCCACAGGGTCGCGACGGCGGCGCAGCTTGGCCAGATTGTGCTCCGCGTCGATGTAGCGTGCCGTTCCCGAATACGAACGCATGACCAGGCTCTGCGTGTGGCAGCGGTCCTCGCCGAGGAAACGCACCCCTTCGAGGAGCTCTCCCGGCGTGATCCCGGTGGCTGCGAAGAAGACGTTGTCACCCGCGACGAGGTCGTCGAGCTCGAGCACCGTTCCCTCGACCTTGCCCTCGTCCTCGAAGACGGCGTGCTCACCTTCGCTGAGCCAGAGCCTGGCCTGCATGCCGCCGCCGATGCACTTGATCCCGCACGCGGCGAGCACAGCCTCAGGCGCGCCCCCGATGCCCATGAGCACGTCGATCCCGGTGCGGTGCTCCATCGCCGCCATCAGGCCCGCGGCGACGTCGCCGTCCATGATCAGCTTGACCCGCGCCCCGGCGGACCGGATCTCCTCGAGAAGCGGCTCGTGGCGTTCGCGGTCGAGCACGACGACGGTGAGGTCCTCGACCCGGCGGTCCTCGGCGCGGGCGATCCGCTTGAGGTTCTGCGCGACGCTCGCGGTGATGTCGATCACCTTCGCAGCCGCAGGACCGACGATCAGCTTCTCCATGTAGTGGATGTGCGTGTGGTACATCGAGCCGCGCTCGGCGAGCGCAACGGTCGCGATGCCACCCGGGAGGCCGCGAGCGACAAGCCTCGTGCCGTCGATCGGATCGACGGCCACGTCCACCGCGGGCGGGTTGCCGTTGCCGACCTGCTCGCCGATGTAGAGCATCGGAGCCTCGTCCTTCTCACCTTCACCGATGACGACGACCCCGTCCATGTCGACGAACCCGAGGCTCCTGCGCATCGAATCGACGGCAGCCTGGTCGGCGGCCTCCTTCTGGTTGCGACCCATGTGCCGTGCCGCCGCCATCGAAGCGCCTTCGGTGACGCGCACGAGCTCGAGGGCGAGGTTGCGATCAATCGGAGTCCCGAGGTCGCGCGGCCGCGTAGCCATTCGCCCGCGATCATACGGTGCGGGTACCGCACAGGCCGTCGGTGCCGAATTTCACGATGGCGTCCGCAGCGCACGCCAAACCCTCGGCGAGCGCCTCCTCGAAGATCGCATCGTCGTCGCGCTCCGCACGTGCTGCGTATCCAAGAAACCCACCGGCAAGGGAGTCGCCGGCGCCTGTCGGATCGATCACCGCGGTGACGGGCACGGCCTCCATCGCCGTGATCCCTGACGCCGTCACGCAGGCGGCCCCACGGGGTCCGTGCTTGACGACGACCGCCCGCAGCCGGCCGGTGCCGCAGAGCGCGGCCGCGGCGTGGCGCCACTCCTCGGTGTCCGTCAACGCGGCGAGCTCGGACCCGGTGAGGAAGAGGACGTCGGCGCGCGCCACCAACGAGAGCACCTCCTCGCGCCGGCTCGCGATGAACTCGGTCATCGAGTCGATCCCGATGAGCCGCGCCTTGGATTGATCGAGCACGGCGCGCTGGAGCGTCGGGTTCATGCTGGCCACGAACAGGACCTCCGCAGCGGCAGAGCTCGGCGGCAGCTCCGGCGCCCATTCGGGGTCGCATCCCGGCTCCGACGCCTCATACGCGGTCACCCAGCGGTCGAAATCATGGACGGCATGCCAGCGGAACGTCGGAGACGTGCTCACCACCATGCCGTCGAGGTTCACCCCGGGGACATCGAGCATCGCCCGGTGCCGCTCCACCGTATCGGTCCCGACGATGCCGTTGACGTACACGGGTGCGAAACGGGATGCCGCGAGTGCGAAGTAGACAGCCGATCCGCCGAGCGCGTCCTGCCTGCCCGCCGGCGTCGTCAGGTCGTCGTGGTGGAACGTCCCCGCGACGGCCACATCCCAGGTCACCTGGGACGGAGGGTCAGCCGGTGGCCGCGGTCCGGCCCCGGTCGCCGAAGAGCGGGATGATCGGCGCCAGCTTCGGACGCCGCGACTCGAGCGAGCGCATGAGCAGGATCTCCTGCGCGTCGAAGAGGACGTCGGCAACGTGCTCCGGGTCGCGGTCGATACCGAGACGGTCTCGCAGGTCCGCATCGACCGCGCCGACAGCGCGCACGACGGCGCTCCAGACGGCGGGTGGGATCAGCCGGAAGTCCCGCAGCCGGCACTCCTCGATCAGATCGATCAGCGCATCTGCTTCGCGCACGCGAAGACGGGTGCGGGACAGCCGTTCGCGGCGGAACGCGGCGGCCCGTTCGATCCGGGCGATCTCGAGGCACGTCCGCTCCATGGGACCCGGTTGCGAGCGTGTGGCTGCGGCGTGCACGAGCGCGATTGTCCCACGCTCGGCTCAGGGTGCGAAGGTCGGTTTCCGGCTGTTACACCGGGTAGCAGATCGAGCGCCAGCGGCCACCGCCGGGCACCAGGTGCACCACGCGCCGCACCAGTGCGACCGGATCCGGGTCGCCGACCTCGTACTCCACGTCGAGCTCGGCGACGTCGTGGTAGGTGGTGCCGCGGGAGGTGTCCGTCCACTCCGGCAGATATCGGACCTCCTTCACCTTGACGCCGTGCAGCCGTCGCATCATCGAGCTGCCCTGCGCCTCGGCGAAAGCCTCGGGTGAGCCCCAGCTCAACTGGCAGTCCTCGCTGAGCAACGTGAACGCGCGGCGATACTGGTTCGCACGCATCAACTCGACGAACAACGCCTCGCTGAACGCCGGGTTGCCACGGGGGCGCGCGCCCGCCGGGCTCTGTCTGCGCTCATGTGCGTCGACGAGCGCGGCTGCGCGACGGGAGGTGATCGTGGCGGTCTCGCTGCCCGCCCAGAAGGCGCGTGTGTCGGCATCCACCTGTGTGGAGAAGGGCTTCGGCGGCTCGGCGACCGCGGGGTCGCTGCCTGAGCGTCCGGCGATGTCGCTCGAGTGGCGGCTGGGCCGGCGGAGCCAGCGCGTGAACGGGTTGCCGTCACGGGTGGGGCGGTTCCCGTCGAAGGACCCGCGACGGGTCCGATCGGTGCCGATCAGGACGTGAGGGGGCAGCGGCATCGCCGGCGCAAGTGTACGCGGCTGCGTTCGGGCGCCGGGGCGGCGCTGGCAGGGCGATGCGTCCGCCCTCTAGGATGCGCGAGATGCCGCAAGCCCGCGCCCGCATCCTGATCGCAGAGGATGAGGCCGCGGTTGCCCATCAGGTGATCAACCGGTTCACGTTGATCGGTCACGAGGTGCGGTGGGCGAAGGCCGTGCGCGAGGTCCGTGCCGAGCTCTCCGCGTTCGACCCGGACGTGCTCATCCTGGACGCGACGCTCGACACCGATGGGCTCGAGCTCTTCCAGGCGATCCGTTTCGCGCCCGAGCATCCTCGCGCCGGCGTCGTGATCCTCACCGCCGCGGGCGACGTGCCCGCCCGTGAGCGGGCTCAGCAGCTCGGTGCCGCCGCGGTGATGATGAAACCCGTGCGCAACGACGACCTCGTCGACATCGTCGAGGACCTGCTCACCTACATCTGACCGGTCAGTGGAAGACGGCGTCGAGGACGATGTTGAGCCCGCTGCCGCCGACCCAGAGCACGAGCGTCGCCCAGACGTAGACGGGGACCGGCGCCGGCTGGTCGTACCAGCTCACCACGCGCCTGTCCGTCATCACGAGGATCGCGAGACCGTCGAGCAGGATGAAGAGCAGGGTGCCGAGCAGCCCGGCGACCCCAGCGCTGTTGCCTGAGAACGCAAGCACCACCTCCGAGATCAGCGCGAGGGTGATGTGGGTCGCCAGCGTCCCGATCTGCACGAGACGCACCCATGCGTGGCGTCGCGTGAGCAATGCGGCGAGGATGATCAGCGTCGCCGCGAAGGCCGCAGACGAGACCGCCTCGATCACCTGTGCGGCAAACGGCAACGCCCTGGCGCCGCTGCTGCTCTGCACGGCTCCCGCGAAGGGGGCAAGCGTCACGAGCAACGCGAGGATCACGAGCAGCAGGTCCCACGTGTACACGTACAGGACGGCGCCCGGACGGTGCTCCTGCTCCTCGCCCCGCGATGTCAGCGAATTCGCCACGCCCGCGATGATGGCATCGCGGGGACGGGTCGCCGCGCGCTGGTCCCGACGTACCCTTTCGCCGTGACCACCATCACGGTCCTGCGCGGTGATCAGACCGGTCAGGAGCTTCTCGATGAATCGCTGCGCGTGATCGCGCCCGACGTGATCGGCGTCGCCCTGGACCTCGAGACGTTCGATCTCTCGCTGGCGAACCGGCGTCAGACGCGCAACGGGGTGGTCGGCGACGCGGCGGACGCCATGCGCCGGGCCGGCTTCGGGCTCAAGGCCGCAACGGTGACCCCGACCGACCCCGGCGACGTGGGCAGCCCCAATGCGCTGCTGCGGGAGCGGGTCGGCGGACGGGTGATCCTGCGAATCGGGCAGCGCATTCCCGGGGTAGCCGGTATCGCCGGTGTGAGCGCTCCGATCAGCGTCGTTCGCATGGCCGTCGACGATGCGTACAACGCAAACGAGTGGCGCGAGGGAAGCGGGGAGGACGAGATCGCATATCGCACCGAGCACATCTCGCGGTCCACCTGCCGTGCTGTCGCGGAGTTCGCGTTCGTGCATGCGGCGCGCACCCGGGCGCGCGTGTTCGGCGGTCCGAAGTTCACCGTGTCGCGGACCTACGAGGGCATGTTCAAGGAAGAGCTCGACGCGGCGGCGGCGCGGCACCCGGACGTGGACTACGAGCCGCAGCTCATCGACGCGACGTACGCGCTCCTCTTCAGCCGCGCCGGCGACGCGCTCGTGATCCCCGCCCTCAACCGCGACGGCGACTGCCTGAGCGACCTGGTGCTGCCGCTCTTCGGCAGCATCGCCGGGGCGGAGTCGCTCCTCCTCGGATTCGACCGGGACCCACTGGTGCCGACCGTGGTCATGGCTGAGGCGCCGCACGGCACCGCGCCGAGCCTCGAGGGCAAGAATGTCGCCAACCCGATGGCCATGATCCTCGCTGCCGCCGCGCTGATCGGCTTCGTTCCGGACCCGGCATGCGTCTCGGCGTCCGCCGCCATCCGCGACGCGCTGCACGATGTGCTGCGTGCGGGGATCGCTACTCCCGATCTGGGGGGCAACGCCTCGACGTCGGAGTTCACCGACGCCGTCATCGCGCGGACTCGCGCGGTGATCGCCGCGGCGTGAACCGCGTCAACCTCGACCACGCCGCGACCACGCCGGTCGCGCCACCGGTGCTCGATGAGATGCTGCCGTATCTGACCACAACGCAGGGGAATCCCTCATCGGTGCACGCCTCCGGGAGGGCGGCTCGCGCCGCCGTCGACGCGGCGCGCGATCGGCTCGCCGCCGTGCTCCGCTGTGCGCAGCGCGAGATCGTCTTCACCGGCTCCGGGACCGAGTCCGACAACCTCGCGCTGCGTGGCGCCGTCGAGCGCTGGGGTGGCGAGCGGGGACGGCACATCATCGTCAGTGCCGTCGAGCACGAGGCGGTGCTCGACACTGCGCGCCGGCTCGAGGAGATCGGGGCGGCAACCCTCACCGTCGCAGGATGCGATCACGACGGCATCGTCTCCCCGGAATCGGTGGCGGCGGCGGTTGGCCCGGAAACCGTTCTTGTTTCCGTCATGTTCGTCAATAACGAGACGGGTGCGATCCAGGATGTGACTGCGATCGCGGCGGCGGTCCGTGACCGAAACCCGCGGACGCTGATCCACACCGATGCGGTGCAGGCACTCGGCCGGCTCCCGGTGCATCCTGAAGCACTCGGGGTCGACCTGCTCACACTCTCCGCGCACAAGGTCTATGGACCGAAGGGCGCCGGCGCGCTCTGGGTGCGCCATGGCGTGCTCATCGCGGCGCAGACCACCGGCGGCGGCCAGGAACGCAACCGGCGGAGTGCCACGGAGAATGTCGCCGGGATCGTCGGTTTCGCTCGGGCCGCCGAGCTCGCCGAGGCCGAGCGGTCGTGCGAGACCGAACGCCAGGCCGCACTGTGCCGGAGGTTGATCGACGCCGTCTCCGCCGGCGTGACGGACGTCACCGTCACGAGCGCGACGCCACACGCGGCTGCCGGCTTCGCGGCATTCGCCTTCGCGGGGGTGCGCAGCGATGTCCTGCTGGCGGCGCTCGACATGGCGGGGCTGGATACCTCCGCCGGATCCGCGTGCGCCAGCGGGGCGCCGCTCCCGTCACACGTGCTCCGGGCAATGGGCTACCCGGACGATCTCGCCGCGGGCGCGCTTCGCTGCACAACGGGTCGCGACACGACCACCCGGGAGATCGACGACGCCGCCGGCCTCATCGTGGAAGCCGTGGAGCAGATCAGAGCACGCTCAGGGACACGCCTCGCCCCGGTGACCTGACGCGGGGTCAGGCCGGAGGCTTCAGCCCGATGTCAGCTCGGAGCGCGGCGGCGGCGGCGGCGGCCGTGGCGAGCAACGGGACGATTTGAGCCTGGACGCTTGCGATCGTCGCGAGGCTCGGCGCCGTGGCCGCCTGCTCGAGCAGCGCCTCGATCGCCGCGTCGTCGCTCAGGAGGTGGCTCGCGTCGGTGGCGGCTGTCCCGCTGAACGGCGTGGCCCGGAGCGCGTTGTCGTAGGCGATCGTCGCCTGACGCTGGGCGCTGAAGGCGGTCTGGCATGCGGTGAGCGCCGCGGTCGGGCTCGCGACGTCGCACGCCGCGTTCTGGGTGAGCGCGATCTGCGCCTCACTTGCGTTGTATGCGGTTGCCGCGGCCGTGTACCTGGCCTGGATCTGCTCCTGCGAGAGCGGGGTCGGGGTCGGCGTGGTGGTCGCCGAGGAACCGCCGCAGGCGGCCAGAGTGGCGGCCGCGACCGCGCACGAGATCAGGAAGGGGGGCTTGCGCAGGGGCATGAGGGCCCGGCGAGAATATCGCAGCCGCGGCCCCGATCCTCTCGGGCGCGGGTGCGGCGGTGTATAATCCTGACCATGACAGTCGGAATTCTCCCGAGTTCAGGAAGGCGCACCGCGCACCGGCACACCTCGGAGCCCGGCGCTCCGCCGGCGGCCTCGTTCTCGATGCGCGTGAGCTCGAAGGCCCACTACGGGTTGCGCATGATGACCGAGTTCGCCAAGGCCTACGGCTCGGGGCCGTTGAGCATCGCCGAGGTGGCCCGCGTGGAGCATCTCCCGCTCGCATATCTCGAGCAGCTGGCGTCGCAGCTCCGGCGCGGCGGGCTCGTCGAGAGCACGCGTGGTGTCCATGGCGGCTATTCGCTCACCCGCCCCGCCGATCAGATCAGCGTGCTCGACGTGGTCACCGTCATCGAGGGCGAGGTCGCTCCAGTCGAGTGCGTCGCGCACGGCTACGTCACCGGCGCCTGCCAGCGAGAGGGCGAGTGCGCCTCACGCGCACTCTGGATGCGCCTCAAGCAGAGCATCGACGCGGTGCTCAGCCAGACGACCCTCGCCGAGCTGGTCGCCGATCAGTCGCTGATCGACGCGATGGCTCCGGCAGAGGCCGGCCGATGAGTCAGGCCGTCCTCTCGGTCAAGGGGCTGCGCGCGACCGTCGAGAGCAAGGAGATCCTCAAGGGTGTCGACCTCGAGGTTGCCCAGGGTGAGGTGCATGCGCTCATGGGCCCGAACGGGTCGGGCAAGAGCACGCTCGCGTACACCCTCATGGGGCACCCGAAGTACGTCGTGACCGGCGGCTCGGCGAGCTTCGCCGGCGTCGACCTGCTTCCGCTCACCGCGGACGCCCGGGCTCGCCTCGGACTGTTCCTCTGCTTCCAGTATCCGACGGCAATCCCCGGCGTCACCACCGTCAACTTCCTCCGCGCCGCCCTCCGGGCGCAGGGCAAGGAGATGCCGGCGCGAGAGTTCCTCAACCGCCTGAGCGCCGAGATGAAGGAGTTGAAGATCGACGAGAGCTTCCGCTCGCGTTACATCAACGACGGCTTCTCGGGCGGCGAGAAGAAGCGCATGGAGATCCTGCAGCTCGCGATGCTGCGGCCCCGGCTCGCCATCCTCGACGAGACCGACTCGGGCCTCGACGTCGACGCGCTGCGGACCGTCGCCGAAGGCGTGATGCGGCTCTGCGGGCCTGACATGGGCGTGCTCGTCATCACGCACTACCCGCGAATCCTCGAATTCCTGCGCCCGGATCGCGTGCACGTCCTTCACGACGGACGCGTGGTCACCTCCGGCGGGCCGGACCTTGCGCAACAGATCGAGCGCGAGGGATATGAACCAATTCTGGGGACGGCCGTGGCCGCCACCGCGTAGGAGATTCGCGATGGCGATTCAAGCGAAAGAGCTGACCAAGGACTACCAGTACGGCTTCTCCGACATCGACGTCTCGGTGTTCCGCACCGCGAAGGGTCTGTCGCCCGAGGTCGTCGCATCGATCTCGAAGCACAAGGACGAGCCGGAGTGGATGCTGAAGTTCCGTCTCAAGGCGCTCGACCACTTCCGCAAGCGGCCGATGCCCACCTGGGGTGCCGATCTTTCGGGGCTCGACTTCGAGAACATCTACTACTACGTCAAGCCCGTCGAGGAGATGAGCCGCTCGTGGGACGACGTCCCCGACTCGATCAAGAACACGTTCGACCGGCTTGGGATCCCGCAGGCGGAACGCAAGTTCCTCGCCGGCGTGAGCGCCCAGTACGACTCCGAGGTCGTCTATCACAGCATCCGCGAGGACCTCGAGAAGCAGGGCGTGCTCTTCAGCGACTGCGACACCGGGCTGCGCGAGCACGAGGAGCTCTTCCGCAAGTATTTCGGGACGGTCATCCCGCCGAACGACAACAAGTTCGCGGCGCTCAACAGCGCCGTGTGGTCGGGTGGGTCGTTCGTCTACGTGCCCAAGGGCGTGAAGGTCGACATCCCGCTGCAGGCCTACTTCCGGATCAACAGCGACAACATGGGTCAGTTCGAGCGGACCCTGATCATCGCGGACGAGGGTTCGTCGGTCCACTACATCGAAGGCTGCACCGCGCCGAACTACTCGAGCGACTCGCTGCACAGCGCGGTCGTCGAGCTGATCGCGCACAAGGGCGCCAAGATCCGCTACACGACGATTCAGAACTGGTCCGACAACGTCTACAATCTGGTGACCAAGCGCGCCATCGCCAACGAGGACGCGACCGTCGAATGGATCGACGGCAACCTCGGGTCGAAGGTCACCATGAAGTACCCCTCGGTGTACCTGATGGGCGAGCGCGCCCATGCCGAGGTGATGAGCGCCGCGTTCGCCGGCGACGGCCAGCACCAAGATGCCGGCAGCAAGGCCATCCATGTGGCGCCGAACACCACGAGCAACATCGTGTCGCGCTCGATCAGCAAGGGCAGCGGCCGTACGTCCTACCGCGGGCACATCAAGGTCCTGCCGAAGGCGCACAACGTCAAGGTGAGCGTGCGCTGCGACGCGCTGCTGCTCGACGAGGAGTCGCGCAGCGACACGTATCCCTACATGGACATCGAGAACCCGGACGTCACGATCGGCCACGAGGCGAGCGTCAGCAAGGTCGGTGAGGACCAGATCTTCTACCTGACGTCGCGCGGCATCACCGAGCAGGACGCCACGGCGCTCATCGTCAACGGCTTCTTCGAGCCCTTCGTCAAGGAGCTGCCGATGGAGTACGCCGTGGAGCTGAACCGTCTGCTCGCGCTCTCGATGGAGGGTGCGATCGGGTGACCACACCGCTGGCCGTCGAGCCCACAGCACTGCTGGGGCCTGAGGTCGCGGCAGCGCGGGCGGCCCGTTCACCGGCGTGGCTCGCGGCGCGCCGGCGCATCGCCTGGGACGCGTACGAAGCGTTGCCGATGCCGTCCTCACACAGCGACGAGGACTGGCGCCGCACCGACATCTCGGGCCTGCACCCGGAGCGGTTCGCGCCCGTCGAGAGCGTTGACCGCGCGGTGCTCGACGCCATGCGTGCCCAGCGCGACACCGCCGCGCCTGACGCCGCGCTCCTCTTCGACAGCCCGCTCGAGACGATCATCGAAGGGGCTGACACGCTCCTTGCCCAGGGAATCATCGTCACCACGCTCGAGGAAGCCGCGTCGGTGCATCCGGAGCTGGTGCAGCGCGCGCTCGCCGCGGTTCGAGTCGACGAGTCGAAATTCGCTGCGCTCTGGAACGCGATGTGGCGCGGCGGCGCGTTCGTCTACGTCCCTCGCGGGGTGGAGGCACTCGCCCCGGTGTGGATCGCGCACGCGGCGTCCGGCGCGGACGTGGCAGTGTTCCCGACCACGGCGGTCCTCCTCGAGGAGGGCGCTGCGCTCACCGTCATCGACGCATACGCATCGCCGGTCGGGACCGATCCTGTGTTCAGCGACTCAGTGGTCGTGCTCTCCGCCGGTCGCGATGCGCGCCTCGACTACTGCACCGTCCAGCAATGGGGCGCCGGCGTCTGGCACGTCGCCGTGCAGCGGACGCTCCTCGACGCCAACGCCAAACTGCGGTTCACCGGCATCACGCTCGGCTCACGCCTGCAGAAGGCGTGGTGGGAGGTGATCCTCGAAGGCACTGGCAGCGAGGCCGACATCCTTGGGATCTGCTTCGGTGACGGGACGCAGCACATCGACCATCAGTCGCTGCAGGCCCACGTCGGCGCGGAGACGCGCAGCAACCTGCTCCTCAAGGTCGCGGTGCGCGACACCGCGCGCTCGGTGTACGGCGGCATGATCGATGTCGCGCCGACCGCGGTGCATGCGGACGGCTACGTCGCCAATCGGAACCTCCTGCTGAGCCATGGCGCGAAAGCGGATTCGATCCCGCGGCTCGAGATCCGCGCGAACGACGTCAAGTGCGGGCACGGCGCGACCGCCGGCCACATCGACGACGACCAGCGCTTCTATCTCATGGCTCGCGGCGTGCCGCCCGAGGAGGCGAGCTCGTTGATCGTGCGCGGGTTCATGGATGACGTCCTCGACCGCATCCCGCATCGTGGCTTCGCCGAGCTCGCCGGCGCCCTGCTCGACGCGGAGATCGCCGGCGCATCGGTGGCCGGGGTCGCCGCGGCAGAGGCATGAGTGACGGCTGGGTCGACGTGGCCCGAGCAACCGACATCCCGCCTGGCTGCGCCGCGCGTGTGGAGATCGACGAGGTCCCCATCGCGATCTTCAACGTCGAGGGATCGTTCTATGCGCTCGACGACACCTGCAGCCATGCCGAGGCCTCGCTGAGCGAGGGCGATCTCGACATCGATCGCTGCGTCATCGAGTGTCCGCTGCACGGATCGAGCTTCGACCTCCGCACCGGTGACCCCCTGTCCCTTCCCGCCGTCGAGCCGGTGCGCGTCCATCGAGTCGAGGTCACCGACGCCGGCATGCTGCGCGTCGCCCTGGCCGACGAGGTCCTTGCGCAGTGACCACGCACGTGGCTGCGCAGAGCGGTCTCGACGTGGCGCGCATCCGCGCCGATTTTCCGATCCTCGAGCGCCGGATCGGCACGCACCCGCTCGTCTACCTCGACTCCGCTGCAACGTCACAGAAGCCGCAATCCGTCGTCGATGCGGTCGACGCCTACTACGCGACCAGCAACGCGAACGTCCATCGCGGGGTGCACACCCTCGGCAACGACGCCACCGACGCGTTCGAGCAGGCGCGAACACGCGTCGCGGCGTTCATCGACGCTCCGGCGGAAGGGCTGGTCTTCGTGCGCAACACCACCGAGGCGATCAACCTCGTTGCGTCCTCGTATGCGACTCAGCTCCTCGAGCCCGGAGACCGCATCCTGGTGACGGTCATGGAGCACCACAGCAACCTGGTGCCGTGGCAGCTCGCGGCCGAGCGGCGGGGGCTCGCGCTCGCGTCGATCGACATCGATGACGAGGGCCGCCTTGATCTGAGCAACCTTGACGAGCTGCTGGCGCCGCCGACCCGCCTTGTGGCGATCGGCCATCAATCGAACGTCCTCGGCACCGTCAACGACATCAGGGCGATCACCGAGCGCGCCCACGCCGCGGGCGCGCTGGTCTGCGTCGACGCAGCGCAGTCGGTGCCGCACATGAGCTTCTCCGCGCGTGACCTCGACTGCGACTTCATCGCCTTCAGCGGCCACAAGATGTGCGGACCGATGGGGATCGGGGTGCTCTGGGCACGCCCTGAGCTGCTCGAGCGTATGCCTCCGTACATGGGCGGTGGAAGCATGATCAGCCGTGTCACGCTCGAGCGCAGCAGCTGGAACACGGTTCCCCACAAGTTCGAGGCGGGCACGCCGGACGTCGCCGGCGCCGTCGGGCTCTCCGCCGCGTGCGACTACATCGACCGGATCGGACGCGATCGGATCCACGCGCACGAGATGGCGCTGACACGGCACCTCCTCGATGTTTTAGACGAAGTTGGCGATATCTCGATCTTTGGCCCGCGTGATCTCGAGGCGAGAGGCGGCGTCGTGAGCTTCAACCTGGCCGACGTCCACGCGCACGACGTCGGGACGATCCTCGACCGGCGCGGGATCGCGGTCCGCGCGGGGCACCACTGCGCGCAACCGCTCATGGCGCGGTACGACGTCCCCTCGATGGCGCGCGCCTCGGTGTATCTCTACACGACGCACGAGGAGATCGACACCCTCGGCGAAGGGCTCGGCGAGGTCCGCAGGGTCTTCCGGGTCTAGCGTCCTCGCGCGGCGCGAATCGTCACGCGGCGTCCGAGCGGCGACGTGCACACGCACGGTGCGGTAGCGAACACTGCACGGCTGATTTGCAACGCGTGTGGGCGGGTGTGGTGACGGATGACGCCGCCACATGGAGCCGGCGGGAATTCGGAACAAGGTGAATCCATGTTCCAACGCTCCCGCATGATTCCGCTCGTTCTCGCATCAACCGCACTCTTCGTTGCCGCCTGGCCGGCATCCGTGTTCGCAGCCACTGCGCCGCAGCTCGGGACCGCGCAGAACTTCACAGTTCTCGCCGGTTCCACCATCACCAACACGGGCGCGACCGTCGTGACGGGCGAGCTGGGTCTCTCACCCGGGACGTCGGTGACAGGGTTTCCACCGGGCGTCGTCACCGGGACCAGGCACATCACCGACGGCGCGGCGCTCCAGGCGAAGAACGACCTCATCACCGCCTACAACGGCGCCGCGAACGCACCCACGACGTCAAACCTCACCGGGCAGAATCTCGGTGGCAAGAACCTGATCCCGGGTGTCTACCGGTTCAGCTCGTCGGCGCAACTGACCGGCACACTGACGCTGAGTGGCAGGGGCATCTTCATCTTCAAGATCGGAAGCGCGCTGACCACGGCAAGTCATTCGGTGGTGCAGCTCACCAACGGCGCGCAGGCCTGTCAGGTGTTCTGGCAGGTCGGATCGTCGGCGACGCTCGGCACGACGTCGCGGTTCCAGGGCAGTCTCATGGCGCGCACCAGCATCACGCTGACGACCGGCGCCAACGTCCCTGCCGGCCGCCTCATGGCTCGGAGCGGCGCCGTGACCCTTGACGGCAACCGCATCGCCAGGCCCGCCGGCAGGTGCCTCGCCGCAGCCGCGACAACCGTGCCCGAGACAGGTGCGCTGACCTCCGTCCTTCCCGGCCTCGGTCTCCTGCTGGTGTTCGGCGGCGTCGCGAGTGTCGCGATCGGCGTCCGACGCGCCCGCGCCGTACGCCGCTAGCCGAGGAACGTCGCGATACGAGCGGCTGCGTCGTCGCGGACGGCGAGCAATCCATGCCCGTGTCCCGGGTAGACGACGAGCTCGCCGTTCCTGAGCTTGCGCACCTCGCGGCGGAGCAGCTCGATCTTCGCAAAGGGATCGCGATCACCTGACAGCAGCAGCACCGGGCAGTCGACGGAGCTCCAGTGCGCCGTCCGCACCTCCTCCGGATGCCCCGGACGGTGGAGCGGATAGCTGAGGAGCACCAACGCGGTCACCGGCTGCTCGGACGCGAGCATGCTCGCCATCCGGCCGCCGAAGGAATGTCCGCCGATCGCCGCGCTGGGATGCGCCACGAGCGCGTCGCGAAACACCCCGACGGCGCGGTCCGGACTCGATCGCGGGAGGTCGAGCGCCCGCGCGACAATCCCATGTGCCGCAAGCGCTTCGACCCATGGCCGCATCGATGCGGCGGTGCCGGACGCGCCATGCCCGAGCAGCAGCCGCGGTGTCCCCGCGGCGCGCCGCGCGTCAGCCCTGCTCACGCTCGAGCACCGCAAAGGCAGTCGGCTGTTCCACGTGTGACGGCGTCGCGGGCCTGCCTGGGAGCCATGCCGCGCAGACGAGCGCGCCGCCGAGGAGAATCCCGCTGCCGCACCAGAACGGCAGCCCCGCGTTGACGCCGTAGAGGGAGCCGAGGACGGCCGCGCCGAACGCCATGCCGGAGAACTGGTACAGGCCGCCGATGCCCATGGCGCGACCACGAAGCGTCTCCGGGGTGCTGTCGCCGATCACCGCGAACAGGCTCGGTTCGAGGATGACCGTCGCCACCGCCTCGATCGCCCCGACCACGAGGATCACCGCCAGGAGGCGGAGGAACGGGTACGTCGATGCGCACGTGGCGACGACCAGCATTCCCGCGGTCACGAGCTTGCGCCGGTCGGCTCGATCCGCCAGGCGACCTCCCGCCCGGGCGAGCAGCAGGATCGGCAACGCGAAGAGGCTCACGGAGAGCCCGATGATCAGGGGGCTGTTGCCGCGCGCCGCGAGGTACTGCGGCCAGACGACGTCGTACATCGACCAGATGGTGCCGACCGCGAAGAGCGCGGCGATCGGCACCACGATCCCACGAAGGCGCCACCAGCGAAATCGCTGCTTCACCGCAACCCTGGTGCCGCGCGCCGCCCGGGTCTCGGGGACGCGGAGCATCGGTCCGATCCCGATGAACATCGAGAGCCCGGTGACACCGAAGACGGCGGAATCCTGCCAGAGAGCGGCCGCGCCGCCGATGAGCGGGCCGGCAAGCAGGCCCACCATCTCGTATGCCTGCAACTGTGAGAACCGTTGCGCGCGTTGCTCCGGAGCGCTCAGATCGGTCAGCGCAGCGCGCAGCGCCGGGACGTAGGCGCCTGCGCAGGCACCCATGAGGATGCGAAGCGCCGTGAGCACCGGCAGCGTGCCGATGTTGAAGAACAGGAAGAGGGCGAGCAACGCATAGACGAGCCGTGGCCCGACCAGGAACGGCTTGCGCCCCCAGCGATCGCAGAGGCGCCCCGCCGGCACCTGGACGAGTGTGTTGGCCACCAGCGGCCCCGCGATGAAGATGGCGACGGCGACCGAGTTCCCGCCGCGATGGGCCACGTAGAGCGGGGCGATCGGAAACACCGCGGCGACACCCGTGAACATGATCAGCTGGCCGATCAACAGCCAGAACGCGGGGTCCCGCTCGTGTTTGCCGGCGCGTGAGAGCACGTCGGTGCGGGCCATGGGCGCCATTCTCAGGGTGCGTTCCGAGGTTTTGCACACGAACCATTGGACTACGATGGGTGTATGGCAGTCGGCTCCCCGGCGGTCGACGACGACCTCTATCGCGAGATCATCCTCGACCACTATCGCAATCCCCGCCACCACCGGACGGTGGACCCGGCGGACCGCGTCATCGAGGCGAACAACCCGCTCTGCGGTGATGAGATCGATCTCAGCTACCGGCTCAGTGATGGAACCGTTGCGGCGATCGGCTTCACCGGCCGTGGGTGTTCGATCAGCCAGGCGTCCGCGAGCATGCTCTGCGAGGCTGTCACCGGCATGAGCGTCGGGGCCGCCTCGCGCCTCGCGGAGCAGTTCCGCGCGATGCTCACCGGCGACGGCGAGGGCGGCACTGAAGCCGACGACATCGGCGACCTCGAGGCGCTGCGCGGCGTCCGCGCGTACCCGGTGCGGGTGAAATGCGCGACCCTGGTGTGGAATGCGTTGCTCGAGGGATTGAGCGCAACCGATACGAGGACGGCACCATGACCACAACCGAACCCGCTGCGCAACCCGAGGCCAAGGCGTCCGACGAGCTCATCCGGGCGGCGTTGAGCGAGGTCTACGACCCCGAGATCGGCATCGACATCGTGTCACTTGGGCTGATCTACGGCACGAACATCGACGACCAGGGGTTGCTGACGATCGACATGACGCTCACCACGCCGTACTGCCCGATGGGCCCGATCATCGAGACCCAGGCGCATGCCGTCTGCGCGCCTCTCCCGGGCGTGCGCGACGTGCACATCAACCTCGTGTGGACGCCGCCGTGGGATCCGCGCACGATGGCCTCCGACGAGGCCCAGCTCGAGCTCGGCATCTACTGACCTCGACGTCGGCATGGCCGGTCTGGCATCGTTCGGCAGATGGAGCGCGTCTTCACGCATGACGAGGCATCTGCCCTCCTGCCACGGTTGACCGAGTTGCTGACCGATCTGCGGGCGGCGCACCGCGCCGCAGCCCGTCAGATCGGTGACACCGTCTCGCCTGCGGTGTCGACCAACGGCTCCGCAGCCGCCGCTGTGAGGGCCTCAGGGCCGTTCCTCGAGGCGCAACGGCTCACCGGTGAGGTGGAGGGGCTCGGGGTCGTCCTGCGCGACCCTGAGACCGGTCTCGTGGACTTCGCCTCGGATCGCGACGGCGATCAGATCTACCTCTGCTGGCGCCTTGGCGAGGAGCGGATCGGTTTCTGGCATCCGCGCGACACCGGTTTCATGGGTCGCCTCCCGCTCTGATCGCTCAGGAGGCCGGGTGCGACTCCGCGAGATGCGCGACATCATCCCTGGTCATGCGCACGAAGAGCGCCATGTCGTCGCTGCGGTCGAGGAACCGCACCTGGACCACGACGTCATGCGTGAAGAACCCGTTGGGGCGCAGCACGATTCCGACCAGCTCGCCCTCGTCGAAGAGCACGTCCTGCACGGTCCCGAGCTTGTCGCCGCCGTGTCCGATCATCACGTTCTCGCCGTGCCGTATCTCGATGTCGCCCTCGGCTTTGTGGGCTTTCTCTTCAAGCGTCGAGAAGATGGGACCCGCGCCGAGCGAACCGCCGACCAATGCTCCCGCGTATCGCCACTGATCACCAGGCTGCACCGGCCGGAAGCCGTAGCTCAGATAGGGCGGAAGACGTCGCATGGCGCGCTTGTCGAGATTCAGGCGCACGTCGTCGTGGGTGACGCTCGCGACTGCCGCAAGCGGCACGATCACCTCGGCGACCATCATCCCCGCGCCCGGTGCCAGGACGCGTCCGGAGAACCATTCGGTCTCCTGCACGATGAGCGCGTGCGGGTCCCACGATTCCGCATCGACGACGATGCGCTGCAGGGTGCCGGCGTGATGGCCGTCCGAGGTGTGCACCGGTGCGCCGAGGTGGAAGTCGTCGAGGCGATGTCCGGACGATCCTCCGGATTCACTCACGACAACGCACCGAACCGGGATACACTTTGGGGGCGTCTCTCGGCCCGGACCCGCCCCGCCTCACATACGACGCATGCGGACGCGGTGCCGTGGCACTCAGGCAAAAGGAGGACCTTCGCCGATGAACGATTGTTCGAGTACCACGGGAATTCCGACCAGCGCAGTGGTGGAGAGCTGACCGCAGGGAGCCAGGTCACCACTCGGAGAGAGGCGCAAACCGTCGCACTCGGCGGTCTCTCCACGCATCTGCGCTAACCGCGGCTGCGCCGCGGCCTGAGCCACTCACCGGCTTCATCAGGTGAACCGCGCCGTCTCGATCTGCGCTTCGCGGGTCGAGACGGCCGGCGACGGGACGATCTGGTCGCTCTCGACCCATCCCTCGTCCTCGCCGGCGACGCGCACTTTGACGAACTGGCCGTCGCGCTCGGCGAGAGCCTCGACCTCGGTGGCAGTGAAGATCGCACGCCCCCGCGGCGCCTCGTGGCGGGGCTCGGTGAAGAGGCGGTAGGGGACGCCAGCCCAGGAGGCGACGAGCGTCACCGGACCGGGCGGGATCCGGCGGTCCCGGTAGACGGTTCGCGCGTCGCCGGCACCTGCGGTGAGCAGGCGGACGACCTGCAGCGCCCGGCTCGTGGGCCCGTTGTCGGCCTTGCTCATCGACTTGGCGATGAGGCCGCCGCCGGAGCTCGCCTCGACCTCCACCAGCGTGCCCTCGGCGGTCTCGGTTGCCCGGACGCGGACCCAGCGGATGCGCACCCTCGGGGTGGCCCAGTTGCCGAACAGGCCTTTGCGCCGGTGCTCCACGATGCGCGCCTCGCTGTCGCCGACGATCTCGTATCGATACGGCGGGGTGCCGATCATCTGCTCCATGACCGCGAAGACCTCGCGTGGCGGCGCGGCCGCGATCAGGCGCCATGTGTGGGCGGCGGGAGCCAGCATTGCACCGGATTGTAGCCGGGCGCGGTCAGCCGCCCGGCG
>JBAUTG010000173.1:0-11205 GCA_049582105.1 Candidatus Dormiibacterota bacterium | reverse complement strand
CCGCGGAGGCGCAGTGTCGGCGCCCCGAGAATGGCGCCGAACAGTGACGCAATCCCGGCGCCGAGGAAGATGAGCACCCACAGTGGCAGGTGTATGCCGTGAAAGGGCGACGCGAAGGATGCGCAGGCGTACGCGCCAATCGCGAAGAAGGCTGCGTAGCCGAGGTCGAGCAGCCCGGCGAAGCCGACCACGACGTTGAGGCCGAGCGCGAGGAGCATGTAGATGGCCAGTGATCCCGCAGCCCAGAGCAGGAAATCCGGGGCCTGGTGAAACATGAGGGGCAGGAAGAGACCGAACGGCAGCGCCGCGACCCCGAACGCCAGCGACTGACGTCCGACGACCCATGGACGCGCTCCGTAGACGAGGGCTCCCAGCGCGAATCCGTACATCGCAAGCCACACGGCGGAGTCGGTGAATGTACCGGGATTGAAGGTTCCGAACAGCGGCTCCTCCTGAACGACGCTGTAGAGGAACCACACGACGGCGGTGAGCGCCAGTCCCACCAGCCCCGCGACAAGTCGAATCCGGTCCGCACGGCGGCTGAGGCTCCTTCCTCTGAGGCGCGCGGCGAATTCCGCCAGCGGCGAGAGCAGCAGGATCAGCATGCAGACGCCGACGACGTACATGAGGATGGTGCCGATCCCGGTCGGGGGCGATATGACCGCGTCCTGTGCGCTGTATCCCACGCCCGCATCGAAGGGGCCGACGAACCACGGCAACAGCCAGCCCATCAGGAGCAGCGCTGAAGCAGTCGATGCGAGGATCCAGAACACGGTGGTGCCCTGATTCCGCTGCCCGGTGCCGGGGTCGGACCGCAGGAAAGACCTGAGGCGATCAGGCACGCGTGGTCACCTCGATCCCGAAAAGCCCGACGGGGCGGAAGGTGAGGATGAGGACGAGGATCGCGAAGATCAGGGACTCGCTCCACTCTCCGCCGAGGAGCGACCCGCCGAAGACGTAGATGATGCCGATGAGGAAACCGCCCACGCCGGCGCCGACGATGTTGCCGATACCACCGAGCACCGCCGCTGTGAACGCGATGATCCCGAGGTGAAAGCCAATGTTCCATTTGAGATCGCCGTACTCGATGCTGTAGATCACCGCGGCGGCCGCGGCGAGCGCGGAGCCGATGAAGAACGTTGCCGAGATCGTGCGGTTGATGTTGATACCGCAGAGCAGAGCTGCCGTGCGGTCCTGCGCGGTGGAGCGCATCGCCTTCCCGAGCCGCGTGCGCCGCACGAAGGCGCCGAGCGCGAACATGAGCAGCAGCGCTGAGCCCACCACGAAGATGTCGGTGTAACCGACACCCACGCCACCGATCGCGAACGCCTGGCCGTTGATCCACGACGCCATGTGCGTCGGGACATTGTCCGGCCCTTCGCGGATCAGCATGACGCCCTCGATCAGGAACGAGACGCCGATCGCCGTGATCAGGGGAGCGAGCCTGGGCGCGTCACGAAGCCGCCGGTAGGCCACGAACTCGATCGCCACGCCGGTCAATCCGGCCGCGATCATGGACAGCGGAAAGATGATGGCCAGGGCCAGCAGGAGACCCCCAAAGTTGTGGGTCGCCAGCGAGTCCAGGTGCAACCTGTCGGCGATGAAGATCGCGTAGAACCCGGACACGGTGAACACATCGCCGTGAGCGAAGTTGATCAGCTCGATGATGCCGTACCCCATCGTGTAACCGACAGCGACGAGCGCGTAGATCGCTCCCAGCACGAGCGCATTGTCGATCTGGTGACCCATGAGCGTTGCGCCGCCCTGGAAGTACGTTCCAACGATCGATGCCAGGATCACGAGGAGGAGCAGCAGCGCGAAGTTCTGAGAGACCCATCCGTAGGCGACGCGGAACGGCGGCCCGACTGCTCGTGCGATACCGCCCGCTTCGATCGAGTGCCGTTCGAGTCCCGCCTGATCCACAAGGGTGGAGGAAGCAGATCGCTCGGCGCCACGAGCCGGTGGCGTCGGACGTGCGTCAGGTGTCCCGCTTGGGTCGCTCATCTCTGTCCCCCGGCACGAAAGACACGAAAGGGGGAGAGCGACGATCGCTCTCCCCCTGATCGTTACATGTCGTCGATCAGCTCTTCAACGTGACGTTGCCGCTGGTGTCAACGGCGTACGTGCCGTCGCCGGTCCAGCTGCCACTCGCAACCTTGTAGAGGGTGAACCCTGTGTTGGTCGTGTCCCCGTTGGCGTCGAAGCTCGTGTGACCCAGCGCGCCGTCGTACGACGTCTGGTGCAGCGCGGCGACGACCGCGTCCCGGAATGCCATCGTGCTGGACGGCGGCTGGCCGCCGTTGGCGACGAGCACCGAACGGATCGCCTGCAGCAGGATGTTCATCGCGTCGTAGCCGTACGCCGTGTAGGGCTCCTTGGTGCCGTCGTTGTAGGGCGCGGGCTTGCTCGAGTAGGCCGCCGCGTACTGGGCGAAGAACGTCGCAGAGCTGGAGAGCTTGGTGACGTCAGGGGCGCTGGTCGCGAAGCAACCCTCGGCCTCGGTCGTGTTGGCGCCGGAGTTCGCGTCGGTGATGAACTTCGTGTCCTGGCAGCCGTCGCCGCCGAGGAGCGGAATCTTCAGCCCCGCCTTGCCCATGTCACGACGCACCAGACCGCAGCCGTTGCCGGTGGTGCCGCCGAAGAAGATGGCCTGGGCGCCATCGGCCTGAGCGTTGCTGATCTGAGTGGCGAACGTGGTGGTGGAGCCAGGAAGGCTCGCAGAACCGACAATCGTGCCGCCGTCAGTCGTGGTGAAGGCCTTGGTGAAGATGAGCGCAAGGCCGCGGCCGTACGCCTCCTGATCGTCGATGACGTACACCTTGGTCGCGTTGAGCACCTTGGCCGCGACGTACGCATCGATCTCGCCCTGCTGGATGTCGCTGGCGATGACCCGGAAGTAGCTGTGCGCGCCGGGGTACAGCGACGCGGTGTCGATCTTGATGGTCGGATCGCTGCAGACCGCCACCACCGCGGTGAGGCAGGGGTTGGTGTTCGAGGGGCTGATCAAGGCCAGGTGGTTCGTCGATGCCACCGGGATCTCGGCCAGTGCGACTGACGAGTTGAACGGCCCGATCACTCCCATGACGGTGCCGTCCGCCGCGAGCGCCGTGATGTTCGCCGCTCCCGCCGCCGGATCGTGTCCGTTCTTGAGGACCGTGGAGTCATCCTTGCTGATGTATTTGAGCGTGCAGCCGCCCATCAGGTGTGCTGCATTGGCCTGGGTCACCGCGAGCTGGGCTGCCAGTTGCGGGAACGGCCCGTCGGTCGCATCGCCTCCGGTGAGCGGCAGGTCGGTCGCGACCGTGATGGTGCCGTGGCACCCGGCGATGCCGGTTCCGCCACTGCTCGAACTGCTGGGGGACGACGACGTGCCGCACGCGGCAATCGTCCCTAACGCGGCGATCGAAGCGATCGACAACAACCCCTTGGTTGGCTTGACCATGTGCTGGGTTCTCCTCTCTCTGCGAGGCATTGCTGGTGAGGGACCCTTGTGTACACGCGGGAGTGACGGGTTGTCAATCGCCCATCGGAACTAGGCCTTGCCCCGGCGGCCATTTTCGAGGTCACGCCAAGGAGGCTCTCAACCTCGCTAGGATCGTCGTCATGGTCTTCGCCGCCATCGCGAGTGGGTTGAGTGCTGCCTTCGCAGTCGTCGTCTTCCTCCGATACCTGCGCAGCCGTCGCCCGGCATTCGCGGCGTGGACCCTCGGTCTCCTCATCTTCGCCGGGGCTGCCGCATTCCAGGCAGCCGGCGAAACGGGCGGCTGGACGCCTGTGACGTTCCGGGGCTTCTACCTCCTGGGAGGAGTCCTCGGCGTCATCTACCTCGCGCTCGGGACGGTCTTCCTCCTTGCGCCCCGCAAGGTCGCGTGGGCGTGCGCGATCGTTCTTGGGTTGATCACCGTCGTCCTCGCGGTCGACGCTGCTGTCATCCCCGTGGACGCCGCAAAGCTGACCACCGCCAAGGGCGTCCTCGGCGATGCGATCCAGCACGGGTCGCTGCTCTTCATAGGAGTGGTGTTTCTCAACATCATCGGCACGCTGGTCCTGGTCGGCGGGTCGGCGTGGTCGGCGTACCGCTTCGTTCGCGATCGTGCGGGCATCGACCGGGTCATCTGCAACGTGCTGCTCACCGGCGGCGCCCTCATCATCGCCGTCGGGTTCTCCGCCGCGAAGACGGTCGGTATCGGCAACCTCGACATCCTCGGCGCCTATGAGGCCGTGGGGATCGCGATCATGTTCGCCGGCTTCCTGGCGCTCGGCCGGGTGGGGGTTCGCCGCCCGGTGCCGTCATCCTCGGGCCCCGCGACCGCCACGCCAGGATCGTGACGGGCATGCTTGCGGCCGCTGACGCGGCGATGTGGCGTGAGCGCGACTCCGAGCTGATCTCGTCGGCGTACCACCGGTATTCGAACCTCGTCGTCGAGCGTGCCCAGGGCGCCCACCTGCACACCGTCGACGGACGCGACGTGCTCGATTTCGGGTGTGGCATCAGCGTCACGAACCTCGGTCACCTTCACCCTGAGGTGGTCGCCGCGGTACACGAGCAGGTGGATCGTCTCTGGCACACGTCGGTCACCACGTATCACCCACAGATGATCGAGGCCGCTGCTGCGCTCGTCTCGATCACACCGGACGGCCTCGACCAGGTGTTCCTCACGAACAGCGGTGCCGAGGCAGTCGAGGGTGCGATGAAGCTGTCGCGCCGGTTCACCGGCCGCAGCGACATCATCGCGTTCGTCGGCGCCTTCCATGGGCGGACGTATGGGGCGCTCTCGCTGACCGCGAGCAAGGCGAACTACCGCCGGGGGATGGGCCCACTGCTTCCCGGCATCCATCACATTCGTTATCCGTACTGCTTCCGCTACTGCTCCCACCCCGCGGGTGAGGCGTGCGACCTCGTCGAGCGTGAACTCGACCTGCTGTTCAAGACGACCGTCGCTCCCGAGACCGTCGCGGCGATCATCGTTGAACCCGTGCAGGGTGAGGGCGGCTACGTGGTCCCGCCGCCGGCATTCATGCCATTGCTGCGCAAGGTCTGCGACGAGCACGGCATCCTGCTTGTTGCCGATGAGGTGCAGAGCGGCTTCGGCCGCACCGGGCGCATGTTCGCTGTGAATCACACTGGCGTCGAGCCGGACATCATGTGCGTCGCCAAGGCGCTGGGCAACGGCATGCCGATCGCCGCGATGATCGCGCGGAATCAGGTCATGCGCGCGTTCAACGAGGGCGAGCATGGAACGACGTACGGCGGCAACCCGGTCGCATGCGCGGCGGCGATCGCCGTCGTGCACACGTTGATCCGTGACCGGATTCCCGAGCGGGCGGATCGCCTGGGTCGTCACGTGATGGACCGGGCGCGTGCGTGGCAGACGGACATTCCAGCGCTCGCCGATGTCCGCGGGCTCGGCCTCATGATCGGGCTCGAGTTCATGGAGAACGGAGCGCCCGCGCCATCCCTGGTCGAGCGGATCGCGACCAATGCACTCGCTCGTAACCTGCTCGTGCTCACCTGCGGAGTCGATGGCAACGTCATCAGGCTGATCCCACCGCTCACGATTCCGGAGGCGGAGCTCGACTCGGGCCTCGACATCCTGGAAGCGGCGATCCGCGAGGAGTCCGCGCGATGACCGTGGTGAGCGACGCGGTCGAAGCAGGCAACCTCATCGGCGGCGCGTTCCGCCCGGCAGCCGGCGGGCGCACGTTCGAGTCGCGCAACCCCGCGCACATCGACGACGTCGTCGGCGTGTTCCCTCGCAGCGACGCCGCGGACGTCGACGCAGCGGTCGCGGTTGCGCGCACGGCGTTCGACAGCTGGCACCGCACACCGTGGCCCGCGCGCGCGGCGATCATCCTTCGGGCCGCGGAACTGCTCGAAGACCGGAAGGAAGAGCTCGCGCGCCTGATGACGCGCGAGATGGGCAAGGTGCTCACCGAGGCGCGAGGCGATGTGCAGGAAGCGATCGACATGGGCAAGTTCATCGCCGGTGAAGGGCGGCGTGCCTACGGCGAGACGGTGCCGAGCGAGCTGCGCGACAAGTGGGCGATGACGATGCGCCAGCCATTCGGCGTGATCGGCTGCATCACCCCGTGGAATTTCCCGATCGCGATCCCGTCCTGGAAGATCTTCCCGGCGATCATGGCCGGCAACGCGGTGGTGATCAAGCCGGCGGAGGACACGCCGCTCTGTGCGTTGCGGTTCGTCGAAGCGCTCGAGGACGCAGGGCTGCCGGTGGGCGTCGTCAACGTGGTGTTCGGCTTCGGAGAGGAAGCGGGTGCCGCGCTCGTGCAGCACCCCGACGTCGCGGCGATCTATTTCACCGGCAGCGTCGACACGGGCCGGATCGTGTCCGAGACATGCGGGCGGCTGCTCAAGAAATGCTCGCTCGAGCTCGGCGGCAAGAACGCGATCGTTGTCCTTGACGACGCCGACATCGAGCTCGCGGTCGACGGCGCACTCTGGGGAGCGTTCGGGACATCCGGGCAGCGCTGCACCGCGTCGTCGCGTCTGATCGTCGAGCGCGGTGCGCTCGACGGATTCACGTCTCGACTCGTCGAACGCGCGTCGGGGCTGCGCCTCGGCGACGGCCTCGACTCGAAGGTCGACGTGGGGCCGGTCATCAACGAGACGCAGCTCAAGCGAATCCATTCGTACACCGGCGTCGGGCGCGGTGAAGGAGCGGCGCTGTTGCTCGGCGGGGAGATCGCGACCGAGGGAGACCTCGCCAACGGATGGTTCTACCGTCCCACGGTGTTCGCGGACGTGAACTCGACGATGCGCATCGCGCAGGAGGAGATCTTCGGTCCGACGACGGTGATCATGCCTGTCGGCTCTGTCGAGGAGGCGATCACGGCTGCGAACTCCACGCAGTATGGACTGAGCCTCAGCGTGTACACCAACGATCTCCGCACCGCCTTCCACGCGATCCACGAGCTCCATTCGGGAATCGTCTACGTCAACGCACCGACGATCGGCGCGGAGATTCAGCTTCCCTTCGGAGGGACTCGCAACACGGGCAACGGTCACCGCGAAGCCGGCGGCCATGTGCTCGACGAGTTCAGCGAATGGAAGTCCATCTACATCGACTACAGCGGACGCCTTCAGCGCGCGCAGATCGACACTGAGTGAGTTGAAACGTGAACGGACTCGAGGAGCGGTTCACGAAACACGAAGGCAGGCCGCTGCGCTATCTCACCGGAGGCACCGGTCCGCCTCTGGTGCTCTGCCACGGTTTCATCGGATCGGCGGAGAACTTCACCGACTGGTTCGACGTGCTGCTGTCGCGACGGACGATCATCGCGCCGGATCTCCCCGGTTTCGGCCGCTCCGCACCCCTCTCGGGCGGGCATAGCGCGCCTGCTCTGGCGAGAGCAGCACTCACCGCGGCGACGGACGTCGGCGTCGACCGTTTCGATATCGCCGGCCTCTGTCTCGGCACGCCGGTTGCCCTCGCGCTGCAACGCGCGCGGCCGGCGGCCACGGGACGAATCATCCTGCACACCCCGCTCGTCGCACCGTCGCTCATCAGGCGCGGGTTTCACCTGCAGGTCGGATTCATGCTCGCGCCGATCGTCTACCCGGGGATCGTGTGGCTCGGTCACCAGCGAACCATGAGCGACATCTACAAGCGCTTCATGGTCGAGGGCAAGGACGTCGATCTCGAAGCGGCGAGAGCCAACTTCGAGAATCAGCTCCTGGCGCACCCTCGCGCCGCACGCGAGTGGCTGCGCGACGCGCTGCGTCGTGACGACCTCGCCCAGGTGCGCGGCTCGGGCCGTCCGACGTTGATCCTGGTGGCGGAGCACGATCGCATCGTCAACGTGCCGCGTCTTGAAACCGCCGTCGCCGGGGTCCGGGACATCTCGTTCGATGTCATCCGGCGGGCCGGCCACGCGTGGAGTCCCGAGCTGTCACGACGGCAGCGGGCACTCATCGCGGCGTTTCTCGATGATCTCCCGCTGCCTGCGGCTGCAGAGGCCTCTGTCGCCGCAGCCTAGGTGAACGTTGCAGCGGCAAGCTGCGTGGTGGCGGTGTGGTGACGTCCTTGCGGGTCGAGCCATCCGACCTGCACGCGGGCGCCGCCGGTGTAGCGTTGCAGCTGGTCGCGGAGTGACTGCACGGAGTTGACCGTCACCCCGTTCACCGAAGTGATCACGTCAGCAGTGGTCATCCCCGCCACCTGGGCGGGTGTTCCGGGTTCGACGGTCACGATCAGCGCGCCGGGCGGGTCGGCGCTGTCAGTCACCTGAATGCCGAGGAACGCGCCATGGCCCTGCAGAATGTTCGGGTCGTCGGTATGTGTGTTCACGTCGTGGACGATCGCCATGACGCGGCCGATCGGAACTGCGAACGCGACCCCCGATGTTCCCGCCGCCGACTCGACGGGCTTGGCCTCGGTCGCGTCGAGGCCGATGACCCGCCCGGACGTGTCGACGAGCGGCCCACCCGTCCCGTGCGCCGGCAACATCGCGTTGAACTCGATCAGACCGCTGAGGTTCTCGGCGTTGGCACCGTCCGCACTCGAGGCGACTGCACTCTGACCCAACGCGACGACGGCACCCTGCTGCCGGGGTGGCGTTTGAGCATGGGTGGATGGCCCCCCGAAGGCGGTCACGTGATCGCCGACGGCGACATGCGCGGAGTCGCCGATTGAAGCGGCGGGAAGATCTTCCGCGTTGATCAACTGCAGGACCGCGACGCCGTACACGGGGCTCACTGCGAAGGTCGTTGCCGCGTACCTCGCGCCACCATCGCTCATTTCGGCGTCGATGCTGACGGCGCCCTTCACGACCCCGTAGCTGGTGACCACCTCTCCCGACGACGAGACGATGACCCCTGTTCCGATGACCGTCGCGCCCGTTGTGAGGGTCGTCGTGAGGCCGACGACCGAGCGCCCTGCCTGGGTCAGGGCATCCGGCGCAAGCGCTGTCACGAGGAACCCCGCTGTGGCGCTCACGGCGATGAGAGCACCGATGCCCGCAACGATGAACCTTGGCCTGAGCGCTCCGCGTTCGGCCGGAGCCTCGTCCACGGCGATCACCCCCTACTCCTACCATGTCCGGGGTGTCCCGAGAAGGCCTCTATCGCACCCTGTGGAGCACCCCGGCGATCCGTGGTCAGGCCTTCCTCGGCCTGTTCGCGCAGGTCACGCAGGGCGCCGCTCCGATCGGTCTCGTGCTCGTCACGCGGCAGGCGACGGGATCGCTCGCCATCGCGGGAGCGGTGAGCGCCGCGCTCTGGCTCGCCGCGGCCGCGGCGCGACCGGTGCAGGGCAGGATTATCGATCGGCGCGGCACACGGCCGGTGATGCTCGTGTGCGGCCCCGTGCACGCCGCCGCCCTGATCGGGCTCGTGGCGGTTGCCCGGTCGGGCGGCAGTGCCTGGCTGCTGGTGCTGCTCAGCGGCTGCGCTGGACTCGCCCTGCCTCCCGTGTCGTCGTCGATGCGTGTCGAATGGGGGCGACGCCTCCCGGCGAGCGAGCGGACCGCGGCGTACAGCCTCGTCTTTCTCACCCAGGAGTTGGCAATCCTTCTCGGACCGCTGCTCGTGGCGGCGCTGGTGGCCGTTGAGTCCGCCGGGCTCGCATTGGTTGTTGCCGCGTGCGTGAGTGGTGGTGCGGCGACCGCGTTCGGCATCGTGAGCGGAGCCGGCGGCATCGGCCTCGGCACGCGAGTTGAGCATCTGCGCCGATGGTCTGTCGCGATGCCCGCGCTGCTGGGCACGACGTACCTGATCGGCTGCGCGCTCGGCGCGCTCCAGGTAGCGACACCGGCCCTTGCCCTCGCACGTGGAATTCCAGCAATCGGCGGCGTGCTCATCGCCGCCCTGTCAGTCGGTGGCATCACCGGCGCACTGCTCTATGGAGCACATCGGTGGACCGCCGATCCCTCGCGACGACTCCTTGCCCTGCTGTGCTGCATCGGGATCGCCGCCGCGCCGCTCGTTGCGCTTCCGCCAGTGGTCATCGTCGGGCTGCTGCTCGCCCTCGTCGGCCTTGCGGTGAACCCGGCCTTCACGACCCTCTCCCTGCTCGTCGACCGGCACGGGAGCTCTCGCGCCGCCGAGGCCTTCGGTTGGATGTCCACGGCGGTCGGCGGCGGCACGGCGACGGGAAATGCGGCGGCGGGCGCGCTCGCCCAGCACGAAGGGCTCACGCCGGCCTTCCTGGCTGCCGCACTCGCAGCCTGCGCGGCGGTGCTGGTGGCCGTGGTCATGCAGGGACGGCTCCGTCGGGCCGGCGATGAGATGACTCTCAGCAGCGTGACGCCGTAGGGCGGCATTCGCCCCCGCCTACAATCGGCCCGGTGCCTGCGGATCTCGACGCCGACCGCGCGATCATGGCCTTCGTCCGGGATTCGCGCAAGGGACGCGACCTCAAACGCGTGGGCCCGTTCCTGCTGATGTTCACTGCCGCGACTCGGCATCGGTATCTGAACTACGCGATCCCCGACGACGACGCCGCACCGTCTCGTGCGGAGCTTGACTCACTCGTCGACGCCTTCCGCCGAGCCGATCGCATCCCACGCCTCGAGTTCCTGCCAACTGTGGCGCCATTACTCGAAGCGCGCCTCGTGGAATACGGGTTCGCGGTTGAGGATCGCCTGCCGCTCATGACGTGCACGCGGACCACCCTGCGTTCGCCCGCCCCGCCGGACGGCGTCTCGCTCGGTGCGCCGTCCGGCGCCGGCCCCATGCTCGCGCTCGCACGGCTGCAGCACGAGATCTTCGCGGACCCCGACCCGGCGGACGAGCGCAGCGTCGCCCGCCTGCGGGGCATCCTCGAGCATGGCGGCCGAGCGGTGCTTGCGAGCGACACGGTGACCGGCGACCCGGTCGGAGCCGCCCAGACGGTCATCCCGGGTGGCGGGGCCACCGAGGTGGTCGGCGTGGTGGTCGCGCCATCGTACCGGCGGCGCGGCATCGCCGCCGCCATGGTCTCGGCGGTCGCGAGGCAATGCTTCGAAGCGGGCCTCATCACGGTGTTCCTCGAAGCCGCGCCCGGCGCAGCCGGCGCGTACCGCACCGCGGGGTTCCAGCGGACGTCCACCAGCCTCCACATATCGTTGACGGGTGAGCACGACGCCTGATCCATCTCCGGCGGAGCGCCGCTGGCCCCCGCCGGCGCTCCGGGTGCGCCCCTTCCGCTGGTACTGGGCGGCGCAGTGGCCGACGCTGCTCGGGACCTGGATGCAGATCGTCGCACT
>JBAUTG010000172.1:0-22464 GCA_049582105.1 Candidatus Dormiibacterota bacterium | reverse complement strand
CTTGACGAGCGTGCCCGCATCGACGCCCGCCTGCAGCGCCCGGCCGCCCACCTTGACGACGAGCGTGGCCGGACCGAGCACGGCGACCACACCTTCGCCCTGCAGCCGGTCGGCGAGCAGGCGGTCGCCCGCCTGCGCGACTCCGTCCGCGTCCACCTCGCCGTCGAGGACGAGGTGCGCAAAGGGGATGCCGCCGGCGTCCTCCACGATGGCGGCGTCCGTCGCCACGCTCGAGGGCCCCGCCTGCCGTGCCTGGGTGACGTCGCGGCTCAGACGCTTCACCTGCTCCTGCAGTGCGAGGACGCGGTCGGGAACCTCCTCGGGACGCGTCTTGAGCGCCCGCGCGGTCGCGAGCATCGCGGTCCCGGTGCGCTGCCAGCGCTCTTCGGCGCTCTCCCCCGCCACGAGCTCGATGCGACGGATGCCCTGGCCGATGCTGCTCTCCGACACGATGATCGCGGCACCGAGGTCCCCGCTTCGCGTGACATGGGTGCCACCGCAGAGCTCGCGCGACCAGCCCCCGAAGTCGACCACGCGGACGTCCGGCGAGTAGGCCTCGTCGATGAGGGCGATCGCGCCGCTCTCGCGGGCATCGGCGAGTGGCATCAGCGCCACCGTGCGCTCGAGGTTGCGGCGGATACCGTCGTTGACGCGATGCTCGATCTCGGCGATCTCCGCCGGCGTCAGTGCCCTCGAGAACGAGAAGTCGAAGGTCGTGTGGTCCGGCCCGACGAACGACCCTCGCTGCACGACCCCGGCGCCGAGGACCTCGCGCAGCGCACGGTTGAGCAGGTGGGTGGCACTGTGGTGCCTGGCGATCCTGCCCCGCCGAGCGGCGTCGACCCGGGCCTGCACCCGCTGCCCGGCGCGCAGCTCGCCATGGCGCACGAACACGTCGTGCACGCGCGTGTCGCTCCCCGGGATCGGCCGCGTGTCGCTGACCTCGGCGCTCCCGCCGTCCCACTCGATGACCCCGGTGTCGCCCACCTGACCGCCGGCTTCCGCATAGAACGGCGAGACGTCGAGCATCACCACACCGTGCCGGCCGGCGGCGAGAGCCGGGGTCTCCTGATCGACGCCGATCCGGGTCACCGTGGCCTCGGTCTCGAGCGCGTCATAGCCGACGAACCGTGTGGGTGGCAGCCCTTCGGCGCCCGCGAAGCCACCGCGACGCGCGGACGCCTGGCCGCGCTCGCGCTGCTCGCGCATCGCCGCCTCGAATCCGTCGAGGTCCACGGTTGCTCCCCGCTCAGCTGCCATCTCGACCGTTAACTCGACAGGGAGCCCGAAGGTGTCATAAAGCCGAAACGCGTCGGCGCCGTCGATGTGGCTGCCGCTGCGTTCCAGGAGGGTCGCGAGGCGCTCGGTGCCGGCGTCGAGGGTGCGCGCGAAGGCGTCCTCCTCGATCTGGAGCGTCTCCTCGATGAGCTGCTGGTGCTCGACAAGCTCGGGGTAGATCGGCCCCATCACCTCGACGAGCTCCGCAGTCCCGGCGGCGAGCCCGCCCCGGACCGCGACCCTTCGGGCGTGCACCGCGGCGCGGCGGACGAGCCTGCGGAGCACGTAGCCGCGACCCTCGTTCGCCGGCAGCACACCGGCGGCGATCAGGAATCCTGCGCCGCGGAGGTGGTCGGCCAGGACATAGAGCGAGCGAACTGTGGCCGGATCGCTCACGGCGCCGGCCGCGCGCGACCGGAACCCTTCCACGATCGGAGCGAAGTGGTCGGTCGCGTACCCGGTGCGATCGCCCTGGACGATTGCCACGATGCGGTCGAACCCGAGACCGGTGTCGACGACCGGGCTTGGCAACAGCGGTCGCGAGCCGTCGGGCTGCTGGTCGAACTCCATGAACACGAGGTTCCAGTACTCCTCCCAGCGGTCTCCCCCGCACTCGTCCTGGGGTGTGCAGTCAGTGCGACCGCAGGAGCAGGGACCGCCCCAGTCGAAGTACAGCTCGCTGTCGTACCCGCACGGCCCTGTCAGGCCCGCGGACCACCAGTTCTCCGTCAGCCGGGAGATCCGCTCCCGCGGCACGCCGATCTTCTCGACCCAGAGCCGCTCCGAGTCGGCGTCGTCTGGATAGATGCTCGGCCAGAGGCGCTCCGGGTCGAGACCGAGCACCTCGGTCGAGAACTCCCACGCGTAGTCGATCGCGCCTTCCTTGAAGTAATGCCCGATCGACCAGTTGCCGAGCATCTCGAAAAACGTGTGATGCGTCGGATCACCGACCGACGAGATGTCGTCGTATTTCAGGCCCGCGCCGCGGAAGCATTTCTGACACGACACGAGGTCAGGCGATGGCGGCATCCGCTGTCCTGTGATCCAGGGCTTGAGCGGCACCATGCCGGCCACGGTGAAGAGAAGCGACGGGTCGTCGTGGGGAATGAGCGGGAAACTCGGGAGCCGGTGATGCCCGCGCTCCTCGAAGAAGCGAAGAAATCGCTCCCGGATCTCAGCGCTGCGCATGGGAAAATAGATGTGACCGCAAGTTGTCGAAGTTTAGGGGAAGGGGTCGACAAGCGGCCGTTGTAGTACAAAACGCACCCGTCGTACTCGGCATGATGCTTACTCTGTACCCACGTCGACGCCTGTCGATGCCTGGAGCGGGTCTTGCGATCAGGAGACCGTGTGACTCGGACATGGCCACAACCACCGGGTCCGACTTGGATACCAGGTGGACAGTTGACCGCGCCCGGCGACTCGCGCAGAGTCAGGGTCGGTAATCAAGGAGAGATCCGCAGCATCGGAGGTGGGCCGTCATGCCAGCATTGGAGAGAAAGAGCTTTGGAGCGCCTGACGAGGTGCGTCCGATGGCCGACAAGGGACGGGTCGAGCTCGTGAAGATGTCTGGGGGCGTGGTCGGTAAGGCGATCTTCGAACCTGGATGGCGCTGGTCCGAGCATGTCAAGCCAATCGCCGGCACCGCGAGCTGTCAGGCCCACCACCTCGGGTACGTGCTGTCAGGACGGCAGGTCATCGTGATGGACGACGGGTCCAGATCGGAGTTAGGTCCCGGCGATGTGGTCGACATCCCGTCCGGCCACGACGGGTGGGTGGTCGGCGACGAGCCCTGCGTCGTACTCGACTTCGCCGGAATGGGGACGTACGCCAAGGCCTGACACGCGCCTGGGTCAGTCGGACGGGAGGGTTTGTCACCTCGAGGATTCCGTCACGCCGCCTGAGGTTCAGGATTCAGGGGGGCCCGTCAAGTTGTCGAATCCTAGACGGGCGCTTCGGTGCCGAACTCTTTGCGGAGATGCTCGACCGCCGCGCGCTGCAAACGTGAGACATGCATCTGCGAGATGCCGAGACGTTTCGCAACCTCTGTCTGCGGTAGCTGCTCGACAAAACGCAGCGCAAGGATCTTGCGTTCGCGCGGTGTGAGGTGGGCCATCACCTGCTCGAGCACCTCCTGCATCTCGACACGATCGAGGTTGTCGTCCGACAGCCCGAGCCGGTCTCCGAGGGTGAGCGGCTCGTCGCCGCCGCCAGCCGGCCCATCCAATGAGACCGTGTGCTGCGCCGGCGCCACCTCCATCGCGGCGAGCACCTGGTCGGGCTCGAGGCCGACCCGGTCGCCGATCTCCGCGACCGACGGTGAGCGGCCCAACTCGTTCTGGAGCTGCTGGGTCGCGGCGTTCACCTTCGCGAGGTTCTCCTGAAGGCGCCGGGGGACACGCACCGCCCACGAGCGGTCGCGGAAGTGGCGTCGAATCTCGCCGGCGATGGTCGGCGTCGCAAAGGTGCTGAACTCATTCTCGAGGGACGGGTCGAACCGCTCGATCGCCTGGATCAGGCCGAGGAAGCCCACCTGCTCGACATCCTCGAGGGGTTCGCCGCGGTTGGCGAAACGGCGGGCGATGTAGTGAACGAGGTCGCTGTTGAGCTCGACGAGCTGTTCGCGGATCTTCGGGTCGCGGGTGCGGTTGAACTCACGGAGCAGGCGGCGCATCTCTGCGCGCTCCGGTGTTTCCGCGGGCTTGGCGATCGTTCGCTCGCGGGTCGCCACGCCGTCGCCGCTCCGCGGCGAGGGGGTCACGACGCTTTGTATTTGGTCAGCCGGACGCGCAGGTTCCCGGTTCGTTCGTCGACGCGGTAGGTGCTGTCGTCGACAAAAAGCCCCATGAGCCGCAGCGCGAGGTCCGTTGCCGCAACCAGCTCGGCGCCGCCCGCAATACCCGCCTCCTCTGCGCGCGCACGCAGTTCTGCCTCGCGGTTCACCGTGCTGCGGACGACCACTTCGAGCCCTTTTGCGCCGAGCTTGAACACGATGCGGACCTGACCGGCGATCGATCCGGACGTCTCGAGGCAGCGGATCGCGTTCTCGCACGCCTGGGCGACCGCGATCGTCAGATCGTCGATGGCGTCCATGTCGAACCCTGCGAGCGTGCCGATCGCCCCTGCGGCGCGCTTGGCGACCAGGATGTGCTCGCGGTCGGCGGGAAGGCGGAGCTCAGAAACTGTTCCCATCGCGCTGCTCACATACCCCACGGGGAGGATGCCGAAACAGTGAGCGGGAGTGGCTTACGCGGTCGAGGGCTCGGTGGACGGCGAGGCCGCAGTCCCCGCAGTCGTTGCGGCGCGACCCTCGTCAACCGCTCCCGCGATCTCGGCCTCCCACTCGCGGGCCTCGGCCTCCTCGCGACGGCGCGCGCGAACGCGCCAGAAGAAAATGCCACCCGTGATCGCAGCACCCGCGGCGACCAGCCCTTTCTTTCCAAACGGTACACGCATCATGAACCTCCCGAATTGCCGATCGAATGATTATGGCCCCCGGCGTCGCGCAGGCGCGAGCACTGCGCCAGTGATCTCGAAGAGCACGACGCCGACGGCGTCCGCAATCGGATGCAGCACGCCGAGCTCGGGACCGCCGACCTTGGTGGCGATGGCGACGAGCTCCCCGGCCACGACGCCGGCGGCGGCGAGCAGCAGGGTGAGGAGGTACGACCCGCGACGGGGCATCACGATGCCGGAGACCGTGGCGCCGATGAGCACGAAGAGGACCGCGAGGACGAGCCCCGGGCTCACGGCGTCCGGGCGGGCGGCGATCCTGGTGCCGCGACGATCGCCAGGCCGACCTCGCGAAGCTGCGCGGGATCGACCGGTGCCGGTGCCTGGGTCATCACCTCCTGCGCCTGCTGGTTCTTCGGGAAGGCGATGACATCGCGGATGTTCTCGGTGCCGACCCCCTCCATGATCATGCGGTCGATGCCACCGGCCCATCCGCCGTGGGGCGGCACGCCGTACTCGAACGCCTCGAGCAGGAAGCCGAACTTGCGGTGCGCTTCATCGGCGTCGATCCCCATCGCCGCGAGGACTCGCTCCAGGATTGCCGGGTCGGTGGTACGGATGCTCCCGCTCCCGATCTCGCGGCCGTTGACGACGAGATCGTAGGCACGGGAGCGGACGGCGAGCGGATTGGTCTCGAGCAGGTCCAGGTCGTCGATGTGGATCATCGTGAAGGGGTGGTGAGCGGCGCTGATCTCGCCGGATTCCTCGCTGCGTTCGAACATCGGGAAGTCTGTGACCCAGAGCATGTCGATGCGCTGGTCGTCGTAGAGCGAGCGCGCTCGGCCGAGATGGTTGCGAAGCGCCCCGAGCGCGGCATGAACGACCGGCTCGCGATCGGCGACCATCAGCACGCAGTCGCCGACGGCGGCCCCGGTTGCGGCGCCGATCGCCTCCAGTGCATCGGAGGTGAAGAACTTGGCGATCCCACCGTGCCATCCGTCCGCGCGTTTCCAGAGGTAGGCGAGCCCCTTGGCGCGCGCAGAGCGGGCGACATCGGTGAGCTGCCCCTCGATGTCGCCGCGCGTGAGATCGTCGCCGCCCGTCACGCTGATGCCCTTGACGATGCCACCACTCGCCACGGCGTCGGCGAAAACCCGAAAGCCCGATGCGCGAACCACCTCGGTGAGGTCGCACAGCAACATCTCGAACCGAGTGTCCGGCTTGTCGACGCCGTAGCAGTCCATCGCGTGCCGCCAGGTCATGCGCGGGAACGGCACGGTCAAGGTTCCGCCGCGAAACTCGCACGCATGCCATGCGCTCGGGATCGCGTGCTCGAGCGCGGCGAAGACGTCGTCCTCGTCGGCGAACGACATCTCGATGTCGAGCTGCGTGAACTCCGGCTGCCGGTCGGCGCGGAGGTCCTCGTCGCGCATGCAGTGCGCGAGCTGGAAGTACCTGTCGAAACCAGCGACCATGCAGAGCTGCTTGTACAGCTGGGGCGACTGCGGGAGCGCGTAGAAGCTGCCGGGGAACAGCCGGCTGGGGACGAGGTAGTCGCGCGCGCCCTCGGGCGTCGCCCGGATCATCATCGGCGTCTCGATCTCGAGGAACCCGATCTCGCCCATCGCGCGCCGGAGCTCGGTGCAGTACCTCGCCCGCAGGCGCAGGTTGCGCTGCAGGTGCACGCGGCGCAGGTCGAGGTATCGATGGCGCAGGCGCAACTGCTCGTCGACGTCGGTCTCCTCGTTGACCGGGAAGGGCGGCGTCTTGGCGACCGCGAGCACCGTGCAGGTGGATGCGCGCAGCTCGATCTCACCGGTCTCGCGCTTCGGGTTGACGTTCTCCGGCGCGCGCAGGCGCAACTCACCTTCGAAACGCAGCACCCATTCGAGGCGAGCATCCCGCGCCACCCGGTGCGCCTCAGGTGCATCGTTGGCGTCGATGACCACCTGCAGGATGCCGGTGTGGTCGCGCAGGTCGATGAAGACGAGGCCGCCCTGATCGCGGCGGCGATCGACCCAGCCGTATGCCGTGGCACGAGTGCCGGCAGCGCCGGCTCTTGGTGTACCGCAGTAGGTGCGCTCGGTGCTCACGAATCTCCTCCGAGGATGCGAAGCACGGTCTCCACGAGCTCCGCATCGGGAACCGTCTGTTGACTCCGGCCGTCGAGGTCGCGCACCACGGCGCTCGCGGTCGCCACCTCGTTCTCGCCAATGATGACAGCAACCCGCGCGCCGATGCGGCTGGCGCCGCGCAGCTTGCGGTCGAGCCGGCGCTCGGCAACGTCGAGGACCGTGCGAGTCCCACCGCGCCGAAGGAGACGCGCGACGCCGCCCGCCTGCTCGGCCTGGCCCGGCTCGACCGAGCACACGAGCACGTCAGCGGTGGTCTCCGCCGGAGGGATGGTGCCGAGCTCGCGCGCGACCATCAGGGTCCGTTCCACCCCGAGGGCATACCCGGTGGCCGGTATCGCCGCGAAGCCGAGCAGCGGCGCGAGGCCGTCGTAGCGACCGCCTCCGCCGAGCGAGCTCTGCGCCCCCTGGAGCACGTCGTGCCAGAACTCGAAGACCGTGTCGCTGTAATAGTCGAGCCCGCGGACGAGCCGGTCGTTGCGGGTCGCATCGATGCCCGCCGCCTCGAGGTCACGGCTCACGGCGGTGAGGTGTGCGCGACTCGATTCGTCGAGGAGGTCCCAGAGCACGGGAGCGCCCGCGACGAGCCCGGCGTCACGCTTGCAGTCCAGGAGTCGGAGCGGGTTGGTGTGGAGGCGCCGGCGGCAGTCGTCACACAGCGATGCCTCCAGGGGCGTGTAGTACTCGATCAGGGCGGCGCGGTACCGAGCGCGATCCTCCGGGCCGCCGAGCGAGTTGATCTGCAACTGGATCCCGGTGATCCCCAGCGCCTCGTAGAAGCGCCACGCCACCTCGATGATCTCCGCGTCCAGCGCCGCTGAACGCTCGCCGACGCACTCGATGCCCACCTGGGTGAACTGGTGCTGCCGGCCCGCCTGGGGACGTTCCGCACGAAAGAACGGCCCCGCATAGTGGACGCGCACGGGGCGGATCTCCTGCTCGAGATGGGCGCCCAGCACGGCGCGCAACGCTCCGGCCGTCCCCTCCGGGCGCAGCGTCAGCGACCGGCCGCCGCGATCCTCGAACGTGAACATCTGCTTCTCGACGATGTCGGTCTCGGTGCCCACCCCGCGGCTGAAGAGCTCGGTCGACTCGAACACCGGGGTCTCGATCGGCCGGTATCCGAACGACTCCGCGACGGCGCGGTGCTTCTCGAGCAGCCACCGCCGGGCGGCAAACTCGTCGGGGAGGATGTCGCGCGTTCCGCGCGGCGCAGCGATCTCGGGCATTGGCGTCCGAGTGTACGGGCTCGCGGCAGTGCCGACCCCTGCACGCAGCGTTCAGCCGTCCCGTTCCCGGAATCGCCGGGCGTTGAGCGGGTCCGCGAAACACAGGGTGGGCGTGAAGTCCGCCGGCAACCGGTGCACGCCGCGCAGTGCACGGTCGCAGCCTTCGGCGAGCAACCGCGGTCCCGGGGCGCACCGACCGCAGAGCGACGAGATGGGTGTCAGCACCGCGCCGATCACACCGACGGCCAGCACCACGCTGCTCCCCACGGCTGTGACGATCAGCGGCGCACAGTCGCTTCCGGTGACGCCGATGGCGAGTGATCCGTTGGTCTCGGATTCGAGCAACTCGGAGACAGCGTCCTCGAGGAGGCGAAGGCGAATGTGCTGATCGATGCCCGGAGCATCGGCCCGGCGTGCGACAGGTGGCTGTCGCGGCGCCTCAGCCGGAGTCGCGCGCCACGGTGTGCACGTCGCGTACGGATTCGAGCCGCTCCAGCAGACGGCTCAGCTGCGACAGGTTCTGGATCTCCACGATCGTGCTGATCACCGCCGTCTTGTCGTCATAGACCTGGACGTCCGCGCCACTCAGGTTGATCTTCGACTCGGCGATGACGGCCGCAATGTCGCGGAGCAGCCCGGTGCGATCCCAGGCCTCGATCTTGATGCTCACCGGGTAGACCTGGCGAGCGCCCGTCTCCCATTCCACCTCGACGATGCGCTCGACGTCGGTCGCGTTGCGGACGTTCACGCAATCGGCGCGGTGCACGGTGACGCCCTTGCCTCGGGTGATGTACCCGCGAATGACGTCCCCCGCGACCGGCTTGCAGCAGTGCGCGAGCGTCGTGAGCATGTCGACGTGTCCATGCACGCGCACGTGACCCGTCGGTGCGGGCGTGCTCGTCAGCGGGATGCCGAGGATGCGGTCGTCGTCGGATTGCTGCTCGTCGGCGCCGAACCGCAGCACGGCACTCCGTGCGCTGATGTCGCCGTATCCGATCGCCGCAACGAAGTCGTCGATCGTTGCGACCTTGAACTCCTGGGCGAGCTCGAGCAGCTGGTCCTCCTTGACCTTGCCGAGGGACATCTGCCGGAGCCTGCGGAATTCCTTGTCGAGCATCTCCCGGCCCTTGACGATGTTCTCGTCGCGGCGTTCGCGCTTGAACCACTGCCGGATCTTTTCCTTCGCGCTCGAGGTCCTGACGAAGTTCAGCCAGTCGCGAGAGGGGCCGTGAGCGCCCTTGGTGGTGAGCACCTCGACGATCTCGCCGTTCTCGAGTCGGTGGTCGAGCGGCACCATCCGCCCGTTGACCTTGGCGCCGATGCACGCGTGTCCGACGTCGGTATGGATGCGATACGCGAAATCGACGGGCGTCGATCCCTGCGGCAGCGAGCGGACGTCACCGCGTGGGGTGAACACGAAGACCTCGTCCTGGAAGATGTCGACCTTGACCGTGTTGACGAAGGCCTCGGCGTCGAGCACCTCCTTCTGCCAGTCCATGAGGAGGCGAAGCCACGTGAAGCGTTCGTCGATGCGCGCGCCGTTCTGACCGCCCTTGTAGCGCCAGTGCGCGGCGACCCCGTACTCCGATGTCTCGTGCATCTCCTGGGTCCGGATCTGCACCTCCATCGGCTCGCCGGTGTGCGACAGCACGGTGGTGTGCAACGACTGGTAGCCGTTGCCCTTGGGCATCGCGATGTAGTCCTTGAACCGTCCCGGCAGTGGTTTCCAGAGCGAATGCACCACGCCGAGCGCGCCGTAGCAATCCTTGATCGAGTCGACGAGCACGCGGATGGCGATGATGTCGTAGATCTCGCCGAACTCCTTCTGGCCGCGAACCATCTTCTCGTGGATGCTGTAGGTGTGCTTGGTGCGTCCGGCGATCTCCGCGTGCATGCCGAGCGGCGCAAACTCGCGCCCGAGAATCTCGGTGACGTCCCGCACGAACGAGTCGCGCTGCTCGCGGTTGCTCGCGAGACGGGCCTCGATCAGGTGGTAGTTGTCGGGGTCGAGCTGCACGAATGCGAGGTCCTCGAGCTCCCCCTTGATCTCCCAGATGCCGAGCCGGTGCGCGAGCGGTGCATAGATGTCGAGGGTCTCGCGGCTGATGCGCAGCCGGCGCTCGGTCGTGTGCGCGCTCACGGTGCGCATGTTGTGGAGGCGGTCCCCGAGCTTGATGAGCACGACTCGCACGTCCTCCGCCATCGCGACGAGCATCTTCCGGATGTTTTCCGCCTGGTGCTCCTCGGCGCTGCGCACGTGGATCTTGCCGAGCTTCGTCACGCCGTCGACGAGCTTGGCGACCTGGTCGCCGAACTGGTCGCGGACCTCCTCACGGGTCACAGCCGTGTCCTCAACTGTGTCGTGCAGGAGGGCGGCCATGAGCGTCTCAGGGTCGAGACGCAGGTCGGCGAGGATGCCCGCCACGGCGAGCGGGTGCTCGATGTACGGCTCGCCCGTGAGCCGCGCCTGGCCGGCGTGCGCACGATCGGCGACCTCGAAGGCGCGCCGAATCGAGGCTCTGTCCTCAGCGGGGAGGTACTCGATTCGAGCGATGAGCTCTGCAATGGGCACTGCCCTTGTGAGTGTAGGGCGACTATCCCGCGATCAAACGCTCGCGGATTCACTGAGCCCGTCGAGGGTCGCTCTGAGAGTGACCAAAGCGTAAAGAATCGGTCGATTCGGGCGACTGATCGTTACGGGCAATGTGACGACAGGCTGTCCGGAGGTGCGGAGCCCGTAAACTGGCGTAAATGACCTCGCAAACACGCACGCCCCACGAGCCCCAGAAGGACCTCGTTTCGCCACTCGGCGGAACTCTCGTCGATCTGCTGATGACCACCGATGAGCTTGCCGACCTCGAAGGTCGCGCCACCGAGCTCACTTCCCTCCGTCTCTCGTCCACCGCCACGGCGGACGCCACGCTCCTCGCCGGCGGCGCGTACTCGCCACTCACCGGCTTCCAGCGTCGGACCGACTACGAGAGTGTGGTCGAGCGCGCAGAGCTCGCCGACGGGACTCCGTGGACGCTGCCCATCACGCTGCCGCTCGGCGATCAGGCGCGGAGCATCGCCGAGGGCTCGACCGTCGCGCTCCGTGACGAAGACAACCGGCTGATCGGCTCGCTCACCGTTGAGGAGATCTTCGATCGCGACCTCGACAAAGAGGCGAACGAGGTGTACCGGACCAACGATCAAGCGCATCCCGGGGTCGCTGCGCTCTTCGCACAGGGCACTGCCACCGTAGCCGGACCCGTACGGATCGCACTCCGGGCCGCAGGTGAGGTTCCCTCCACCCCGGCCGAGACTCGCGCCGCATTTTCCGAGCGTGGATGGTCGACGGTCGTCGGCTTCCAGACGCGCAATCCCGTGCACCGCGCCCACGAGTACCTCACCAAGGTGGCGCTCGAGCAGGTCGACGGGCTGCTCCTCCATCCGCTGTCCGGGGTGACCAAGGGCGATGATGTCCCCTTCGAAGTCCGCATGAACTGCTACCGGGTGCTCCTCCACAACTACTACCCGAAGAATCGCGTGGTGCTCGGCATCTTCCCCGGTGCCATGCGCTACGCCGGGCCCCGCGAGGCGATCTATCACGGACAGGTCCGCCGGAACTACGGCTGCTCGCACTTCATCATCGGCCGCGATGCCGCCGGTGTCGGCAACTACTACGGCACGTACGACGCCCAGGCACTCTTCGACGAGCTGGGCGGCGCCGACCGCTTCGGCTTCGAGGCATACAGGTTCGAGCACACCTTCTATTGCAGGTCGTGCGAGAGCATGGCCAGCACGAAGACCTGCCCCCACGGCGCCGACGACCGCGTGATCCTGAGCGGCACCCGCGTTCGCGAGATGCTCACCCGGGGCGATCCCATCCCCCACGAGTTCACGAGGCCCGAGGTCGCCGAGATCCTCCACACCGCCTACGCCATCGCGGCTTCGGTCGCCTGATGAGCGGAGTCACGATCTGGTTCACCGGGCTGTCCGGAGCCGGCAAGTCGACGATCGGCCAGCGGGTCGCGATCGCCCTCCGCGAGCAGGGTCACAGCGTGGAGGTCCTCGACGGCGACGAGGTCCGCCAGACGCTCAGCGCCGGCCTCGGCTACACCAAGGAAGACCGCGACATCAACATCCGCCGGATCGGCTTCGTCGCCGAGTTGATCACCCGCAACGGTGTGGTGGCGATCACCGCGGCGATCTCTCCGTACCGCGACACCCGTGCCGAGGTGCGCCGGAAGATCGGGCGTTTCGTCGAGGTCTACGTCCGCTGCTCGATCGAGGTGCTCTCCGAGCGCGACGTCAAGGGCCTGTACAAGAAGGCGCTCGCGGGTCAGATCGATCACTTCACCGGTGTGTCCGACCCGTACGAGGCCCCGGACTCCCCGGATGTGATCGTCGACAGCGAGACGCAGACAATCGAAGAATCAGTTGCGTTAGTGCTCGCCGCCGTTGAGGCGAGCGGGCTCCTCCCCGAACCGGCGCGTCGCGGCTAACGCCGCCATGCGCACGCCGCACCAGCGCCCGCGGCATCCGCGGCCTCGGATCACGCTCGATCAGCTGCATACCTTCCTTGCCGTCGCCGAGCGCGAGCACGTGACTGCCGCGGCCGAGGCGCTCGGCCTTTCCCAGGGCTCGGTGAGCGGCGTCATCCGCCGCCTCGAGGCAACGCTCGGGCTCCCGCTGCTGCAGCGCGTCGGTCGCAACGTGCAGCTCACCGACGTCGGACGGGCCTTGCGCCAGCTCGCCGTCCGCGTGCTCGAGGACGTCGGCCAGATCGAGGAGCTCCGTGCCGGGTACCTCGCGTTCGAGCGCGGTGAGCTGACCGTCGCGGCAGGGCGCGTCATGGGCGCGCACCGCCTCTCCGGCTGGCTGGCCCCCTTCGTAGCGGAGCACCCCGAGATCAACGTACGCCTCGCTCTGGCGCCGATGCGCTCGCTCGTGACCATGCTCATCGAGGGCCGTGCGGACATCATCCTCGCGGGATCGTCGGTCCGGGTCCCAGGCGTCGAAACAGTGGTGCTCGAGCACACCCAGCTCGTGACCGTGGTCGCGGCGCACCATCCGCTGGCCTCGAGCCGAACCGCGGTGCGCGACCTCGTCACCCACCGCCACCTCGCGCACGAGCGAGGGAGTGCCACCGAGGCCCTCGCGGCGCATGCGCTCGGCACCCATGTCGATGCCGACAACACCCTCGAACTCGAGGAGGGTGCATTGCATGCCGCGTTGCTCGCAGGCCTGGGCTTCGCCGCCATGCCGAGGTCGGTCGTGGAGCAGGACATCGCCGCCGGCCGCCTCGTGATCATCCCGCTACCGGGGCGCGGCGTGTCGCAGTCGTTCGCGGCCGCCCGTCGCCGTGATCTGCACACCCCCGCGGTCGAGGCGTTCTGGTCACACCTCAAGCGGATCGCCGTCGACCAGTCCTCGGAGAACGGTCAGTAGGATCGGGCGAGGAGCGCGCTGAACTCCGCCGGCTTGCCGCAGGCGAGGCAGGGTGCGCCGCCACCGGGACGATCAGCGCGGAGCACGCGGACCGTCAGCGCATGCACGGCATCCTTCACGACGTGCTCGCATTCCACGGTGTTGCAGAACGGCGCGGTCGCGAACACCGGGCGATCCGCGAACGCGGCCTGCAGCTCCTCGATGGTCGCGACGTCGACGCTGCGCTCCTCGAGGCGACGCTGCGCGCGCTCGAAGATGGCCGCGTGGGCCGCCGCGAGCAACCCGGGCAGCTGGCCGGCCAGGCCCGCAAGCGGCCGTGTCTCCTGAGTCCGGTCGATGCGGTGCACCAGCGTGACGTTTCCGCCGGCCAGGTCCTTGGCGCCGACGATGACGCGAAGCGGCACGCCGCGCAGCTCCCAGTGCGCGTACTTCTCGCCCGGGCGCATGCCCTCGCGCCGGTCGACACGCAGACGAACCCCCGCGGGGCACTCGCGCTCGAGGCGCGCCACCGCCTCCTCCACCACCGCTGCACCGGCTTCGTCGTTGCTCCGCGTGATCGGCACCACGATGACCTGCACCGGCGCGACCCTCGGCGGCAGGATGAGACCCATGTCGTCACCGTGCGCCATGATCACCGCACCGACGGTGCGCGCCGAGAGACCCCAGGAGGTCTGAAACGGATGCTGTCGCTGGTTGTCGCGATCGCTGTACGCGATGCCGTAGGCGCGGGTGAAGTTCTGACCGAGGTGATGCGACGTCCCTGATTGCAGCGCCCAGCCGTCCGACATCATCGCCTCGATGCTCACGGTGTAGCGCGCACCGGGAAACTTCTCCGACTCCGTCTTGCGTCCCTTGATCACCGGGATCGCGAGCCAGTCCTCGGTGAGCTCGCGGTAGCAGTCGAGCATCGTCTCGACCTCCTCCGCGGCCTCGTCATCGAGCTGATGAAACGTATGCCCCTCCTGCCAGAGGAACTCGGTGGTGCGCAGGAAGAGTCGCGTGCGGTGCTCCCAGCGCACGACGTTGCACCACTGGTTGATCTTCACCGGGAGATCGCGCCACGAATGGATCCAGTCCGCGTACATCGAGCAGATGATCGTCTCGCTCGTCGGACGCACCGCAAGACGCTCCTCGAGGTCCTTGCCGCCGCCGCGTGTCACCCACGCGACCTGCGGATCGAAGCCCTCGACGTGGTCCGCCTCCTTCTGGAGATACGACTCCGGGATGAACAGCGGGAAATACATGTTCTCGTGGCCGGTGCGCTTGATCATGTCGTCGAGCGCGCGCTGAATGTTCTCCCACAACGCGAACCCGTATGGACGGATGACCATGCAGCCGCGCACCGGCGAGTAGTCGGCAAGCTCGGCACGGCGGACGACGTCCGTGTACCACCGATCGAAATCCTCGCTCTGCGCCGTGATCCGCTTCTCGTCGGCCATGGCGGAGCAGTCTACGTGAGGACGCCCTCGCGCTCGCTCAATCCGACCGGCAGTGGCTTTCCCTCGGCGATGAGCCGCGCGTCCTCCTCGCCGATTTCATGCAACTCCGCGAGGAGGGTCGACAGGAGCTCGCCCTCGGGGAGCGTCGAGACCACCTTGCCGTTGCGATACAGGATGCCCTTCTGCTTGCCACCCGCGATGCCGATGTCGGCATGCATCCCCTCGCCCGGCCCGTTGACGACGCAGCCCATGACCGACACGGTGATCGTTCGCTTCACGCCTTCGAGTGCCCTGGCGACCTGAGCGACCATCGGGACCATGTCGATCTCGAGACGTCCGCATGTCGGGCACGCCACCAGGTTCGGGCCCTCACCGCGCTCCTGGAGGTTGGCGAGGATCTGACGCGCGACCCGCACCTCCTCCTCCGGCGATCCGACGAGAGAAACCCGAATGGTGTCACCGATTCCCTCGGCGAGCAGGAGTCCGATGCCAAGGGCGCTCTTGATGCTTCCCGTATCGACCGGCCCCGCCTCGGTGAGGCCGAGGTGCAGCGGATAGCGGTTGCCGAGCGCGACGAACGCGCGGTTGGCAGCCACATTGGTGAGCACGTCGCTCGCCTTCAGCGAGACCTTGATGTCGCGGAAGTCGAGCTCCTCGAGCACCCGGATGTGACTGAGCGCGGCGGCGACCATGTTGGCTGCGATCTCGTCGATCGTTCCGCCACGTCCGCGGGTGAGGTCCTTGCGTTGCGGGATGCTGCCGGCATTCACACCGATGCGGATCGGCACGTTGCGCGCCTTCGCTTCGCGCGCGATGTCGGCGACTTTCGCGCTGTCCGTGATATTGCCGGGATTGAGCCGCAGGCACTGCACGCCCGCCTCGAGCGCGAGTAACGCCAGCGGCGCGTCGTAGTGGATGTCGGCGACGACGGGGATCGGCGACTCGCGAACGATCTCGTGCAGGGCGGCTGCTGCGTCACGCGTGTCACAGGTGACACGGATGATGTCCGCGCCGGCCTTGGCAGCTCGGTGGATCTGCGCGATCGTCGCGGTGGCATCCTCGGTCTGCGTCTTGGTCATCGTCTGCACCGCGATCGGCGCGGCACCGCCGATGACCACGTTGCCGACGCGTACCGGCACCGTCTTGCGGCGTTCGTGTGTCAACGGACCGTTGCCGGTCACAGCCTGCTCACGTCACCGATGGTGACATACACCGCGAAGACGACGATGACCGCGAGACCGACCGCGGTGATCGCGGCCTCGACCTTCGGATCGAGCCTGCGCCGGCGCACCGACTCGATGAGGATGAAGAGCAGCTTCCCGCCGTCCAGGAACGGAATCGGCAGCATGTTCACAAAGCCGAGGTTCATGCTGATGAAACCGATCCACCAGAGCAGCCCGTTGGGACCGAGGAAACCGTTGTTGGTCGCGGTCGCGGTTTCCTGGGCGATCCCGACCGGGCCGGTGAACCCCTCCGGTCCGTTGACGCCACCGGGCGGCGGGTGAACGATCAAGCCGTAGATGCCGGAGAACTCGGCACCGATGAAGCCCGGGATCGCCGTGAAGCCGCTGGCGATCGCCGCCGGCACACTCTGCCCGTCGACGCCCGGGACCACCCCCAACAGCCACGACGTGTGGACCTGGTTGATGGTCGGGTAGCCGTCGGTGATGCCCGAGACGACCACGTTCGTGAAGCGCTTGTACGGCGAGCCGTCCGCGTTCTGGGAGTAGCCGCTGATCGTCACGGTGCTGCCGTTGCCGAGCAGCGATGCGGGATCGCCGGTACCGACGGGTTGCCCGTTGATGCTGGTCACCGCGAGGCTGCCTCCGGGGAGCAGGCCTCCGAAGATCGTCTTCGGGTCGTTGAGGATGTTGGAGATGGTCAGCCGCGGGGTCAGGGTCGTGGTGTGCACGCTGCCGTCGGACCCCTTGTACGCGACGGTGATGGGATTGCCCCGGCTTGCTGCGGTCTGCGTGTGGAGATCCGTGGTGACATCGGCGACGCTGTCCCGGCGGATCACGTGGCCGTCGAGCGCGAGGATGGTGTCGCCGTTGCGCAGCCCTGCCTGGCCGGATGCGGCATGGCTGCCGAACTGGTACGGGGTGGGCTGCATGTTGATGATCGAGAAGCAGATCCCGCCGAAGATGAAGTTGGCGAAGATGCCCGCCGCCACCGTGGCGAAGCGCCTGGGCTTGCTTGCGCGATAGAAGTTGCGATCGCCCGCGTCAGCCTCGCCGGTGAGCCCGAGCATTCCCGCCATGCGCACGAAGCCGCCGGCCGGGATGGCGCGCACTGCGTACAGGGTCTCGCCGATCTTTCTCGAGTAGAGCTTGGGGCCGAAGCCGACCGAGAACTCCTCGACCTTGATGCCCGACAGCTTGCCGATGACGAAGTGCCCCGACTCGTGGATGGTGATGACCGAGACGAGCACGAGGATGAACGCGCCGGCGTAGATGAGGAACTGGCTCATCGCGCCGCCGCCGTCTTGCCGGCACTCGCGCGGACGTGATCGCGCGCCCAGGCGTCCGCCGCAAGCACGTCGTCCAGTCCGGTCACATCACAATCATCAAACACCGCGAGTGCGTCGCGCACGAGGACCACGATCTCGTCGAAGCGGCAGCGCCCATCGACGAACGCGCTCACGGCCTCCTCGTTGGCGGCGTTGAGCACGCAGGGTGCGAGGCCGCCGCGCTCGCCGGCGGAGCGCGCGAGCCCGAGGGCCGGGAAGCGATCGGCGTCCACCGGGAGGAAGACGAGCGGCGACGCGTCGCGCAGGTCCAGTCGCGGCCCGACACCGGGCAGGCGCTCGCCGTTGGCCAGCGCCAGCGCGATCGGGACACGCATGTCAGGAACGCCCATCTGGGCGATGATCGCGCCGTCGCGAAACTCCACCATGCTGTGCACGATGCTCGTCGGCTGGATGGCGACGTCGATCGACGCGTACGGCACATCGAAGAGGAAGTGCGCCTCGATCACCTCGAGCCCCTTGTTCATCATCGTGGCCGAGTCGATCGTCACCTTCGGACCCATGTTCCACGTCGGATGCGCGAGCGCCTCCGCGATGGTGATCGACGCGAAGGTGTCGATCGCACGGTGCAGGAACGGGCCGCCGCTCGCGGTGAGGACAAGGCGCGTGATCGACTCGCGATCCTCGCCGCGCAGGCACTGCCAGAGCGCGGAGTGCTCGCTGTCGATCGGGATGATGTGCGCCCCGGACTTGGCGGCGCGGGCGCGGACGAGCTCGCCGGCCATCACGAGGACTTCCTTGGTGGCCGTGGCGACCGTCGCTCCCGCGTCAAGCGCGGCGAGCGTCGGCCGGATCGCCGCGGCGCCGGTGATCGCGACGCAGACGACGTCGGCATCCATCGCGGCGATGTCGCACGCGGCCTCGATGCCGACGGCACACCCGTCGGGCACGGGTGCGCCGGGGACGGGGTTGACGAGCGCGCTGCGGCCGACGTCGAAGCGCGCCGTCACGGCGGCAAGCGCGTTCGCGTCGCTCCCGGCTACGGCGCCGACCAGTTCGAAGCGATCAGGAAAGCGGGCGATCACGTCGCACGCCTGCCTGCCGATTGATCCGGTCGCGCCCAGCAGGACGACTCGTCGGCGGGGCGAGAGTTGGGTCACTTGTGCGGGGATGCCTCAGTACTGAGTAGAGCAGAGCACGACGCCGCTTTCGCCGTGGTTACGGGAATGCGATCAGCTTCAGGTAGCAATATACGACCGGCGCCAGCAGAACAAGGCTGTCGGCGCGGTCGAGCAGCCCGCCGTGGCCCGGGATCAATGTTCCCGAGTCCTTGACGCCCGCCTGGCGCTTGATCGCGGACTCGACGAGATCGCCCCCCTGAGCGGCAACGGCCATGAGCGCGCCGAGCCCGGTGCCGATCGGGACGCTGATCCCGATGAGCCACGGTCCCGCGATCGCCCCGACCAGGATCGACGCGACCGCACCGGCGACGGCACCTTCCATGGACTTCCGCGGGGAGATCGAGTGGAAGAACGGGTGCCGGCCGATCGCACTGCCGACGAAGTAGGCGGCGCTGTCCCCCAGGACGGCCCCCGCGACCGCCAGCGCCACGAGGCGAAGCCCGAGGTGCGTCGTATCGGTCGTGTGCCAGCGATAGATGGCGAGCCAGAACCCGAGGCAGAGGCCCACATACACCGCGCCGCCCACCGCGGCCGCCCACGACGCGAAGCGCTCGCGGGTCGCCAGGCCGGCGAGCAGGCCGACCACCGCCACCGCTGCGAATGCCCAGTCGGTTGCCATGTCCGATGCGGGGAGCACGAAACGAATTGCCAGGAAGACCGAGAGCGGGAGGATGAGCCACGCCGGCGGCCTCGCCCCGGTCCGTCCGAGCAGGTCGCGAAGCTCCCACGCTCCGAGCAACGCACCGAGGGCGACGAACGCGGCCACCGCCGCGGTCCCGATCCAGAGCGCGGCGGCGAGCACGGCGACCAGCACGGCGCCGGAGGCCACCCGGAGCGCGAGGTTCATCCCGCCGGGGTGGCGTGTTCCACGTCGACGATCGCGGATGGTGTATGACCCATCGGATCGGGCACGGCGCCGAACTTGCGCTCTCGACACGAGTAGTCGTAGAGCGCGTCGTGGATCGCCGTCTCGCCGAAGTCGGGCCAGAGGGTGTCGGTCACATAGAGCTCCGCGTAGGCTGCCTGCCAGAGCAGGAAGTTGCTGATCCGGAACTCCCCCGCCGTTCTCACGATGAGGTCCGGGTCGGGCAGCCCGCCTGTGTAGAGGGCGCGGCTCAGGGTCGCCTCGTCGAGCTCGGTCAGATCGGTGCCCGAGGCGGCGAGCTCGCGGATCGCGGCGACGATCTCGCCCCGTCCGCCGTAGTTGATCGCGACGTTGAGGATCGCCGAGGTGTCATGCGCCGTCAATGCCTCGGCCTGGGCGACCTTCGCCTGCAGCGTCGAGCTCAGCCGCGCGCGGTCGCCGAAGATGCGGATCTGGACGCCGTTCTCGTGGAGCTCGCCGACCTCGCGATCGATGGTGTCGCCGAACAGCTTCATCAGCGCCGTCACCTCGCCCCGCGGGCGCTGCCAGTTCTCGGTGCTGAAGGCGTAGAGCGTGAGGATGTGCACGCCCGCCTGGTGGCACGCCTCCATCACCGGACGGATGGCGCGCACCCCTGCTCGGTGGCCGGCGACGCGCGGCAGGTGTCGCTGCCGGGCCCACCGTCCGTTCCCGTCCATGATGATGCCGATATGCCGCGGCAGATCGGGCCGTGCCGGCATCGGGAGGGCGGCGGGAGCGGGTGGGTGCTGCATCGTGGGGCTCGAGGTCAGAACGTGGTGACGGCATCCGCCGTTTCGCGATCGGTCTGAAGGTCAGACCTCGAGGATCTCCGCCTCCTTGCGCTGGGCCGCGTCGTCGATCCGAGCGATGAAGGTGTCGGTGATCTTCTGCACCTCGATCAACTTGGTCGCCACCTCGTCCTTGCTGACGTGGCCCTCCTTCTCGACCCGGCGCAGGTGGTCGACCTCGTCACGACGGATGTTGCGAACGGCGACTCGCGACTCCTCAGCTTTTCGGTGGATCAGCTTGACGAGGTCCTTGCGTCGCTCCTCGGTGAGCTGCGGGATGGCGACCCGGATGATCTGGCCGTCGTTGCTCGGATTGAGCCCGAGGTCGCTCTTCTGAATCGCCTTCTCGATGGCGCTGAGCGAGCTGCGGTCGTACGGCTGGATGACGAGCATGCTCGCCTCCGGAACGCTGATCCCGGCAAGGCTCTGCAGCGGCGTGGGCGCCCCGTAGTAGTCGACGTGCAGGCGCTCGAGGAGCGCCGGGGATGCGCGTCCGGTGCGCACCGTCATCAATTCACGGTGCAGGGCCTCGACACTCTTCTCCATGCGCTGGTTCGCGTCGGCGATCCGGCTCGCGATCTGAGCGGAGGGGTCGTCGGGTTTCTCGCGTTCGCTCACGCGCCAAGGCCCTCGGCATCGACGCGGGTCCCGATCTGCTCACCAAGGATGACGCGCTCGACATTCCCGTCGGTGAAGAGGTCGAAGACGATGATCGGCATGCGGTTGTCCATGCAGAGCGTCACTGCGGTGCTGTCCATGATCGTGAGGCCACGCTGGAGCACATCCATGTACGTGAGGTTGGCGAGGCGGGTCGCGTCGGTCACCTTGTTGGGATCCGCACTGTAGATCCCATCCACCTTGGTCGCCTTGAGGAGCACGTCGGCGCCGATCTCGACTGCGCGGAGTGCGGCGGTGGTGTCGGTGGTGAAGAACGGGTTTCCGGTCCCCGCCGCGAGAATGACGAGCCGGCCCTTCTCGAGGTGCCGGATCGCGCGCCTCGGGATGAACGGCTCGGCAACCTGCGACATGGCGATCGCGCTCTGCAGCCGGCAGTCGATGCCGAGCTGCTCGATCGCATCACGCAGCGCCAGCGCATTGATCACGGTGGCGAGCATGCCCATGTAGTCGGCCGTGACGCGGTCGATCCCGTGCTGGCTCGCCTCGGTGCCGCGGACGATGTTCCCGCCGCCGACCACGATCGCGACCTGCACGCCCCGCTCGACGATGTGGGTGATCTGCTCCGCGATGTGTTTGGCCGCCCCGTAGTCGATCCCATACCCCGCGGTGCCGAGGAGCGCCTCTCCGCCGAGCTTGAGGATGACCCTGTCGAACACGGGGCGCCGTCCGTCGGCCGCGCGGCCCTGCAGTTCGGCGAGTTCCACGTTCGTGATTCCGAGGCTCACTCTGCCGTCGGGTTCGCGCCGTCTTCGCCGGCGGAGTCGGACCCGACCGCGAATCGTGCGAAACGCGCCACCGAGATGTTCTCGCCGAGCTTCGCGATCGCCTCGGTCACCAGGTCACCAACCTTCTTCTTGTCGTCCTTGATCCAGGGCTGCTCGAGCAGACAGATCTGAGCATAGAAGGCATCGAGCTTCCCCGTCAGGATCTTCTCGACGATGTTCTCCGGCTTGCCCTTGACCTGCTCGCGGTAGACCGCGCGCTCACGATCGACGATCTCCGCCGGCACATCCTCGCGCCGCACGTAGGTCGGCATCGCGCCGACCACCTGGAGGGCGAGCGTGTGTGCGAGGTGCTTGAAATCGTCGGTCTTCGCGACGAAATCCGTTTCGCAGTTGAGCTCGATGAGCGCGCCCTGCTTGGCGATGCCGCCCGCGTGATGGATGTACGCGTCGACGATCCCCTCGTTCGTGCCGCGTCCAGCCTTGGCGGCGGCACGGGAGATCCCCTTGGCGCGCAACCAGTCCTCGGCTTTGTCCATGTCGCCGTCGGACTCGACCAGCGCTCGCTTGCAGTCCATCATCCCCGCGCCGGTGCGCTCGCGCAGGGCTTTCACCATCGCCGCCGTGATCTCCGGCATCAGCTTTTCGCCTCTGCCGCCGGTGCGGCCACCGCGACTTCCTCGGCTGGTTCTGCTGCGGCGGCTTCGGCAGCAACCGCGTCGGCATGTGCGGCGTCGGCCGCCGCCCGCTCCGCTGCCACGATCGCCGCGGCCTCGGC
>JBAUTG010000171.1:0-1558 GCA_049582105.1 Candidatus Dormiibacterota bacterium | reverse complement strand
CGACGGGGTCGACGCCCACGATCGGGCCGATGCCGCGTGCATGCAGAGTCGCGACAGTGAGGAGGCCGATCGGGCCGAGGCCGACGACCACCGCCGCGTCGCCCGGATGCAGGCCCGCCCGCTCGACGCCATGGATCGCCACCGACAGCGGCTCGACGAGGCAGGCGTGCTCGAGCGCGAGCCCGGCAGGAAGGCGGTGGAGCAGCCGGGCAGGCACCGCGACCAGCTCGGCAAAACCGCCATCCCGTGCGAACCCGATCCCCGAGGTCAGCGCCATCGCGCAGCGGTACGACGCGCCGCTGCGGCAGTCGTCGCAGGCGCCGCACGGGATCTTGGGATCCACCACCGCCGGATCGCCGACCGCCCAGCCGGCGACCCCCTCGCCGACCGACTCGATCACCCCGGCGAGCTCGTGACCCGGGACCGCATCCGTGAACAGCCCGACCTTGTATGACGTGAGATCCGATCCGCAGATGCCGCAGCCGTCAACGCGTACCACGACTTCACCGGGGCTCGCCTCGGGAGCGGGGATGTCGACGAGCTCGAGGTGGTGTGCCTCGATGAGCCGGACCGCGCGCATCGCTACATGAGCCCGAGCTGGGCGACCATGCGGAGCAGCTCCGAGATGACCGCGGGGTCGGTCTGGACGTCGATGACGCTGCAGACCCCGCTGTCGATCGAACGCTCGAGGGCCGGGCGGAGGTCGCGGAGCCGTTCGACGCGCTCGCCGTGGCCGCCGAGCGCCTCGGCGAGGCGGTCGTAGCGGATACCGCTGAGCGTGCTCGCCACGTTGCGTCCCGGCCCGAAGAGCTCGTCCTGCTCGAAGCGAACGTCGCCCCACCCGGCGTTGTTCGAGACGATCACGATCACCGGCAGCCGGTGGCGGACCGCGGTCGCCACCTCCATCGCGCTCAGGCCGAAAGCGCCGTCACCGCTGAAGAGGAAGACACGCTCATCGGGCCGCGCCGCCTGCGCGGCGAGCGCGAACGGCATCCCGACGCCGAGCGTCCCGAGTGCCGTGGTGGTGGTGAGGAGCCGTCCGGGCAGTTCGGCGCCGAAGTACGCGAGCGCCCACGCGAGCGCGTCGCCGCCGTCGGCGACCAGGGTCGCCCTGCCGCCGAAGCGCTCGCTGACATACGCGGCCACCTCGCGGGCGGCGGCACCCGCATGCACGAGATCGCCGGTGTGCTCGTCGACCTGGCGGTTCCAGAACCCGATCGACGCCTCAGCGAGGCCGCGGGCGCGGGCCAGCCACTCGTCTCGTCCGGCCGGGGTCGCGCTCCAGGCCTCGGTGCAGTCCCGGATCACGGAAGCGATGTCGCCGATCACGGTGACGTCGGCCGCGCGATTGCCGCCGACCCGCTCGGGCGCGATGTCGACCTGGACGATCACCTGCTCGGAGCCGAAGAGCGGCGCGCCGCCGTACATCACGTTGGCGTTGAAGGCAGAGCCGAGCACCATGACGCAGTCGGCGCTGGGGATCGCGAGCCCGCCGTGGACGAGGGACCCGAGGCTCCAGGGATGCGAGTCCGCCACCACGCCGCGGGCGCCGCTCGCC
>JBAUTG010000170.1:0-51314 GCA_049582105.1 Candidatus Dormiibacterota bacterium | reverse complement strand
GTCGCCGCGTCGTCCGCAAGTCCGTTGCCGCGGCACCGCCCGCAGCAGCACCGGCGACGACCACCACCTAGTCGCCTCAGGCGACAGACGATTTCGTAGTTCGAAGGCCTCCGGCACGTGCCGGGGGCCTTCGTTGTTCAAGGTCTACGCGGCAGCGAACACGCGGGCGATGACATCAGCCGCGCGGCGTGCATCCGCGGTGGTCACGCCGAGGTAGGTGACGCAGCGGATCGTGTGCTCGCCCATCTCGGTCACCAGCACGCCGTCACGGGCAAGTGTCGCCGCAACGTCGGCTGCGAGCCGTGACGTCTCGATGATCACGAGGTTGGTCGGCACCGTGGGGCTGCGCACCGTGGCGCCGGTGCTCCGGACCCGGTCGGCGATGAGCTTCGCGTTGACGTGGTCGTCTGCGAGTCGCTCGACGTTGTGCTCGAGCCCGTACAGGCCCGCCGCGGCAATGATGCCCGCCTGGCGCATGCCGCCGCCGAGGCGCTTTCGCCACCGTCGGACGTCGTCGATGACGGGCTTGTCGCCGACAACCACCGAGCCGACCGGAGCACCGAGGCCCTTGCTGACGCAGACCGACACCGTGTCGCACTCGTCGACAAGGTTCGCTGGGCTGACACCCAGAGCGACGGCCGCGTTGAAGAGCCGCGCTCCATCGCAGTGAACGAGGAGGCCGAGGAGGTGGGCAGCGCGCGCGGCGCCGTGCACCCTCTCCGCATCGACCGCTGCTCCACCTCTTCGGTTGTGCGTGTTCTCGATGCAGAGGAGGCTCGACACCGGCTGGTGGATGTTCGTCTCGCGCACCGCTGCCGTGACATGCGCCGCGTCGGGAGTGCCGTCAGGACTGTCCAGGAGGCGCAGCTGGACGCCGGCGACGACCGCCGTCCCGCCGACCTCATAGATGACGACATGCGCCTCGGAGTCGGCGATGACCTCGTCTCCCGGTCGCGTCTGTGCGGCGACGCACGCGAGGTTGCCCATCGTCCCGCTCGGCACGAAGAGGCCGGCCTGCTTGCCGAGACGGCGCGCCATCTCCTCCTCGAGCCGCCGAACCGTCGGGTCCTCTCCCCAGACGTCGTCGCCGACCTCGGCGCGCGACATCGCCACGCGCATCCCCTCGTCGGGGACGGTCAGCGTGTCACTGCGAAGATCGACGACGTCCGGCACTGATGTTGGCCTCGTCCTTGGTCACCTGAGCATCCTGAACCATGGACGCTGTGACACGCGGTGAGGTCGCCTCCTGTCCGGCGACGCAGGTTCGCTGCCTGCCTGTGCGCTTCGCGAGATAGAGGGCGTCGTCCGCGAGGCTGAAGAGCTCACCCGCGCTTGTCGTGTGCTCCGGGTATGCCGCCACGCCGATGCTCACGCTAAGCCGCACCATTTCCGCGCCGGGGAGGCGCACGTCGGTGGCGGAGACCGCCAGGCGGATCTTCTCCGCGACGAGGAACGCCTCGTGCCCCGTGGTGTTCGGCATCACCACCACGAACTCCTCACCGCCGTATCGGGCGGCGAGGTCGGCACGACGCACGCTGCCGACGAGGGTTCGCGCGAATGCCGAGAGCGCGAGGTCTCCCGCATGGTGGCCATGGGTGTCGTTGAGCACCTTGAAGTGATCGATGTCGAGCATGAGGATCGCGAGGGGCGCCCCGAGCCGCTCGGCGAGCGCGACCTGCTGGCCGAGCGAGTCGATGAGGAAGCGGTGGTTGTACAGACCCGTGAGGTCGTCGACGGTCGCCTGACGCTGTACCACGGCGAGGAACCGGTATCGCTCGAGCGCGAGTGAGACCTGCTCGGCGGTGGACGCCACCAGGTCGGAGTCTCCGGTCATGAACGCTCTGCTCTCCGACGCGACAGCGAGGACACCGTGAACGTATGTGCCGAGGCGAAGCGGCGCCACGCAGAATTCCCGAACGCCGAGATGCGCCTCGCGGCTCGCGACGGTCGCACCGAGCAGCACGGAACCCTGACCCGTGTACCGGTACCCCTCACCGAGCGGCCCGTTACCCTCCAGCAACCCGCCGACATCGATGTGACGGCCGCCGCCGGCGACAGCGAATGGATCGCTCATCTCCGAACCATTCACCACGATCATCGCCGTGTCGACCTCGAGCGACGCGCGCAGGTCGTCACACACACTCGCCAGCGCTGTCTCGAGCGGCTGCGCAAGGGTCAACTGCGTCGCGACCGATGCGCGCGTGGCGGTGGCACGCATGGTCGACCGCACCTGCTGACGCATCGCCTCGAAGCTGGCGCCGAGCCTGCCCACCTCGTCCACCGAGCTCATGCTCACCGAGACGTCGAAGTCGCCCCGGCCGAGTGCAGCGACTGCGGCATCGAGTCTGCGCAGCGGGCGTCGCAGGTCGATCTGGACCACCACGACGATGAAGAGCATCGCGACGAGGATCACCGCGAGCAGGAGGATGATCGACTGCCACGCGACCGGCGCTCCGGTGACGGGCGTCGTGAGCGTGAGTGTGAAGCCGGCGCCGATCGGCGTCGATGCAACCGCTTCCGAATGCGTGCTGAGAGTCACAACAGCCGGCGACGCAGTCCGGGTCGCGCCGAGCAGCATCGCGCTTGCCGGGTCGCCCGCGCGGACGCGCGAACCAGCGACCGTTCCGTTGAGAGCGTAGTGGCCGCCACGGATCAGAAGAATGTCGACGGGGTCGGTTGTGGTGGCGATGTTCTGATCGATGGCGGCGATGAACGAGGGCGTCACCGGCCTCGCCACGAATGTCGTCGCGCCGGAGCCGGACAGCGTCGACGCCTGGATGAGCCACGCACCCCCGTCGGGGGTCGCCGCCGTGTGCGCACCTCCGTCGACAGCGACGGCAAGCGTCGCAACGCGAGGGTCGTCGGCCGTGAGCACGGTGGTGCCCTGCACCGCGACGACAGAACCGTCAGGGAGACCGACGCCGATGACATCGTCGGTGCCGAGCACCTTCGCATCCGCGACCAGTGTCGCCTGTATCGAGGTCGCAGACGTCAGGTCGTGGCCGGCATCGATCTGTCTCGCCACCCCGGCGATGAAGGTGTCGAGCGATGTCCGCTGGCCCGCGATGAGGTTCGAGGCGATGCCGACCTTGTCGGCCGCGCTGTTCTCCGCCTCCTCGCGGTTGCTCGACTGCGCGAGGAGAAACGGGACGACCGCGACCGTGGCGCCCGCGACCAGGATCACCGCAGCGAACTTCAAGGAGAATGACGCGCCTCGCCACGCGCCGGTCAGCCGTCCGATCCCTCTCATACGCGTGGCTCAGTCCGAGCGCTGGACCAGGACCAAGGCGGTCACGGAGATCGCAGCCGCAACCGCCACTGTCGAGAGCGCGACGACGTAGACGGAAACCGGGCTCGCTGCAACCGTCGCGGCTGACACGACCGGTGGGACCGTGAGTGCCGGCGGCGCGAGCACCGGCGGTTGCTGTCCTTCGGGACCGGTGCCCGGGGACGTCGAGCCGGCCGGTGGCGCTGTGGTCGCCGGTGGGGGCGCGCTCACGGTGACGTGTTTCGCTGGGCGGGTCTGGTGTCGCGGCGGCGGCGACGGCGGCGCGCAGCACCGGCAGCAATGCTCGTGATCGTCAGAAGCCTGTTCCGGCGAGCCGCGCCTGCATCCGTGATGCGTGTCGCCGCTGCCGCCGTCTTCCGCCGGCGAGGACGCGATCCCTGCAGGGCCTGCCGCGGCGGCGATCACTCCCATTGGTCCGAGGACGAGCCACGAGATGGCGGCCGTCGCGAGCAGCCCGACGAGCGTCCGCGCGCCACGATGACGCGCTCGATCACGGCCACGATGAATCCACCAAACCCCGTTGCTCAAGTCACCTCCGCCGAGGATGGTACGGCCGGTCTCGGTGGGACTTGTGACCGAAATGTGACACTTTTCCGGTGCCAGTCGTCGTCATCAATTTCGTTGACGGAGAGGTGGTTCTCGCAGACATGCCCGAGATCACGTTTGATCTTGCGGTCCTCGACGCTGAGATCCGCTCCATCAATCAGAACAGCGAGCGCGCCATCTTCCCGGTCAGCGCGATACGCCAGATCCTTGTCGGCGATCCGGAACCGGCGCCGGCCGACGCGGAGGTGGCCGCCTGGGACCGTGCCGCCTTCCACTTCATCGACGGGATGGTCTTGCGCGCGTCCATCCGTTCCGACGCCCACCTCGGGCGTCACGGCGGTGTCTGGCACATCGTCGAGCCCGGTTCTCACGAGCTCCGCACCATCGCGGTCCCATACGCCGCGTTGAAGGGCGTGTACCAGATCCGCCAGTGGGACAGCCGTACCGCCGCGGAGCGCGACGAGCACGCGGAGCTCGATCAGCTCGCCCGGGTCCTTGCCGAACGCGAGCGGAACGTTGCGGGAGGCACGACCCCGCCGCACCGGCCGCTGCTGTCGCGGATGCGCCGTCCGCCGGGTTCAGCCTGATCTCGGACCTGTCGCGCGCCTGTCGACACAGCTGAGCGGTCTCGGACCGCGTGGTACCGTCCCCGCTGTGACCTCCACGCTCGTGCGTGGCGAGCCGGAAACAGGCGAAGCACCCCCCTCGCTGACCAGCCGCCTCTTCACCATCCGAACCCTCGCGTCCCTCGGCATCGCCGTCGTGATCGTCGGCGTCGCCATCTGGCGTGCGCAGATCAACTGGGGCGCAGCGTGGGACAACATCCGCCACGCCAACCTCTTCGTGTATCTCGGCGCACTCGCCGTGTACTACGCCTCGTTCGTGGTGCGATCGATCCGATGGCACGTGCTCCTCGGCAATGCCGGCGAGGATCAGCCGGCGCGGTCGTTGATCGGCATCGTGATCACGTCGTTCTTCGTCAACTGCGTCGTCCCGGCGAAGATGGGCGACATCTACCGCGCGTACCTCGCGAAGCAGAAGCTGGACGTTCCGGTGAGCAAGGCGCTGGGAACGATCATCGCCGAGCGCTTGATCGACCTGATCGTGCTCATGTCGCTGCTCCTCGCCGCCGGCGCGGTCGTCTTCCGCACCAAGGCGCCGGGCATCCTCATCCCATACGTCGTCATCGGTGTGCTCGTTTGTCTCGCGGGAGTCGGCGTGATCCTCGTGATGCGTGCCGGCCGCGGTCAGCGCATTCTTCGTCTCCTCCCGGAGGCGGTCTTTCACCGCTACGAGAGCCTTCGTCTCGGGACCGTCGACTCGTTCGCGCGGCTCCCGACACTGCTCGGACTCACCGTGCTCGTCTGGGTCGCCGAGGGAACGCGTCTCGGGCTGGTCGTCCTCTCGCTGCACCTGGTCGGCGTCCACCTCGGCCCGTCACAGTTCCTGCTCATCGCGCTCGTCGCTGCCCTGCTCACGACCGTTCCCTTCCTTCCGGGTGGGCTCGGGCTCGTTGAGGCGGGGATGATCGGCGTGCTCATCACGGTCGGCGGGGTGACCAACTCCTCCGCTGTCTCGATCACCCTGCTCGATCGGAGCATCAGCTACGCGAGCCTGATCGTCATCGGATTCGTGATCTTCGTGTTCACGCACATCCACGTCCCCAAAGCGCGCCGGATCGCCACGCAGGGGTGAGGGCACTCGTCACCGGCGGCGCCGGCTTCATCGGCTCGCACATCACCGACGCCCTCATCGACGCCGGGCACACGGTGACGGTCGTCGACGATCTCTCACGCGGGAAGCGCGCGCAGGTGAACCCCCGCGCCACCTTCGTCGAGCTGGACATCACCTCCGATGCGCTCGCGTCGGCGGTCACGGACGCCAAGCCCGAGGTCATCTTTCACCACGCCGCGCAGATCGACGTGCGCGAGTCGGTGCGCGACCCGCTCCACGACGCGGATGTCAACGTGGTCGGCACCGTCAACGTCTTGCGTGCCGCGGCTGAGGCGGAGACGCGACGCGTCATCTTCGCGTCGAGCGGTGGCGCCATCTACGGCGACACAACCGTGATCCCGACGCCGGAGACCACCGTGTGTCTTCCGGAGTCACCGTACGGCACATCCAAGCTCTGCGCCGAGGCCTACGGGGGGACGTTCAGCCGCCAGGCCGGGGTGGAGTTCGTCGCCCTGCGCTACGCCAACGTGTACGGTCCGCGGCAGGATCCGCACGGTGAGGCGGGCGTCGTCGCGATCTTCGCGGTGCGTCTCATCGCGGGCAGCACTCCGGTGATCAACGGCGACGGGGAACAGACCCGTGATTACGTGTATGTGCATGACGTCGTCCGCGCGAACCTCGCCGCGGTCGACGGGCCTCCCGGCGTCTACAACATCGGCACCGGCGTCGAGACCGACGTCAACACGATCTATCGAGTGCTCGCAGCCGTGTGCGACACCACGGTGGACGCCGAGCACGCGCCCGGGAAGCCCGGTGAGCAGCGACGCTCGTGCCTCGACACCGCGCTGGCGCGCACGCGGCTGGGCTGGGAGCCTGCGATCACGTTCGACAAGGGCATGAAGAGCACCGTCGACTTCTTCAGGGAAGCGCGCTGACCTCGATCGCGGAGCGAGCCTGGGCGACGTTCGCGGCTCCCTGCGAGCGGAGCGCCCGCGAGGCAGCCCGCAGCGATTCGTCTCGGCGCCAGGCGGGAGCCTCGACGAGCCGCGCCGACCAGGTCAACTCGTCGACCGCACGCTCGAGCGCGCTCCGCGCCCGGTCGAGCGACTCGACGACCGGGGTCGCGGCAATGCGCTCGAGCGCCTGCGCGCATCCGTCCAGCTGCCGTCGCACCGCGTGGGCGCCTTCGGCGTCGCCTGACTCGGCCGTCGCCGCCAGCGATGTCGCCGCTGCGTCGGTGGTGGCCAGCACCGCGTCCAGCACTGTTCTCAGATCCTCGTCGATCGACGCGCCCGCGCCCATCATCCGGTAGGCGCCGATCAGGAAGAGGAGCACCAGGACTGTGGCGATGATGTAGATCGCCGGCACGGTCGGGTCCCCGCGGCTACTTGTAGCGGAAGGTGATGCGCCCGCGGGAGAGGTCGTACGGGCTCAGCTCGACACGCACGCGGTCGCCGATGAGGATGCGGATGTAGAACTTGCGCATCTTCCCCGAGGTGTACGCGAGGACATCCTGTCCCGTCTGCAGGCGCACCTTGAACATCGCGTTGGGCAGCGGCTCGACGACCGTCGCGTCCATCTCGATGGTCTCTTCCTTGACCTCGACCTGCGGGGTACCGTCGGCAACGTCCCGTCGCCGGACAGGGCCGCGCCGGCGCGTGCTGCCGGGCCGGGGTGGGCGTCGTGCCAAACAGGGTCTCCTCGAAGCGGATCGGGCGGTTGGCGAGCGTATCACGGAGCCGTTCCCTGGTAACGTCGTGCCGATGACGGACCACGACCGATCTCCGTTCATCGATGCGCTCGGCGATCGTGTCCTCGTGTTCGACGGCGCGATGGGAACGAGCCTGCAGTTCGAGAACCCGACGATCGACGATTTCGGCGGCGCGCGGCTCGAAGGATGGATGGACGGGCTCGCGCTGCACGCGCCCCAGGTGGTGGAGCGGATCCATCGCGGTTTCCTCGACGCGGGGTGCGATGTCGTCGAGACGTGCACCTTCCAGGCCACCCGCCCGCGCCTCGAGGAGTGGGGTCAGGCGGACGTCACGCGCGAGCTGAACGTGACCGCGGCGCAGCTCGCGCGCCGCGTTGCGGACGAGTATTCGGCGGATGGGAGGCGGCGCTTCGTCGCCGGGAGCATCGGACCGACCGGGTTCCTTCCCGCCTCGAGCGACCCGTCGATGAGCCGGCTCGGCTTCGCAGAGCTCGTGCCGGTGTTCCAGGAGCAGGCGGCTGCGCTCATCGACGGCGGTGTCGACGCGTTGATCATCGAGACGCAGCAGGACATCCTCGAGACCAAGGCGGCGGTGTTCGGAGCGCGCTCGGCCGTCGCGGCAAGCGGGCGCGCGGTGGCGATCATCGCGTCCGTATCGCTCGACGTCACCGGGCGCATGCTGCTCGGGACCGACGTCGGGGCGACGCTCGCCATCCTCGAGTCGCTGCACATCGACGTGATCGGCTTCAACTGCTCGACGGGGCCCGAGCACATGCGCGAGCCGATCCGCTACGTCACCAGTCACACGACGCTGCCGGTCGCGTGCATCCCGAACGCCGGGCTGCCGATCAACGTCGACGGCCGCGCGCACTACCCACTCGAGCCGGTGCCCATGGCGACGGAGCTCGCGAGCTTCGTGCACGAGTACGGCGTCAACATCGTCGGAGGCTGCTGCGGATCGACGAACGAGCACATCCGTGAGCTCGTCCAGCGGGTCGCCGCCGCACCGCGCGCGAAACGGGAGGCGCTCGACACCGAGCCGCGCCTCGCCAGCAGCATGCATGCCATCGAGCTGCGTCAGCAGCCCGCGCCGCTGCTGATCGGCGAACGCGTCAACGCCCAGGGCTCACGCGCGGTGAAGCGGCTGCTGCTCGCCGACGACTATGACGGCATCCTCGGCGTCGCCCGCACCCAGGTGGAAGGTGGCGCGCACGCCCTCGACCTCTGCGTCGCGGTCACCGAGCGCAGCGATGAGGCGGACCAGATGCGCACAGTGGTCAAGACGCTCCAGATGAGCATCGACGCGCCGCTGGTCATCGACAGCACCGATGCCGATGTCATCCATGCCGCGCTCGAGGCGTACCCGGGGCGCGGCATCGTCAACAGCGTCAACCTCGAGAACGGCCGCGTCCGCTGTGATGCGGTGCTGCCGCTCGTGCGCGACCACGGCGCATGCGTCATCGCCCTGACGATCGACGAGCAGGGTATGGCGCGCACCGCCGAGCGCAAGCTCGAGGTTGCGCGGCGGATCCATGACCTCGCGCACGACGAGTTCGATCTGCGTCCGGATCAGCTGCTGTTCGACGCGCTCACCTTCACCCTCGCGACCGGCGAGGCGGAATGGATCGACTCGGCGCGCGAGACCATCGAGGGCATCCGCACCATCAAGCGCGAGCTCCCCGGCGTGCTCACGGTGCTCGGCGTGTCCAACGTCTCCTTCGGGCTCGCGCCGCACACGCGCCCGGTTCTCAACAGCGTCTTCCTGCACCACTGCGTCGAGGCGGGACTCGACGCGGCGATCATCAATCCCACGCACGTCGTTCCCTACGGCGAGATCGAGCCGCAGACCCGGCGCCTTGCCGAGGATCTCGTCTTCAACAGCTCGCCGGACGCGCTGACGAAGTTCATCGCGCACTTCGACGGCGACTCGGCGTCGGGAATGCCCGGTTTGCCGGAGACCGCGGACCCCTTCGAGGGCATGACCACCGTGGAGCGCATCCACGCGCAGATCCTGCATCGTCGCAAGGACGGCATCGAGGAGCAGATCGATCGTGCGCTGCGCGATCTCGATCCCGTGACCGTGCTCAACACCGTGCTGCTGCCGGCAATGAAGGACGTGGGCGATCGTTTCGGCGCCGGCGAGCTGATCCTTCCGTTCGTGCTGCAGAGCGCGGAGGTCATGAAGCGCGCGGTCGCGCACCTGGAGCAATACCTCGAGAAGCGCGAGGGATACACGAAAGGAAAGGTCGTGCTGGCGACGGTGTACGGCGATGTCCACGACATCGGCAAGAACCTCGTCAACACGATTCTCAGCAACAACGGGTACACCGTCTTCGACCTCGGCAAGCAGGTTCCGCTCAACACCATCCTCGACAAGGCGCAGGAGGTCGACGCCGACGCGATCGGTCTCTCGGCGCTGCTGGTCAGCACGAGCAAGCAGATGCCCGCGTGCGTCAAGGAGCTCGACGAGCGCGGCCTCACGTACCCGCTCATCATCGGCGGCGCCGCGATCAACCGCGGATTCGGCAGACGGATCCTGTATCTCGACCAGCACCGAGCGTATGCACCGGGCGTCTTCTACTGCAAGGACGCCTTTGAAGGTCTGGAGACGATCGACCAGCTGCTCGACCCGGATCGTCACGATGCACTGCTCTCGCGAGTGCTCGATGAAGCGCGGGTGCATCGCGAGCGCGAGGCCGAGAAGCTCGAGCGTCGCAACGCCGCCGCCGCGGGTGCGGCGGTCATGGCGGCGCGCAGCAACGTGCGCCGCGACGCGCCGATCCCCCCCGTTCCGTTCTGGGGCGCGCGCGTCCTCCGCAACATCCCGGTCTGGGACGTGTACCCGCACATCGACCGCAACTCCCTCTACAAGATGAGCTGGCAGTTCCGGGGAGTCCGCGACCCGGCGCAGTGGGACGAGCTGCTGCGCACCGAGCTCGAGCCGCGCCTGCAGCGCTCGATGGACGAGGCGGTGCGCGACGGCTGGCTGCAGCTGGACGCCGTGTACGGATACTGGCCGGCGCTCGCCGACGGCGATACCGTGATCGTCTACGACCCGGGCGACATCGACGCCGAGCTCGGGCGCTTCACGTTCCCGCGCCAGACCGAGCAGCACCGGCTCTGCCTCGCCGATTACGTCCGTCCTGCAGAGGACGCGGCGGACGGCGAGCGCGACGTGATCGCGCTGCAGATCGTGACCACCGGCCCCGCGGCATCGGAGCTGTCCAACCGCCTCCAGACCGAAGGTGCGTACGACGACATGCTCCGGATCCACGGATTCGCGACGCAGATGGCCGAGGCGACCGCCGAGTACGTGCACCACCGGATCCGTCGCGAGCTGCGCCTACCGGACGACCAGGGCAGGCGCTACTCATGGGGCTACCCCTCGTGTCCGGATCTCGAGGACCACGAGACGCTCATGCGAATCGTCCCGGCCGCCGAGATCGGCGTGACGCTGACCGAGGGATATCAGTTCGTGCCGGAGCAGTCGACCGGGGCCATCGTCCTGCACCATCCCGAGGCTCGGTACTTCGCCGTGTACGGCGGCGCGTCAGTCGAGGAGGACGCACCCGGCGCACCGGAGCGGGCTACCGCCTAGCTAGGGCTGCGTCGCCTCGAAGTCGACGTCGCCGGTGGCGACGGTGCCCGCCGTGCGCCCCGGTGCTGTCTGGTAGGTCCAGTACAGGTTCGTGTGCGCGATGACCAGGTCAGGGGACGGGGCGCCCCACTCGGTCTGGTCCTCGGTGGTGTGGGCATCGCTGACGAGGGTGGCGTCGTACCCGCGGACGAGCGCGCCGTGGAGCGTCGACCGGATGCAGGCGTCGGTCTGGGCGCCGACCACCACGAGCCGGCCGACACCGAGTTCGGACAGCACGGTCTCGAGTGAGGTGTCCTCGAAGGAGTCGCCGTAGTGCTTCTGGATCAGCGGCTCCGCACTGTCGGGGGACAGCTCGGGGACGATCCGCCACGCTTCGCTCTCTTTCTCGAGCTGCTCATCGGAGTGCTGGACCCAGACGACTGGGACGTGTTCGCGGCGAGCCTTCTCGACGAGGCTCCCGACGTTCGCGACGACGGAGTCGCGCTCGTGGGCGACTGCGACGACGCCGTTCTGCACGTCGACGACGAGGAGGGCGGTGTTCGGCCGGTTCTCGAGTGTTGTCACGGTCTCCCCATCATCCCGGAGTGCGGCCGGAGGGCTACTCGGTGTAGCGGCGGATCCGCCCGTCCTCCTCACCGTGCTCCTGCTGATACAGGGAGCACGATTCCGGGGAGGAGATGCACGGCGGCACCGGATGCCGACCGGTGAACTTGTGCGTGTGGCGGTCGACGTGGCAGTCGGCCTTGTAGCGGGTGAGCAGGCCGAACGGGCCGGCGCTCTCCTTGAGGATCTGCTCGAGGTACGGGCAGCGACGTCCGCGCGGTCGCGACTGCGCCGACTCGCGCTGCGGCTCTGGCCTGCCGCGTTGCGGCGGCGGTGGTTCTGCTCGCATCGACCCCCCGAGTGTAGTGCTGTCTACAGGGCGAGCATCGACTGGATGCGCGAGGCCAGTTCCTTGATCTTGAACGGCTTGGCCAGCGTCTGCACGTTGCCGTAGGCCTCGAGCTTCGGCGCCGTGGAGGCGTTCACGAGGGCGCTGACCACGAGCACCTTCGGGTCGCTGCCGTGATCAGAGCGGATCCGCTCGAGGACCTGCGTTCCCGAGAGGTCGCCCGGAAGCATCAGGTCGAGCAGGACGAGGTCCGGCTGGAACTCTCCGAAGGCCGCAAGGCCCTCGTCGCCGCTCTTCGCCACCTTCACCTCATAGCCCTCCATCGTGCAGAGCAGAGACTCGATGTCGGCGAGCGCGTAGTAGTCCTCGATGATCAGGACTTTCTTCATGGCGGTACTCGTCGCTGGGGTCATGTGGGGGCTGGCCGAATATAGCACGGCGATTTCGGCCTTCCCGGGCGGGCGTGACCAACCCGTGACCCGTGGGAGCAGCCCCGGCACACGCGCCGGTGAACGACGCGGTATCCGTCAGATGGATCGGTCGATCAGCGTGCCGGTACCGAGCCCCCCGCCGCAGCACATCGCCTGGAGGCCGTAGCGGGCGTTGCGCCGCTCGAGCTCATGGAGCATCGTGGTCATGAGCCGCGCTCCACTCGCGCCGAGCGGGTGTCCGAGTGCGATCGCGCCGCCGTTGACGTTGACCCGATCCATGTCCGGATGGTGCTCCTGCGCCCAGGCGAGGACGACGGGAGCGAAGGCCTCGTTGATCTCGAAGAGGTCGATGTCGTCGATCGTCAAGCCGGACCGCTGCAGCAGCCTCGTCGTCGCCGGGATCGGACCTGTGAGCATCGTCACCGGGTCGACGCCCACGACGGTCTGGCCCGCGATCCGCGCCCGGGGGGTCAGGCCGAGTGCGTTCGCCCGCTCGATGGACATGAGCAGGATCGCCGCCGCGCCGTCGGTGATCTGCGAGCTGTTCCCCGCGTGCATGATCCCGCCCGGCTTGAAGGACGGCTGCAGGGCGGACAGGGTCTCCGCGGTGGTGTCGGGACGGATGCCCTGGTCCTGGCTCACCATGCGCCCGTCGCCGTTGGCGCCGACCACGACCGGTGCGATCTCACGATCGAAACGACCGCGTGCCTGGGCGTCGCCGGCTCGCCGCTGGGATTGCGCCGCGTACTCGTCCGCCTGCTCGCGCGTGATGTGCCACTGCTCGGCGATCATCTCGGCCGACAGCCCCTGGGGCACGAGGTTGTAGACCTCGAGCAACTCCGGTGGGAACGGCGCTCCCGGTCCCTGGATGACGGTGCTCCCCATCGGGACGCGACTCATGCTCTCGACTCCGGCTGCGATCGTGATGTCGCACACCCCCGACTGGATGAGATTCGCCGCGAAGTGGATCGCCTGCTGTGATGAGCCGCACTGGCGATCCACGGTCGTTGCAGGAACCTCGATCGGGAATCCCGCGGCGAGGGTTGCCTGACGCGCGATGTTCACCGACTGCTCCCCGACCTGCGAGACGCATCCGAAGACGACGTCACCGACCATCGCCGGGTCAACGCCCGCGCGACCGGTGACCTCTCGCAGCACATGGGCGGCCAGCAGTACCGGGTGCACGTCCCGCAGGTCGCCGTTGCGCGGATTGCCGCGGCCGAGCGGGGTGCGCACGGCTTCGACAATTACGACGTCAGTCATGTCCTCACCTCAACCGGTTGGTCGGATGGCCAACCATAGCAGCGGGCTTGCATCTCAGGGTTCATAGACGAACGCGATCGCCACCGGCTGCGTGTTCTCGTCCGGCACCGACAGCCTGAGGAGCACCGTCCAGCCGGCCGGCGGCGTCGGATCGCTGGTGCTGAGGACGAGGACGTCGCCCGGCGAGGGGTGCGCTTCGATCGACGCAGGCGACACGACCTCCATGCCCAGCACCTTGAGCCCTGGTGTGGCGTCATCGATCACGGGATGCGAGGGCGGCGGTGGCAGCAGGGCGAAGAACGCCTCGATGTACGGCTGATCGAGGTTCTCCGAGAGAGAGACCTCACGGCCGTTCGCAGCTCGGGCGGCGGTGAGGATGCTGTCGAGCTCGCCGGTGTCGAAGTACGGTGCCGCGCGACTCGGATATGACCGGTAGAGATCGACCGTGTAGTAGGCGCCCTGGGCGAGCAGTGCGACGGTGAGCACACCAGCGACGGCACCCAGCAGCGGCGGGTGATCGCGCAGCGCGTGGCGGATGCGGTCGGCGCCGAGGATCGCCAGGATGATGAGGAACGGGAGCATCACGGATGAGCGGAGCGCGTGCGGCGTGCCGTTGTTGGTGAGCGCCGCCGCGATCGGTGCGAGCAGGATCGCTGCGATCAGGAACCGGACGAGCGGTTCACGCCGGCGCTCCCAGCACACGAGGATCCCCGCGATGAGCAACGGCACCATGACCCACAGGAGCATGCCGCCGATCCCGGTGTTCTGGCGCGGGTTTGCATCCCCTTGCAGGAACAGGAAGTTCGGTGAGAAGTACGTGACATAGTTGACGAGAAAGCGGTTGATCACGACGCCGAGCGGGGCGCCGTCCGACCAGATGCTGATCAGCTCGAAGCGGCCCGTGAGCGCTCCCGGGTTGAGCAATGCGTAGATGCCCAGCACGGCATAGCCGGCCGCGATCGGTACGAGCGTCCGCCACCAGCCCGCGGTGCGCGCGAGACCCCAGGCAACGCCGAGCGCGATCGCGAGCAGCAGCACCTCGAGGCGCGCCGTCGTGTATCCGTAGATCGCGAAGGCGAGGAGCACGCCGGCAAGCCCGAACTGACGCGGCGAGGGCGTGCGCGCCGAGAGGCACCACAGCGCTGCCGCGAGCAGCGCGACCATCGAGATGGTCTCGAACCCGACGCGGCTCTCGATGACGAGCCATGGCGTGAGCGCGGTGAGCACGAGCGTCCCGAGGGTGATGAGGCGCGAGCCCGTGAGCCTCCACGCGGCGGCGGTGAGGAACCCGACCACCACGAGCCCGAACATGGCAGCGGGGAAGCGCTCGACGGCGACCGTCAGCGGCAGGAACCGGACGAGCAGGGCGACGGCGTAGACGTAGATCGGGTTCTTGTATTCGCCGAACGCCTCGAAGAAGAGCGGGAAGTGGGTCCCGTGCTCGTCGACCCCGTAGTGCGCGATCGTCCAGCCGTTGTAGCCGATCGACGCCTCGTCGACGTACAGCCCGGGCGGCGACCCGGCGAGGTCGACCACGTTGCGCACCACGACCAGCGCCGCACAGACCGCGAGGGCGCCGATCCAGATACGGCGGTGCAACCGCCCCGCGTCGGGCTGAGCCTCACCCACGCGTCGCGGCGACAAAATCGAGGAACAGCCGCTCTGCCCACGCGCGCTCGAGGTACAGCTCCTCGGGATGGCACTGGACGCCGACGACGAACCGCCGACCGGGATGCTCGACCGCCTCGACCAGACCGTCATGCGCCCGAGCGCTGACGACGAGGTCGCGCCCGAGGTCGCGCACCGCCTGGTGATGCATGCTGTTCACGTCGACCACGCCTCCGCCCGCTATCGCGTGGAGTCGCGATGCGGGCTCGACATCGATGCGGTGGGTCACCTCGCCACGCGTGCTCTGCGGGTAGTGGTCGTGCTCGGTCGCGCGCATCGTGCCGACGTCCTGCCAGAGCGTCCCGCCGAGGAGCACGTTCAGCACCTGCGCGCCGCGACAGATGGCGAGCAACGGCTTGTCGTCGTCGAGCGCCCATTGCGCGAGCAGCATCTCCGCACGATCGAGCTCGGGATCGACCTCGACGCGGCAGTCCGCCCGCAGCTCCTCACCGTACAGCGCCGGCTGGACATCGGGACCACCCGGCAGGCAGACGCCGTCGCAGAGGTCGAAGAGCTCGCGGAGTCGCGCCTCGGGTAGTGACGCGCTGATGCCGAGCGGGGTGGCGCCCGCGGCGTCGAGCGCGTCGAAGTACGCGCGGTTGCGCGCCAGCACGGGTGGCAGCGGCAGTTCGGCGGGCGCGCGCAGTGTCAGCCCGATCAGCGGTGACCGCGTCATCGACACCATCTTCGCCGAGAGTCAGGACGAGAAGGTGAACCGATTGATGTGCAGCCAGGGCGAGAGCACGCCCGATTCTCCTTCCCCGAGCTCGAGCCGCTGCTCGCGGCTGACCTGGACGACTCCGGCCAGTGCTGCGACGATGCTCTGCGTGAAGCGCAGGTCCCTGACCGGGCGGGTGATGCGACCGTCCTCGATGAGGAATGTGCCTTCGCGGGTCATGCCGGTGATCACGGTCCGCAACGGGTGCACATCGCGGACGTACCAGAACCTCGTGACGTAGAGACCTCGCGACACCGATCGCACCATCTCCTCCCGGGGTGTGTCGCCGGCGTCCATGACCAGATGACGGGGCAGCGGCCCCCAGGTGTTGGGTTGCGGCAGCGAGTGGCCGGTCGATTCGACGCCGTCGCGCAGCGCGGTCGGTGTGTCGTACACGACGCCGGCGCAGACGCCGCGGTCGATGAGATTGAGCCGCTGGGTCGACACGCCCTCCGCGTCGAATGGGAAGGGGAACACATTGCGTGCCGCTGCGTCGTCGCGGATCGTGACGAGTGTGCTCATCAGCTGCTCGTCCATGCGCATGAAGCTGCGGTGCTCCTGGGTGGCAAGCGCGCTGAATCCGACCCACGCGAGGTGTTCGAGCAGGTCGGTGACCGCATATGGAGAGAGCACGACCTCGTAGTCGCCAGGGTCGATCGCGGTTGCGTGCTGGTTGCGCATGCAGGTGTCCACGACCTCGCCGGCGAGACCGTCGACGTCGAGCGCGTCGATGTCCGCGGAATGACGCGAGGCGTAGCCCCCGCCATCGTCGCCGCGAGCGACGGTGACGAGGCTCGCCTGCGTCGTGGTGGCAGCGCGGCGGATGCCCGCGCTCGTGACGATCGCCGTGCTCCGGGTGGCAGTGCTCAGCGCACCGTACGCATTGATCGCGTGCGCGTTCGCGGCGCCGGTGACGATGGACACGAGCTCGGCCCGCTGCTCCGGTGTCGCCGCCGCCGTCGCGGCCGAGAACGCGACCGGCCCGCCGCCGAGGCCGTCCGGGTGTGGGAGCGGCGACACCTCCGGGTTGGTGGTGACGCGGCGGCTCTCCTCTGCCGCGGCGAGTGCACGTTGCACCGCAGCCGCGCCGAAGCCGCGAACCTCACCGACACCGATCCTCCCGTCGTCGATCAGGCGCACGCGGACGGACCGGGATCGCTCCGCAACGCTCTGATGGATCTCGTTGCTCGCAAACCGCGTCAACTCCGAGGAGTCGTCGACGATGACGATCTCCGCTTCGCCGCGTTCCAGTCGCGCCAACGCGGAGTCGCCCAGCGTGAGCAGCTCCTCGTCGTCGCTCATCGCGCAGGCTCGACCTTGACGTCTCGGAACCGGCACGGAGCCGCGCCGTGGCCGACGTGCATCGATTGCGATGGCTGACCCTTGCCGCAGTTCACGACGCCGAGCATCTGCCACTCATCGGGACCGGCAACGGCGTCGCACGATCGCCAGAACTCGGGTGTCTGGCCGCTGTAGATGGGGTTGCGCACCAGGCGGGTCCGCTTGCCGTTGACGATCTCCCACCCGTTCTGCGTGCCGAACTGAAAGTTGAGCCGCCGGTCGTCGATGCTCCAGGAACGGTTCGTCTCGAGGTACACGCCGTATTCCGTCGTGGCGATCATCTCCTCGAGGGAAGAGGTCCCGGGCTCGAGGTTGACGTTGGTCATGCGGATGATCGGCAGGCGCGACCAGCCGTCGGCCCGCATCGTGCCGTTGCTGACCTGCCCGATCACCGCCGCCGTTTCTCGGGACGACAGGTACCCGGTGAACAGACCCTGGTCAACGAGCAACGAGCGCTGCGCGGGCACGCCCTCGTCGTCCCACCCGAAGGTGCCGAGACCCGGCGCGCGCGTGGAGTCGGCGGTCATGGTCACGTGCTCGCTGCCGTAGCGGAAGGTGTTGAGCAGGTCCGGCGTGAGAAACGACGTGCCGGCGTATGCCGCCTCGTGACCGAGCACGCGGTCGAGCTCGGTCGGGTGCCCGCACGACTCGTGCACCTGCAGCGCCGCCTGCGTGGCGTCGAGGATCACGGTCATCCTCCCTGCTGGACACGCGTCCGCCGTCAACAACGCGACGGCCTCCTCGGCGATCCGACCTGCGTTGCCCGGCAGATCGAAGGCCTCGATCGCCTCCCATCCCGCGCAGACCTGATGCCTGCCGAAGCTGTTGGGGAAGCTGCGCGTCTGGACCTCGTCGTCACTCGTCGCCGTCGCGTCGAGCCCGCCGCCGGACTCGACGATCGTCTGATCGAGCAACGCACCTTCCGTGCTGGCGAAGTGACGATCCTCGCGAACGAACTCGAGCGAGCACTCACGCACGCGGATCTGCGGGAGGCGCGACATTGCCTCGTCGGTGCTCAGCAGGAGGTTCGCCTTGTCGTCGATCGAGACGCTGAACGGATCGCGCACGAACGGTGTTCGGTACGTGCCGGTCAGCGCCGCCGCCGGCGCGAGCCGCACCGTGTTGCGGTTCACTCTCGACGATGCGCGCGCGATCTGCACGGCGTGGCGCGCGACCGCCTCGACGCTCGGGGCGTCGAGGGCGTCGACGGCGGCGAATCCCCAGGCGCCGTCGACGATCACGCGGATACCGACGCCCTCATCCTCGAGCAGCTCGACCGCCGCGACCACTCCGTTCTTGACGGTGAGTCGCTGGACCATCTTGTTGACGACCCGGCAGTCGGCATACGACGCGCCGGCCGCCGAGGCCGCATCGAGCGCTCGCTCGCTGACCTGACGCACGAGGGCGGAGTATAGGGCCGGTACTGATCGGCGGCGTGGAGTGTCGCACTATCCGGCGCAGTTGCTGTTCGCGCAGTACCAGGCAGCAGTGTCGAAATCGGGCACGAGATCGTTCTGCACCACGCCGAAGACCGAGGTCGAGAACGTGTTGACGATCAGGTGCCGGAAGAGCGGGATCGCCGGCACCAGCGAGGCAAGGCGTGCGTCCGCGAGTTGATAGTCGTGCACGCGCGCGGTGAGGTCCGCCGTGGTGCGGCCGAGGTCGAGTGCGCTGTCGAGCTGACCGTCGTTGACGCCGCTGAAGTTCATGCCGGTTCCGAGGTCTGCGCTCGACGGGATCTCATCCTCGCTCGGACAGGTGCCGGCACAGTCACCGTGCCACGTCGATGAGTACGTGTCGGGCTCACCGGGAAGGCCGGCACTCACGGTGATGAGCGCGATGTCGAACGCGTGTGTCTCGAGCGGGCCGCCGGCGGCGAAGCTCCCGAAGAACGTCGACGCCGGGACGTTGGGCGAGAAGGCTGCCGGCACGTTGATGCCGATCTTGGCGAGATCTGCCCTCACCATCGTCTCGATGGTCGTGCGGACCGGGTCGTCGCTGGTGGTGCCGATGTTGATGACGAGACACGTCCCGTCCTTGAACTCCCGATAGTCCTGGCCGTCCGGCGCCACCCCGCATCTGGCGTTTCGTGCATCGCCCGCCGTGTCGAGGATCGCATTCGCCGACGCGAGATCGAACCCTGTTGCGGGCACGTCCGCGGTGCCGAGGTAGCTCGCGCCGAGGCTCATGAAGGAGTCACCGGGGACGGCCGTCATCCCGGGTGCGACCGCGGCGACGATGGCGGGGCGGTCGATGCCGAGCAGGATGGCCCGGCGCACCGTCAGGTCGGCCGTGTCCTCGTTCTCGTGCTCGGCCGGGTTGTCGCACAGCCCGCCATCGGTGGCGCAGAGGTTGAACATGAGGACCTCCGCTCCCGAGCCGGTGACCGGGTCCACCTTGAAAGGCGCAGTGCCCGCCTTCGCCGCCGACGTCAGGGTGGGCAACGCCGCGAGACCGAGGTTGAGGCCCACCTGGATCGCCCCCGACCGCACGTCCTTCTCCTCGGTGACCAGGTCGGGCTCGATCCTGAAGACCAGCTTGCTGATGTGCGCAAGGGCGCCCTGGTTCCAGTAGTCCGGGTTGCGCACGAGGACAACCTGTGCGCCCGGCGTGTAGCTCGACATCACGAACGGACCCGTGCCGTCGAGCACCCGCCCCAGGCTTCCGGTGCCTTTGAATGCCGCACTGTTGCCAGACCCCTGCGTGAGATCGAAGGTGCTCGGGCTGGATTCGAGGTTGCCACCCGCGGCGAGCACGGGATCCAGCACCGACGAAGGCAGGATGCCGTCGACTCCGCTCCCGAGCGCCAGGTACGGTCCGTACTGCTTCTTGAAGTCCACGACCGCCGTGTACCGGTCGAGCTCGGTGCACTTGATCACCTGGTTCCATCCCGCCGTCGACGCCAGCGGGGTCGGGCTCGGCTTGCCCAGCGCACCGTACGCAAGCCAGTGGAACTGGAACGTGTCGCAGACGTCGTGCGCGGTGAGATCGCTGCCGTCGTCCCATCTGACGCCCTGGCGGAGGTGCCAGGTGACGCACATCGCGGCAGCGCTGTCGGCGCAGCCGCTCGTCAGCACGCCTCCGTCGGCCACGGTCGGCACCTCGGTCGCGAGGTCCGGGCTCCAGTAGTCAGCCTCAGTCGACGTCGTTGCCGTGGCGCTCGTCGCGCGGTACCACAGGAGACCCTCCTCGACCGGCGCCGCGATAACGTCGGCGAACGGCAGGGTATCGACGATCCCCGCATCGAGGAGTGTGGTGGGCGCCTGCCAGACCCCGACCGTCAGCGTCCCACCCTGCGCGACGGGAACTCCGCCCGCCGGTGTCGGTGTCGGTGTCGTCGCCGGCGATGACGTGCACCCGGCGACGGCGACCGCGAGGATCGACGCAAGCGGAATCGCGAGTCGGCGCGCCGACCGGTTCGGGGGCATGAGTCGAGATCGCGCCACATCCACGAGCGTGCATTGTGCCCCGCCCGTATAGTGGAACCGGAGTGGTCGATCGGACGTTGGGGAGTTTCGAAGCCGCGGCGAGATCTGGAGGCACGCCATGACAATCAGCCTTCATCGCCCCCCACGAAGGCGCGATCCGCGCAGGCGGTTTCGCAACCGCCTGCTGCTCGGCATGGTCGGTGTCGCGCTCCTGCCGCTCGTCGCGTTCGCCGTGCTCGCCGTCTTCGAGCTCGACACCGTAGCGAAGAGCACCGCGAATGAGACGGAGGCCGCGATCCTGCAGCGCCAGCAGGGTCAGCAGCGCACCTATCTCGGCGCCCACGCCGCGACGCTCGACAACCGGCTCAGCGTCATCAACGGCCTGCTCGCCGAACTCGAGCAGGCGCTGACCAGGCAACTCTCCCTCACGCCGCCCACCACGCCGCTGCCGAGGGGCCTCACCAACGCCGGTGACGTGAGCTACCTGAACCATGGCGTCATCGACACCCTGCTGGTGCCGACCGGCGCCGCGGAGCAGACCAACGGCAGATTCGCCGCGGCCACGTCATCGAACCCGATCCTCGAGGTCGTGGGCAGCACGCTCAAAGCGGACCCGTCCATCGCCGCGATCTGGTTCGAGAACCAGAAGACGGGCGCGCTCCGCGCGTTTCCGGAGTTCGCAGCGTCGGGCGCGCTCGCCGGTCAGCGATACGACGTGACCAATCCCAACCTTCGCGACGGGCTCGACGTCTTCGCAGGATCGGAAGGAGGAGTGGCGAACATCGCCCCCGACGCATGGATCGCTCCGGGCGAGCCGGGCCGCAACGACAACGGCCCGTTCTGGACCGATCCATACGCGTTGCTCGAGACGGGCGAGCCTGGGATGACGGCCTGGTTCCGGCTCCCCGACCTGGAGACGGTGGTCGGCATCGACCTCTCCGGTGAAGCTGTGGCGCAGTTGATCTCGACCGCACTCGGCTCCGCGGATTCTTCATCGCTCGTCGTCAGCGCTTCAGGCAAGCTGGTATACGGGACCCCCCAGGCCTTCACCGACTTTCCGAACGCCACCGTCGGATCTCTCCTCACGGTGCCGGGCCACGGCAGGCTCGCCGGGGCGTTCCAGCGCATGGAGTCCACCGGCGCCGTTCCGGCGGCGCCCGTCACGGCGACCCTCAACAAGGTCAACGACGATGTCTTCTCGGCGCCCGTCTTCAGCACCCACTGGATCATCGCCACACCCGTCGCGGTGAGCGATCTCGAGCCCAACCTCAGCTTCCTGACGCTCGGGGTGAACGACAGCGTCCACCGGCTCTTCCCGGTGACCGTGCTGCCGGTGCTCGTGCTGCTCGTCGTGCTCGCCTTCATCGCGACGACGCTCCTCTCACGGCGGATGTACCTGCCCGTGCAGGCGCTCACCGATCACGCGGTGCTCGAGGAGCGCACCCGGCTCGCGCGTGAGATCCATGACACGCTCGCCCAGCAGCTCACCGGCATCGTGCTGGAGCTGGAGGCCGCCGACACGCTGCTCAATCGAGGGTCGTCGGGGCGTGCCCGAAGCTCCGTGGAGAAGGCGCGCGAGCTCGCGCGTGGAGCGCTCCAGGAGGCCCGTCGTTCCGTGTGGAACCTGCGTCCCGCGCCGCTCTCGGCGACCGGCCTCGTCGCGGCGATCGGCCACGAGGTGGAAGCCTGGGAGGAGCGAACCGGGATCCCTGCGCGCTTCAAGGCACGCGCTGTGCCCCACCACCCGTCACTCTCGCCGACAGCGGAGGTGGCGCTGCTGCGCATCGGTCAGGAGGCGCTGTCCAACGCCGCGCGCCACGGCCATCCCGAGCACGTGGACGTCGAGCTGCGCGCGCATCGCCAGGAGCTGGTGCTCTCGGTGACCGACGACGGGGTCGGCTTCGATCCGGCTGCGACCGCGCCCCGTGAGGACTGCTTCGGACTCGACGGCATGGCGGAGCGGGCGCGAAATGCCGGCGGGACTCTGACCATCGTCAGCAGCCCGGGCCGGGGGACGACCGTCACCACCCGCCTGCCACTGAGCGAGACCGTGTCCGTGGCGGACAGCGCGTGATCAGCGTGCTCGTGGCCGACGACCATCCGGTGGTGCGCGACGGTCTCTGCACCATGCTCGAGCTCGAGGCGGACATCAAGGTGGTCGGACGGGCTGCCGATGGGGCCGAGGCGGTGGAGCAGGCGCGCCGCACGCATCCCGACGTGATCCTCATGGATGTGCAGATGCCGGTGATGGACGGTATCGAGGCGCTGCGGAAGATCCGCGCTCGCGATCCCGAAGCACGCGTGATCGTGCTGACCACGTATCGCAACGAGGACTACATCTTCCCGTCGCTCAAGGCGGGCGCCGTCGGTTACCTGCTCAAGGACGCCACTCGCGAGGAGCTGGCCGGTGCGATCCGAGCGGTGGCGGCGGGTGAATCTCTGCTCGACCCGCAGCTCGTCAGCGCCGCGGCGGAGCAGATGCCGACGATCACGCGGCGCGAGCGCGACGTCCTGCGCCTCATGGCGGACGGCAAGAACAACGCGGAGATCGCGGTGATGCTGTTCCTCAGCGAGAACACGGTGAAGACGCACGTGAGCAACATCCTCGAGAAGCTCGGCTGCAAGGATCGCGCCGCCGCCGTGCTCCTTGCCTGGAGGCGCCACATCATCTGAGCCCCCATACACTGTCCCGGTAGTGGAATCGGTGGGAGTGGGGCTGCTCGGGCTCGGGACTGTCGGTGGCGCCGTCGCGCGGCGGCTCATCGATCAGTGGGAACTGCTGGGCGAGCGCGCCGGTGCGACACCCGTTCTGCGATGCGTTGCCGTGCGTGACGTTTCGCGCTCTCGCGACCTCGATCTCAAGAACGTGCGCCTCCTCGGCGACGCGGCGGCCGTGGTCGAGGACCCCGGAGTCGCGATTGTCATCGAGGTGATCGGGGGCACGAGCCCCGCGACCGAGCTCATCGAGTCGGCGCTGCGAGCAGGCAAGACGGTCGTCACCGCCAACAAGGCGGTCATCGCGGCCTCTGGTCCGCGCCTTGCGGAGGTCGCCGCGGCGCATCGCGCGGGCCTGTACTTCGAGGCGGCAGTCGGTGCGGGTCTGCCGATCGTCGCGTTGCTGAGCACGAGTCTGCTCGGCGATCGCATCTCGTCGCTCGACTGTGTGATCAACGGCACCACCAACGTCATCCTCACGAAGATGCGAGCCCCGGGTGAGACATTCGACAGCGCGTTGCGAGACGCGCAGCGGCGCGGATTCGCCGAGGCTGATCCGTCGCTCGATGTCGACGGGTGGGACGCCGCACACAAGCTGTCGATCCTCTCGTGGCTGGCGATGGGTGTGCATGTGACACCGGAGGCGGTCGACCGTGTCGGGATCCGCGGCGTCGGCGCCGGCGACGTCGCGGCGCTGGACCAGCTCGGGTATCGCGTGCGCCTCGTCGCGCACGCGGAGCGCGCGATCACGGGGGCGGTGCACCTGCAGGTCCGCCCCACGGCGGTGGGACCGGGACACCCGCTGCGCGACGTCGATGATGCAGACAATGCTGTCATCATCTCGAGCGACCTCGCCGCGCACGTGACGCTTCGAGGACTCGGCGCCGGCGGTGACTCCACAGCGAGCGCCGTGGTCAGCGATGTCGTCAACGCGGTGCGAGATCGAGCAGCCCCACGCGGCTGGGGGCCACCAGCGCTGCACACAGTCGCGATGCTGAGCGATGAGGACGTCGAGGTCGCCGGATACGTGCGACTCCGCCTCGCTGCGGATCCCGACGCGCGGGCGCTCGTGCTGCAGGCGCTCGAGGACCGAGGCCTCCCCGTCGACGGCGCGGTCGACCTCGTGGGCTCGCAGCTCATCGTGCTGACCGGTGTCGCGCCGCGCACGGTCCACGACGGGGCGCTGGAGACACTCGACACGCTGACCGCCGTCGACGCGATCGAGTGCGCACTCGACCGGGTCGAGGGCTGACATCGATGGAGACGCAGGCGCGGGGCGTCATCGCCCGGTGGGGCGACCGGCTGTCGCTTTCCGCCGAGGCACCGCGGATCAGCCTCGGCGAAGGAGGCACACCGTGCGTCGAGTCGCTGACGATCGGCCCCGCACTGCGCCTTGCGTCACTGCACTTCAAGCTCGAGGGGTTGAATCCGACCGGCTCCTTCAAGGACCGCGGCATGGTGGTCGCCGTGGCTGCCGCGTTGCACGAGGGAAGCCGCGCGATCATCTGCGCGTCCACAGGCAACACGAGCGCATCGGCTGCCGCGTACGGCGGTCGGTTCGGGCTGCGCAGCGTCGTCGTCGTGCCGGGCGGACGCATCGCGTCGGGCAAGCTGCTCCAGGCGCGAGTGCATGGAGCGAGAGTGGTGAGCATCAACGCCGGTTTCGATGTGGCGCTCCGCGTTGTGCGCGAGGTCTGCGACTCCCACCCCGTCACCCTGGTGAACAGCGTCAACCCGAACCGGATCGACGGGCAGAAGACCGCCGCTTTCGAGATCGTCGACGAACTCGGTGATGCTCCCGACGTGCTCGCGCTCCCGGTCGGTAACGCCGGCAACATCACCGCGTACTGGCGCGGCTTTCGCGAGGAGGTTCGCGACGGACGCGCGACCCGCCTGCCGCGCATGGTCGGCGGCCAGGCCTCGGGCGCCGCGCCGCTCGTGCTCGGACATCCCGTCGACGACCCACAGACCGTCGCGACAGCGATCCGCATCGGCAATCCCGCGTCCTGGAAAACGGCGATCGAGGCACGCGACCAGTCCGAGGGAATGATCGCAGCGGTGGATGACAGCGCGATCCTCGACGCGCAACGTCGTCTGGCGCGGCTCGAGGGGATCTTCTGCGAGCCCGCGTCGGCTGCATCGCTTGCCGTGCTCGAGGGCGCGGTGCACGATGGGACCGTCGCATCAGGGTCGCGGGTCGTGTGCGTTCTCACCGGCAACGGTCTCAAGGATCCGGCCGCCGTCGAGGGAGCGCTCGAGCCGATTCTCGAGATCGAGGCCGATGCACGTGCGCTGGCGCGGGCGATCGAGGTCTAGCACCGGTGCGAGTCCGGATCGCCGTCCCCGCCAGCGTCGCGAACCTCGGACCGGGTTTCGACATCCTCGCGCTCGCGCTGCAGTTGCAGAACGACATCCGGGCCGAGCAGCGGCCGGGAGCGCTCACCATCGATCCGGGAGCTGACGCACCGGAGGAGCTTGCCGACCCGGAGCAGAATCTCGTCACGCGCTCCTATGCGTTCGCGTGCGCCGAGCTCGGCCTCCCCGCCGACGGCGTGCACTTCACCTGCGTGAACCGCATCCCGATCGGACGCGGAATGGGGTCGAGCGCCGCGGCCGTGCTCGCGGGCGTGCTGATCGCGTCGGCGCTGCACCACGCGCCGTGGGACGAGGATGCCGTGCTCGACAGGGCGGAGGAGTTCGAAGGCCATCGCGACAACGTCGCGGCAGCGCTGCTCGGCGGCCTCGCCATCTGCTCGCCCGGCGCTCCGGCCGTCCAGCTGCCGGTGGCGGAGGAACTCCGCGCGGTGATGTTCATCCCCGACATTCCCTTCTCGACCGCCGAGGCCCGTTCGGTTGTTCCGGCCGAGTTCAGTCGCAACGACGCGATCTTCAACGCGGGCCGGTGCGCGCTCCTGGTGCGAGCACTCGCTCTCGGCGATCACGCCGGCTTGCGTGTCGCGATGGAGGACCGCTGGCACCAGGACGCGCGGTTCGCGCTGATGCCCGGGTCGAAGGTGATGGTGGACGCCGCGCTCGCGGCCGGCGCCTCCGGCGCGTCGCTTGCCGGGGCGGGGCCGTCCGTGATCGCGCTCACGCCACTCGACGCGGAGCCCATCGCGTCGGCGATGTCGGCGGTCGCGCAGGCATCGGGCGTTCCCGGGCACACGATGGTGCTGCCCCCGCGCAACTACGGAACCCGCGTGGACGTCTCGGCATGACCCGCATCGTCCAGAAATACGGCGGCTCCAGTGTCGCGACCCCGGTCAAGCTGCGCCGGGTTGCGCGTCGCATCCGCGAGTCCCTGGGATCCGGACACGAGATCGTCGTCGTCGTCAGTGCCATGGGCGACACCACGGACGAGCTGACCGCGCTCGCGCATCGCGTGACCGGTGACCCACCATCGCGCGAGATGGACATGCTGCTGAGCAGCGGCGAGACGATCACCGCGCCGCTGCTGGCGATGGCACTCCACGCCGCAGGAACGCCCGCAATCTCGCTCACCGGCGCGCAGGCGGGGATCAGGACGAGCCGCGCGCATCGCACCGCGCGCATCGTCGACATCGTGCCCCAGCGCGTGCTCGACGAGCTCGAGCGCGGCAACGTCGTCGTGGTCGCCGGCTTTCAGGGCGCCACGGAGGACATGGACGTCACCACCCTCGGGCGCGGCGGGTCCGACACGACCGCGGTGGCGCTCGCGGTCGCGATCCACGCCGACCACTGCGAGATCTTCACCGACGTCCCCGGCGTGCACACCGCGGACCCGAGGCTGGTTCCCGACGCGCGGGTGATCCCGGTGATCGATTACGACGAGATGCTCGAGCTTGCGTCGGCGGGCGCCCGGGTCATGCACCCGCGCGCGGTGGAGATCGGCGAGGCGTACTCAATGGAGATCCGCGTCCGATCCACCTTCGACAACGAACCGGGGACAATCATCGCGAGGCACAGCGAGATGGAGATACGCCAGAAGGTGCGCGCGATCGCGCACGAGACCGACGTGGCCAAGGTGACGCTGCTGCGAGTCCCCGACCGGCCCGGGGTCGCCGCAGCGATCTTCGGTCCATTCGGCGACGCCGGGATCGACATCGACATCGTGCTGCAGAACGTCGGTCATGACGGCACCACCGACGTGAGCTTCACGATCGCCGAGTCCGATCTGCCCAAGGCTCGACGCATGCTCGCGGCGGTGGCAAAGAGCGTGGGCGCGCAGGGTCACCTGGCGATGGCCGGTGTCGCGAAGGTCACGGTCATCGGCAGCGGCCTCAAGGGCACGCCCGGCCTCTACGCGAAGATCTTCCGCGCGCTGGCGGAGAAAGAGGTCAACATCCAGATGATCGCGACCAGCGAGATCCACGTGACCTGCATCATCGACCGGCCGCGCGTCCGCGACGCGGTGCGCGCGCTGCACACGGCGTTCGAACTGGAAAGGATTTGAGCCTCACCGTCGGCATCGTCGGCCTGCCCAACGCCGGCAAGTCGACGCTGTTCAACGCCATGACCCAGGCAGGCGCCGCTGTGGGGAACTACCCGTTCACCACCATCGAGCCCAACACGGGCGTCGTGCCGGTGCCCGACACGCGCCTCGATCGTCTCGCCGCGCTCTTTCACCCACCGAAGGTGATCCCGGCGACGGTGACGTTCACCGACATCGCCGGGCTGGTGCGCGGCGCGAGTCGCGGTGAGGGCCTCGGCAACCGCTTCCTCGGGAACATCCGCGAGGCGGACGCCACCGCACTCGTGGTGCGCGCGTTCGAGGATCCCGACGTCACGCACGTGGAGGGCCGCGTCGACCCGGTCCGTGACATCGACGTGCTCGAGCTCGAGCTGCAGCTCGCCGACCTCGAGACGGTGACGAAGCGTCTCGAGCGCACGGAGAAGAGCGCGCGCCTCCAGAAGGACAAGGAACCGGAGCTGATCGCGCTGCTGCACCGCGTCCAGGAGCACCTGGATCAGGGCAACTCGGTACGCACCATGACGCTGGCCGCCGACGAGCAGTCGTTGCTTCGCGAGTTCTGGCTGCTCACCGGCAAACCGCTCATGGTCGTGGTCAACGTCGGCGAGGACGCCGCCGGCGAGCCGGTGCCGGAGGATGTCGCCCGCCGCGCGCGGCTCGCGGGCGGCGACGCGATTGCCGTCTCGGCAAAGATCGAGAACGACATCGCGGAACTCGACCCAGCGGACCGCCAGGGGTTCCTGCACGACCTCCACCTCGAGGAGCCGGGTCTGCACCGCGTGGCGCGCAGCGCGTATCGCCTGCTGCGCCTCATCACGTTCTTCACAGCGGGCGACACCGAGGTGCGCGCCTGGAACCTTCGCGAGGGAGAGACTGCGCTCGACGCTGCAGCGAGCATCCACACGGACCTGGCGCGCGGCTTCATCCGGGCCGAGGTGACCGGCGCCGAGGAGCTGCTCGACGCGGGGTCGTACGCGGTGCTGCGCGAGCGGGGCAGGCAGCGTCTCGAGGGTCGTGACTACGTGATGCGCGACGGTGACGTCATCCACATCCGCTTCAATGTCTGAAGCGATGGCCACGCTGATCGAACCCCGGCTCGAGCTGATCATCGACGCGCCCGCACCCGGCGAGGTGAACATGCGCCGCGACGTCGCGCTGCTCGATGCCTGTGCGCGGGGTGAGATCCCCGGCGCTGTTCGGCTCTACGGGTTCCAGCCGGCATGCCTGAGCCTGGGTCGCATGCAGCCGATGACCGACGTCGACCTCGAGGCATGCAGGCGCGACGGCGTCGACGTCGTCCGGCGTCCCAGTGGCGGCCGTGCGGTGCTGCACGACCAGGAGGTCACGTACTCGGTGGTGTGCCGTTCGAGCGACCCGGTCTTCGGGGGACGCGTCCTCGAATCATGTGCGCGCATCCATGACGCGGTCGCGCTTGGCCTGGACATGCTCGGCGTTCGCACCACGCCTCGCGCAATGCCCGCAGACCTCCGGCGTGATGCGCGAGAGGGTGCCGCGGTCGCGGACTGCTTCGCGAGACCGGCTGCACACGAATTGCTCGACGGCCGTGGCCGGAAGCTGGTCGGCAGCGCGCAGGCGAGACGCTCGGGCGCGCTTCTCCAGCACGGCTCGGTGCTGCTGGAGCCACCGCGAGCGGCGCGCTATCTCCACGGCGATGCGATATCGACTCAGGGCGGCGTCGGTATCCGCGAACTGCTCAGCCGTGAGGTCACCCGCGAGGAGCTCGTCGATGCGCTCGCGGAGGGTTTCAGCCGCGCGCTCGCGCGGACCCCGGCATCCAGTCCGGCATCGATCTCCTGACCTGTGCGGCGAGCCGAGGACTCGCCTCAAGAATGACATTGAATACCCCTGCATGGTGTGTTAGCCTTCCGCTCAGGCCACAAGATGTAGGGCTGCACCCCTTGCATCCACGGTTTGTCGGGCAGCGGGCTCCGGGCTCCCCACCGCTCCGGTCACGGCTCCAAATCGTGGCCGTTCTCATCCGGTGGCCCGCTGCCTGCCCTGTTTGCCGTCTTCCGAACGAGCCCGAAGGTCGCTCGTCGGGTTGGCACCTCGGCCCCCTGATACGCTTGGCTGAGTTCATGGCGAAGAAGACCCGTAAGCAGAAGCAACGATCGCCAGCGAGGCGCGTCCAGCCGGCAGGCCCGGCTGCGCGCCCGGCGCCCATGCCGGCGGCATCGACCGCACCGCGGCCCGCGGTGCCACAGGCGCTTCCAAAGAGCGTCTTCCCGCTGCCCGGCGAGGGCGTGGAGATCGAGTCGGAGCCCGACGGCACCGCGGTCGCGGCGAGCGCTGCGACCGAGGAGGCTCATGCGGCAGCGGACGGGTCGTCGAGACGGCGTGTCCAACGCATCAACCCCGTGGCGCAGCCCAGGTCGGGAACCCGCCCGGTGAGCACCGCCGCGATGTTCATGCCCCTCGAGAGCGACGACGCCGCGATCCCGTTCGACCGCGTCCCCTACGTGCCGCGTGACCTGCGTCGCGTCGCGATCATGGCGTCGCTGATGATCGTGCTCATCCTCATTGCCGCGTTCGTGGTGACGCGCATCAACCCGTGAGCAGCGAGACACGCCCATGCGCGTGATCCTCTACACAGGCAAGGGAGGCGTTGGGAAGACGACGGTCGCGGCCGCGACCGCTGTCAAGTGCGCGAGCCTCGGCTACAGGACGCTGGTGATCAGCACCGACGCCGCACACAGCCTCGCGGACAGCGTCGACGCCCAGGTCGGCGACCAGCCCACGGAACTCGCCCCGAACCTCTGGGGGCAGGAGGTCAACGCACTCCACGAACTCGAGGAGCACTGGGACCGCATCCACATCTACCTCACCTCGCTGTTCGCATCGCAGGGCGTCGACGACATCGTCGCCGAGGAGATGGCGTCACCTCCGGGCATGGAGGAGGTGGCGAGCCTCATGTGGATCAAGAAGCACAAGCGCGAAGGCAAGTTCGACGTGCTGATCGTCGATTGCGCGCCGACCGGCGAAACGTTGCAGCTGCTCGCGTTTCCGGACGTGGCCAAGTGGTACCTCAACCGCATCTTCCCGATCCACCGCATGATGAACAAGGTCGCCCGCCCGGTCATGCAGCCGTTCATCAGCATCCCACTCCCGAGTGACGAGATCTTCGGCAACGTGCGCGACCTGCTCCTCGACCTCGAGGGGATGAAGAAGATCCTCGGCGACCCCAAGGTGTGCACGACCAGGATCGTGCTCAACCTGGAGAAGATGGTCGTGAAGGAGGCGCAGCGTGCGTTCACCTACCTGAGCCTCTACGACTACCTCACCGACCTCATCGTCGTGAACCGGATCCTGCCGCCCGAGGTGACCGACTCGTATTTCGACTCGTGGCGCGAGGCGCAGACGCGGTACTCGACCCTGGTCGACACGGCGTTCTCACCCATCCCGACGCTGCGGACCAAGCTCTTCGACCACGAGATCGTCGGACTCGACTCGCTTGCCGAGATGGCCGAGTCGATCTACGGTGACGAGGATCCGTCGCGGATCTTCTACCACTCGATCCCGCAGCGCATCCGCAAGGTCGGCAACAACTACGAGCTGCAGCTCCACCTCCCGTTCGTGGGTAAGGAGGAGGTCGATATCAAGCATCGTGAGGGGGATCTCTTCGTGACCGTCGGACCGTACAAGCGCGAGATCTCCCTGCCGCGCGTCCTCAACGGCAAGCGCGTGAGCCGCGGCCGCCTCGAGGAGGGGATGCTCTCCGTGACATTCTCCGATCCGAAACCATGACCCCACGGCTCGACCCCGCGCGGTTCGTGGACGACGCCACGCGCATCCTCGGCAGCTCCATCGGCGACCTGATCCCCCCTGACGCGCAGCGTCATCTGATCAATGCACAACGCGAGTTGCTGCTCGCCGTCGCTGCGACCATCGAGCACCACACGCAGCCCCCCGCGGAACCCGAACCGCCAACCGGCAACCGGTCGGGCCGCGGGGGGAAACGAACGCGAGCGGGCACGGTGCGCTCGCGCCGCCCATCGCGGGTCGAGCTCGAGTAGCAACGCCCGGTGGCGGGCCCCGGAACGTACCTGGCGGTCGTGCTCTACACCCTGCCCGGTTTTGTCGTGGGCTCGGTGATCCACGAGCTCAGCCATGCCGCGGTGTCGTTGCGCTCCGGCGATCCGACACCGCGTCGCGACCGGCGCATGACCCTCGATCCGCGTCGCAACATCGACGCGTTCGGCGCCGCAGCGATGCTCATCGCGGGGTTCGGATGGGGGAAGCCGGTCGCGCTCGATCCGCTCTACCTTCGTGATCCGCGACGTCGCGCCGCCGTTGCGGCGGTGGGACCGCTCGCGCATCTCGTCGTCGCGGCGATCTTCGCGCTGGCACTGCGCGTCGAGCTCACCGGTGCGGCAATCGACCCTCGGGGATTCGACGTCCTCGCGCAGTTCACGTTGGAGGGGGTCCTGTTCGGCGTGCTCCTGCAGGGATTCCTCGTCAACATCGTCCTCTTCGTCTTCAACGCGCTGCCGTTGCCGGGCCTGGACGGATATGCGGTGGTGCGCAGCCTGCTGTTCGGTCGTTTCCCCAGGTTCTTCCTCTCCGTCGAGCAGTACCGATACGCGCTGTACGCGGTGGTCGCCCTGGCTGCGCTGGTCCCACTCCAGCTCACGAACGGCGCCGTCAACCCGATTGCCTCGATGACGATCGGTGCTGCCTCACTGACCTTTGAGCACGTGGTCGTTCCCGGTGTCGCTCCGATCTTCATCGGCCTGCCAAACCTGTTCACCCTGTTCTCATGACAGCAGTCGTGATCGGCGGAGTCGTCCTGCCGGTGGAGGGGGCGCAGGTGGCAGTCGTGCAGCGCGGGCGCGTGCTGCTTCAGTTCCGCCCCTGGCCGCCCGGATGGGAGCTTCCCGGCGGTCATTGCGACCCCGGTGAGGATCCTGCGGCGACCGCCGCGCGCGAGGTGGAGGAGGAGACCGGGTACGTCGTGCGCATCACGGGAATCGTCGGCGTGTACTCGTGGCGCGGTCTTCGCTCCGCCGGAGATGTCGTCTATCTCGGTGAGATCACGGGGGGAGCACCTCGGCGCAGCCTCGAGTCGTGGGCGGTGCGCATGCGCGCTCCGGAACGATTGCCGCGAACCGTGTTTCCATGGATACGGGAACGAGTTCGCGATGCGGTCGACGTCGCGAACGGGGCGCCTCCGGTGCACCGAGTCCAGCCCGTCACCCTGCGCCACGTGCTCGGGTTCGCGACCGCGTGGCTGCACACGCCACTCGATAGACTGCGCGGTCGCCGATGACCACCGCGCTGCTCTTCATCACGAGCCTCATCCTGGTCGTCGTCGCATCGGAGCTCTTCACCAACGCGATCGAGTGGGCGGGCTTCCAGCTCAAGGTCGGCACCGGTGCGACCGGCAGCCTGCTCGCCGCCCTGGGGACGTCGCTGCCGGAAACGGTGGTGCCCATCGTCGCGCTCGCGACGCATTCGCCGGGCGCGGACAAGGTCGCGACCGGCGCCGTGCTCGGCTCCCCGTTTCTGTTGCTGACGCTGGGCGCAGGTGCCACCGGGATCGCCGTGCTCATCCGTGGCGGGACGCGACACCTCGTGATCGACCCGCGCCAGGCGCGTCGCGACCTCGGTGTGTTTCTCGCGGCGTTCACCGTCGCAGTGCTTTCCAGCGCTCTGCCGCACTCGGCGCGGATCGTTGTCGGCATCGGGCTGGCACTCGCGTACGCGGCATATGTCATCGCCACGCTTCGCGGCAGCGGTGCGGGTGGTGACATGCCCGAACCGCTCCACATCGTCCGCTGGCGCCCGGGTGAGCCACATCCGCTGCTTGTCACCGTGCAGCTCGCGCTCGCAGTCGCGATCCTCATCGTCGGGTCGCAACTGTTCGTCGTCGCGCTCGACCAGACAGCGTCGGCGCTCCACTTCCCCCCGCTGGTGCTGGCCCTCGTCATCGTCCCCATCGCCACCGAGCTTCCCGAGACGCTCAACAGCGTGCTCTGGGTGCGCAGCAACGACGACATGCTCGCGTTCGGCAACGTCGCCGGTTCGGCGACATTTCAGTCCTGCGTGCTCGCCGCAATCGGTGTCACCTTCACGACGTGGAATCCGGGTTCTGCCGGGCTGCTCAGCGCGGGGCTCACCATCGCGACCGCCGCGTTCCTGCTCGTGCTGCTCTGGCGTGGCCGCGCGCGCGGCGGCCTGCTCATGCTCGCCCTCGTACCCTGGCTCGTCTACGTTGCCGGCGTGGCCGTCACCGGTGGACATCTCGGCCTCTGAGCCGTGCACAATCGTGGCGCAATGGAGGTCCATGGCACCGCGTCCCTCGACGAGTACGCAACAGCGGTCACGCGCTTTCTCGAGGAGGATCCGTGCGCACGCAATGTGTTGCTCTCGGTCATCGACAGCGTTCGCGTGGCTTCGTCGGCGTACAGCGCACCGCCGAGCTTCTGGTGGGTCGATCAATCCGGGAGCGTTATCGGCGCATCGAGCTGGACTCCCCCGTACCAGATCCTCGTGTCGAGCATGCCGGTCGCAGCTGCGCCGGCGATGGCGGCGGCAATGATCGCGCGGGCATCGGCGCTCGGCATCGATCCTGGCGGCATCAACGGCCCGGAGGTTGCAGCGGGTGCTGTCGCAGCGGCCTGGGCCGCCGTGACGGGGGACATCATCGAGCGCGAACGCGTGATCCTCCTCAACGAGCTGGGCCGGCTCGTCGACGTCCCGATACCGCCGGGCGGCAGCCGCAAAGCCTCTCCTGACGATGTGCCGTTGATCGCCGGCTGGCTCCGTGCCTTCGGCGCGGAGGTCGACGTCGTCGTCGGGGCGAATCCACGCGCAATCGCCGAACGCGCTGTGGACGCAGGTGGCTTCGATCTCTGGATCGACGGGGGCATGCCCGTGTGTCTCGTCGGCCATCGGATCGCCGCCCACGTGCTCCGGGTCGGACCTGTGTACACGCCACCCGAGCATCGCAACCGTGGCTACGGGCGGCGCCTCACCTACGAGGTGACGGCAATGGCACTGGCACGTCCGGACGTGACGCGGGCCATGCTCTTCACCGATGCAGCCAACCCTGTCTCGAACTCGATCTACCGGCAGGCGGGGTACGAGCCTCGCGACCGTCATGTCGAGATCGAGTTCGCCGAGCGAACCGTCGAGCGCGGGCACTAGAGTCCCGCCCATGAATCTCGAAGGCAAGGTCGCGGTTGTCACGGGGAGCGGACGTGGTATCGGACGGGCGTATGCGATGGCGCTCGCCCGGTCCGGGTGCGCGGTGGTGGTCAACGACGTGGATGCGGACGTCGCCGAGGAGACCGCGGACGCGATCACCAACGCGGGCGGGCGAGTTGTCGCGGAGGTCTGTCCTGTCGGAAGCGCCGAGGCCGCCGACCAGCTGGTCAGCGGCGCCGTTCGCGCCTTCGGGCACCTCGACGTGATGTGCACCAACGCCGGGATCCTGCGCGACCGGGTGCTCTGGAACATGACGGACGAGGACTTCGACGCCGTGATTGCGACGCACCTCCGCGGCACCTTCACCTGCGCCCGCGCCGCGGTGAAGCAGATGCGCAGCCAGGGCTCGGGCGGACGGATCGTGGTCGTCTCGTCGATCGCCGGACAGCGCGGCAATTTCGGGCAGACGAACTACGCGGCAGCCAAGGCGGGGATCGCGGCGTATGCGCGAACGTGGGCGATGGAGTGCGCGAAGCACAACATCACCGTCAACGCGATCGTGCCCAATGCGATCACACGCATGATCTCGACGATTCCCGGTATGGCATCACTGGTCGAGGCGGCCGAAAAGGGCGAGACGCTGCCCGCGACCGTGCGAAAGGCAATGGGCATGGGCACACCCGAGGATGTGGCGCCGTTGCTCGTGTTTCTCAGCTCCGATGAGGCTGCCCGCGTGACCGGTCAGTGCATCGGGCTTGGTGGTGACAAGCTGTCGCTCTGGTCGCATCCCAAGGAGATCTCGGTCGCGTACCGCGATGGCGGTTGGACCGCCGACGCGATCGCCGAGGTGTGGTCGAGCTCTATCGGCGCGCAACTCGAGACCTACGGCATCCCGTTTCTCGGCGGCGGAGCCTGATTGCCGCCGGCGACCGCTAGATCGGCGGCGGCTCGGGAATCGCGGGGACGGGCGGCGCTGCGGGCTCGTCCCCGGCGATCATCGCGACGATGTTGTAGACGACCGCGACGGCGAGCAGGATCAGGGCGATCACCAGGCCGATGCCTGGGTTCACGTTGAAGTACCTGGTCGGGTCGAACCCCGGCACGCTCGACCCCGCGCTCGCGGCGATCTTCGAGAGGAGGATGTCGTGCACGTGCATCTGGTCGAGGACCAGGAGCACGCCTGACCCTGCGCCGAAGGTCACCGCTGCAAATGCACGGCTCCGGCCGCGAGCCACCCCGAAGAACCCGGCGATCGCGCAGACCAGCGCGAGCCCGATCGCGACCAGCGCGAGGACGGCGAGGAGCTGCGAGCCGATGTTCACCTCCGCGACGTCGTTCGCGGTGGCGGCGGTACCGGTGTCGCACTGAGCCGGAAGCGACACGATCGTCGGATCCTTGCCGAAGACGAGCACCCACCCGCTGTAGTTCACGATGTTCTCGCCCTTCAGCGCGTCGAGGCATGTGTCGAGGGCAGTCGCGTCCGGCGTGCTCACCCCGGCCGAACCGGCGATCCCCTGCAGCCCGGCTTTCGCCGCGTCGGTATTGCACGAGACGCCGGCAAAAGCGAGGAAGAAGCAGACGATCACGAGGAGGAAGAGGAACGGGCTGACCCGGCGCGCGCCCGGCTCACCAAGGAGCGTGCGCGGAGTCACCGGCGGGTGTGCCCGGCCATCTCAGCCGACCCGATCGCCCGGGGCGCAGGGGCGATCCGGTCGCAGCAACACCACGCGATCCGAGCGCTCCTGGTAGACGCCGAGCACGAGCACCTCGCTGCGCACCGGTCCGATCTGCCGCGGGGGGAGGTTCACGACGGCAACCACGGTGCTCCCGGTGAGCTCCTCGGGACGGTAGTGGTCGGTGAGGCGGCCCGACGATCGCCGCGTGCCGAGCGGCCCGAAGTCGATGAGCATCCGGTACGCGGGACGTCGTGCCTCGGGAAACTCCTCACAGCGCACCACGGTGCCGACCCGGATGTCGACCCCGAAGAACTGCTCCGCGTCAATCTCAGGCAGCGTCGCTTCTGCCGCATCGGTCACCGTGGCAGTGTATCGGCAGACCTATACTCGCCCGCGATACCTGACGCTGTTCGGAGGGCACGTCATCGCCACCTGGCGCCGCATCGCCGTCGTTGCGACGGCATCGCTGCTGATGCTGAGCGGCTGCGGCTCGCCCTCGATCAGCGCCACGACGCTGCTGCAGAAGACCAAGACCGTGCTCGACGGCACGTCGTCCTTTCACTTCACGCTGAGCAGCGCCGACGTGTCCGGCTCGGGGCCGCTGCTGATCGGCGGCAGCGGGAACATGAAGCGCCCGGCGAGCATGTCGGGGACACTCCAGGTGTCGCTCTCCGGGTTCTCCGTGGGGGTGCCGGTCGTGTCCGCGGGAGGTACCTTCTGGGTCAAGCTGCCGACCGACCCCGGGTTCACCACGGCAAATCCCGCCGACTACGGTTTCGCTGATCCGGCCAAGCTGATCGATCCGACGAATGGGCTGTCATCACTGCTGCTGCTGTGCAAGTCCGCGCACGTCGAGAACGACGATCGCTACAACGGCGAGGCGCTGCACGAGGTCGCATGCACCCTGCCCGGGTCGGCGGTCGCGGCGTTGCTGACCAGCGCGGATCCATCGAAGAGCGTGAACGCAACCTTCGGCATCGACACGAGCTCCAACCAGCTCCGCCGCGTCGTGCTGACGGGTCCCTTCGTCGCCTCCGGCACCAACAGCACGTACACCTTGATTCTCGCCAACTATGGCGAGAACGTGTCGGTCACGCCGCCGCCAGCCGCGGGGTGAACACGCGGCGCAGCTGGATCCTCGCCATCGCGGCGGCGGCAGTGCTGATCGCCGCCGTCGACACGTACGTGATCGTGCTGGCGCTCCCGGTGATCATGACGGATATCGGGATCGGGATCGACCAGCTCCAGGCCGCGACGCCGATCATCAGCGGTTTCCTGCTCGGCTACGTCGTGGTCATGCCCCTGATCGGGCGTCTCTCGGACATCCACGGTCGAAGGCCGCTCCTGCTGCTCTGCCTCGCGGTCTTCGCCGCGGGGTCCCTGGTGACCGCGTCGGCGCATGACCTCGGCTCGGTGGTGGCGGGCCGCGCGCTCCAGGGACTGGGCGGCGGCGGCCTCGTGCCGGTCACGCTCGGACTCGTCGCGGACGTCTGGCCCGCGGATCGCCGGGGCGTGCCGCTCGGCGTGGTCGGCGGCGTCCAGGAGCTCGGAAGCGTGCTCGGCCCGCTCTACGGCGGGCTGATCCTCACCGTCGCACGCTGGGAGACGATCTTCTGGCTCAACCTGCCGATCGCCGCTGCGCTCGGGATCGGGCTTGCCGTCGCCGGGCGGAGCGATCCGGGCGCTCGCGACACCTCGAGGACGGCACCGAGGCGTGACCCTGTCTCGATCGGGCTCGCGACCATCTCGCTTTCGGCGGGCTGCCTCGCGATCGTGGCTCCGGATGCGCTTCGCAACAGCGACACGCTCGGTCTCGCCTACTCGGCGATCGGCGGCCTCGTCTGGCTGACGCCACTTGCACTGGTGGCAGCGGGCGCGGCGGCGGCTCTCATCCTCTGGGAGCTCGGAACGACGGGGTCGAACCGGCCCCTGCTCCACATCCGGCGGCTCCCCGGACTGGCCGCCGCCGTCGACTGGCCGGGCGCGGTCCTGCTTGCCGCGGCGCTCGCCACGATCATCGTGAGCTTCTCCACCGAGGACCCGATGTCCGGGCCCATCGCCCCCGCCGCGATCTGGCTCCTGCCCGCCGGAGCGATCTCGGCCGCGCTGTTCGTGCTCCGCGAGCGCCGCGCCGCGCAACCGCTGATCGACGGCGGAGAGCTTCGCGCCCCCGGGGCCTACGGCGCGCTCCTCACCAACCTCGCGCTCGGCGCTGCGCTGATGGCGGCCCTGCTGGACGTGCCGATCCTCGCAAGGGCGACCGTCTTCCCGAACTCGCAGCTCGGCGCCGCGCTCGTCCTGGTGCGGCTCCTCGTCGCTGTTCCGATCGGCGCGGTCGCCGGCGGCTGGCTTTCCCGGCCCCTCGGCAACCGGGTGGTCGCCGCCGCCGGCATGGCGCTGTCCGCAGCGGCGTTCGGCCTCATGACGACGTGGACCGCGACCACGCTCGCCGACCCCTTCGGAACCGGCTGGCTGCATCCGAGCGACCCGGTGCTGTTCCTCTGCGGGCTCGGGTTCGGCCTCGCGATCGCGCCGGTCAACGCCTCGATGCTCGTCTCCGTCCGCGAGCGAATGCACGGCCTCGCGTCGGCGCTCGCCGTCGTTGCGCGCATGATCGGGATGCTCGTGGGCATCTCCATCCTCACGGCGGTGAGCCTGCACGTGTTCTACACGACCGCGGCAACGCTGCCGACGCCGCAATCGTTGTGCCCCTCGTCGCCGTTCAACTGCCCGGCGTACGAGCGGGATGTGACGGGCGCCATCGTGACCGAGCTGCGAACCGTGTTCCTCGGCGCGGGGCTCTGCGCGGCCGCGGCCGCGCTCCTGGCCGCTCTCTTCCTGCGCAGCCGGCCGGCCGCACTCCGCCCGGTGGCCTCGTGACCGCCGGCATTCGCGAGGTGCTGCCGCCGTCGCTCGGCCTCGAGGACGTCCTCGAGGCGATCCAGCGCGCGGCGGAGACGCTGAACGTCGAGACCTACCTGGTCGGCGGGTTCGTGCGCGACCGGCTGCTCGGGGGGCCGGCCAGCAAGGACATCGACCTCGTGACGGTCACCGCGGACCCGATGCCGCTGCTCGCCGCCGTCGCATCGGCATTCGGCTGGCATCCGCCCGAGCGGTTCGAGCGATTCGGCACCGCTCAGATCCGCGGCCCGGGCTACGTCATCGAGGGCGTGCGCGCTCGCGCGGAACGCTACGACCCCGATTCACGCAACCCCGATGTCCGTCCGGGGAGTCTCGAGGAGGACATCAGGCGCAGGGACTTCACCGTGAACGCCCTCTGCCAGACGCTCGACGGCCGGGTGATCGACATCACCGGCCGTGGGCTCGCCGACCTCCACGACGGGGTACTGCGAACGCCGCTCGATCCCGCGGAGACGTTTGCCGAGGATCCGTTGCGGATGTACCGGGCGGCTCGCTTCGTCGCCCAGCTCGGCTTCGTCCTCGCCCCCGGAACGGTCGAGGCGATGCGATCGCAGGCGGGACGCACGTCGATCCTCTCGGTCGAACGCATCACCGACGAGCTCCGTCGCCTGCTGATCTCGCCGCATCCCGGCGCCGGCGTCGAAGTCCTGCGCGCCGCCGGCCTCCTCGAGCACGTCCTCCCCGAGCTGCTCGCCGGCGTCGGGGTCGAGCAGGGTGGATTCCACATCCACGATGTGTACGACCACAGCGTCGCCGCGCTCGAGGCCGCTCCGGCCGATCTGGTCACGCGCACCGCGGCACTGCTCCACGACATCGGAAAGCCGGCCACCCACGTCGTGGTCGCCGATGGCAGGCACACCTTTTACGACCATGCGCAGGTCGGCGCCGACATGGCGCGCGGCATCCTCACACGATGGCGCTACAGCAACGACGAGATCGAGGCGGTGACCCGGCTGATCCGGCTCCACCTCCGTCCCATCCAGTACGAGCGCGAGAAGTTCGGCGACCCGGCCGTCCGCCGGATCATCGCCGACGCGGGTGATCTCCGCGGCCGGTTGCTCGACCTCGCCCGCGCCGACACCCTGGCGTCCTCGTTCCCAACCCTCGATGAGCTCGACGAGCTCGAGGAGCGGATGAACCGTCTCGACTCCGGCGGCGCCGTGTCCGCAATGCAGGACCCCCTCACCGGCGACGAGCTGATGGCCATCGCCGGGCGAGGCCCGGGACCATGGGTGGGCCGGGTGAAGGCCGCGCTTCGAGACGCCCTGCTGGATGGATCGATCGCGCCGGGCGACAAGGACGGCGCGCGCGCATGGCTCGACGCGCATCGCGAGCTGCTCGGCGAAGCGTGAACGAGCCTCCCCGCGCCTTCGGGAGATGCGGCATCCAACGTACAATGCGCGGTCCGAGATGTTGAGCAAGATCCGCAGCGCCAAACGCCTCTTCGTCGACCTGCCACGCATGTTGCGGCTCGCGTACTGCCTCATGTTCGACGCTCGCGTGCCGAGCTACATGAAGTTGGCGTTCGGGGGCGGACTGGTGCTGATCGCCCTGCCTGTTGTTGATCTTCCGGAGTCACTCCCCGTCGTCGGCGAGCTTGACGTGCTGGCGCTGAGCCTGCTCGCGACACGCGCATTCATCGCGGCCTGCCCGCGCGCGGTGGTCGCGGAGCAGGAACAGTTGATCACCCTGCGCCGCAGCAAGTTCGATGACGATGTGCGCAGCTGCGAGCGGATCGCGATGATGATCTTCAGGCGCCTGCGTCCGGAAGAGCAGGAGGCTGTGTCGTGAAGGTGCTGTTTTTGAAAGAAGTGGCAGGAACGGCCAAGGCGGGCGACGTCCGCGAGGTCACCGCGGGGTACGCCCGCAACTTCCTCTTCCCGCAGCACCTTGCGGTGGTGGCCGACCAGAACAGGATCGACCAGATCCGGCGGCGCGAGGAGGCCACCCGGCGCCGTGTCGAAAAGGCACTCACCGACGCCAAGGAGACCGCGCAGCGCCTGCGCAAGCTCACCGTCACCGTCTATGCCAAAGCGGGCGAGGCGGGCAGGCTGTTCGGCACGGTCACCACTGCCGACGTCGCCAAGCAGCTGAAGCGCGAGGCGGGCATCGACATCGACAAGCGGAAGATCGAGATCGATCCGCCGATCCGCTCGCTCGGCCCGCACGAGGCGAGCATCGAGCTCCATCCGGAGGTCAGGGAGACTCTCAAAGTCGTCGTCGCGGCGCAATGACCTCCATCCCGCAGGCCGAGGTCGTGGGACGCGCAACGGGCGCGGGAAGCGGAGCGGCGATGCGGGTTCCTCCGCACGACAACGACGCCGAGCAGGCGGTTCTCGGCGGCATCCTCATCGACCGCGATGCGATGGCAGCGGTGCGCGACGTCCTCGAGCCGGAGGACTTCTACGCCGAACGTCACTCGGTGCTCTTCCGCGCGGCGCTGGCGCTCGACGACCGCGGGGAGGCGATCGACCTGGTGACACTCCGCGACCAGCTCGACCGCGGACCGGGCGTCGGACGGGCGGGCGGCATGGACTACATCGCGGAGCTCACGCTCGTGGTTCCGAGCGCGGCGAGCGTCCGCCACTACGCGGACATCGTCATCTCGCACGCCCTGCGCCGCCGCCTCATCGAGGCCGGCGGCGAGGTGAGCCGCCTCGGCTTCGACAACACCACGGCGGTGCAGGAGGCCATCGACCAGGCGGAGCAGACCGTCTTCAAGATCGGTGAGGAGCGGCGCGGCTCCGAGATCCGCAACATCGCGCCGGTCGTGCGCGAGTGGTGGGACACACTCGAGAAGCGCATCGAGAACAAGCAGCTGGTCACCGGTGTGCCCACGAACTTCTCGAAGCTGGACGCGCTCACACAGGGTCTGCAACCGGGCGAGCTGATCATCCTGGCCGCCCGTCCCGCCGTGGGCAAGACGTCGTTCGCGTTGAACATCGCTCGCAACGCGGCGGTGCTCGCGGGCAAACCGGTGGTCGTCTTCTCGCTCGAGATGTCGCGCCAGTCGCTCGTGCAACGGCTCATCTGCAGCGAGGCGCACGTCGACGCCTACATGCTCCGCACCGGCCAGGCGGACTCGATGGCGTTCCAGCAGATCGCCAAGGCCATGGACACGCTGACACATGCCGACCTGTGGATCGACGACTCGCCGGGGCTGCCGATCAACAGCCTCCGCGCTCGCGCCCGCCGCATGAAGGCGCAGCACAAGATCGAGCTGATCGTCATCGACTACCTGCAGCTCATGCAGGGTGGCCGCCGCGACTCCCGGGTGCAGGAGGTGTCCGACATCTCCTCCGGGCTCAAGGCGATCGCCAAGGAGCTCGAGGTGCCGGTGCTGGCGCTCTCGCAGCTGTCGCGCGAATCGGAGCGGCGGGAGAACAAGCGCCCGCAGCTGAGCGACCTGCGTGACAGCGGATCGATCGAGCAGGACGCTGACGTCGTGCTCTTCCTCTACCGCGAGGGGATGCACAACCGCGAGGTGGACCGTGGCAAGACCGAGCTCATCGTCGCCAAGAACCGTAACGGTCCGGTTGCCGACCTGGACCTCGTCTTCATCGCGGAGCAGACCGCGTTCCGAGAGCCGTACCTCGCCGGCGAGTAAGCTCCTTGCGCGGGTCTCGTCGCAAAGGCCTTGTCGCTCTGTCACGTTCCGGACATTGCCGCGAGTCCCGTGAGTACAACCCTGATTCAATGATGCCCGTGCGATCGAAGCTGGGAACCGTCCGTGCCGTGCTCGGCTCGCCGTGGATCCGGGTGACCGGGACCGTCGTCGGCCTCGCCGTCCTCGCGCACACGATCAACATCCCTCAGGCGATCGCCAGCCTCAGCAAGGCGGATCCGCTCTGGATCGCCGCGGCGCTCGGGCTGACCGTGCTCGCCGTCGCCGCCAGCGTCGTCGAGTGGGGCGTCCTGCTTCGCACCTCGGGAGCCACCTCCGGCCACGGTGCGGGGCCCGGCTCACTCCTCAGCTGGCGCCGTCTGAGCTCGTCCTACCTGCAGAGCCTGTTCTTCACGCAGATGCTCCCCGCCGGTGTCGGCGGCGATGCCATGCGCACCGTCGAGATGGGGCGGCAGGTCGGTCACGGCCGCGTGCTCGCCTCACTCGCCGGAAGCCGCATGGCCGGCATGCTCGGCATGACCTGCTGGGGCATCGCGGCGGCGGTCCTCCTGCGCGCGCTGCTCGGAACCGGCGTGGTCCTCGTGATCGCTGCGCTCGCGATCGCTGTCGTGATCATCTGGCTGGTGGCGCTCAGCGCCGACCGCCTGGTGCCGTACCGCCTGCTCACCCGGGTCTCCAGCGCTTTGAGCCACGGCATCCGCTCGTTCATGGAGGCCTTCGCCGGGTACCGCCAGCATCCCCACGCAGTCGCCCAGTCGCTGCTGGTCGGAGCCGCGGGGTGGGGCTTCAACCTCCTCGCGCTCAGCGTCGCCGCGCGCGCGATCGGCGTCGACCTCAGCTGGATGGTGCTGGCCGTCTGCGTCCCGATCACGCTCCTCGTAGCCCTCGCGCCCTTCAGCATCAACGGGCTCGGGCTTCGCGAGGGCGTTCTGGTCGCCCTCCTCTCCCGGACCGGCGTCTCGGTGGCGCACGCCGGCGAGATCTCCCTGCTCATCGACATGCAGATGATCCCCTTCGCGATTCTCGGCGCCATCCTCTGGACGCGTCACCGCCGGTCCGGCAAGCCCGTGGTGCATGCCGGGGCGGACTCCGACGTGACGCTCGCGCGGGATCCTGCCCCTGCGTAGTGCCGCTCCTCCGGCACTAGACTTCAGCGGCGTGACCCGGCACTTCAGCGATTTTCTCGCGGCCCATGCGGCACGCATCGCCGATCTGTGGGCGCGCCAGACCTCCTCGAACGAAACGGGCGAGCCCGTCGACCGCACCCGCGGCCCACGTCAGTTCGTCAACGCCGTGCTCGTGGCGCTGAGCGCCGACGACTTCCGCCCTCTCATCGCCTACCACCACCTCGACAGCGGCACGAATGTCGAGCGCCGGCTCGAGGGCGCCCTTCGCAATCTTTCCGCGTTGCGCCAGGTGACCGCCGAGGCCGTGCGCGAGGAGCGTCTCGACCCCGATGAGGCGATGGAGCTCGCCGCGACAACCGCGGACGACCTCGACGCCGTGGGTCACCGGCTCGCGGCGACGAGCGTCGCCACGCTCGAGCGCCGCCTCTCCAGCGCCACCTCCGAGTCGTCGGCGCGCGGCACGTCACTCTCGATCACCATGCACGAGCTCCGCCGCCCGCTGACGATCCTCAACAGCTACGGCCAGCTGTTGAGCGCCGGCATGCTCGGCGAGCTCCCCGAGACCGCGATGGTGGCGATCGAAGGCATCACGGCGAGCACGGAGATGATGGTGCGCATGGTCAACGCACTCGCCGAGCTCGCCCGCCTCGAGGATCCCGACGATCACCTCGCACTCGAGGTCATGGACGCGAAGGAGGTCGTCGACGAGGCGATCGAGCACGTCGCCATGGAGGCGAAGCTCCGCGAATCCCCGATCTCGAGCGAGTGCGAGCACGGGCTCCAGCTCAGGGGGGACCGGCGACGCCTCATCCTTGCCCTCACGAACCTGCTCGGGAACGCCGTCAAGCACGGGCCGACGGGCTCGCCGATCGAGATCACCGCAGTGCGGGAGGACGACTTCGTGCGCTTCACAGTTCGCGACCACGGTGCCGGGTTCCCCGTGGCGGACACGAACCACCTCTTCGACAAGTACTTCCGGTCCGTCGCCGAACGCCAGCGCAAGGTGCCGGGCAGCGGGCTCGGCCTCTACATCGTCCGCACGGTCGCCGAACGCCACGGCGGCACCGTCGCCGCCCGGAGCGTGCCCGGGAGCGGCGCCGAGTTCGACATGCGCATCCCGCTCCACAGCGAGAACGCCGCGTGACCACCGGCTCCACCCGCACCGAGCGCGACTCGATGGGCGAGTTCGAGGTGCCCGCGACGGCGTACTACGGCGCCAACACCATGCGCGCCAAGGTCAACTTCCCGATCAGCGACCTCCGCCTGCCACGCGGGTTCATCCGTGCGATCGGACTCATCAAGCAGCAGTCGGCGATGGTCAACCGGGAGCTGGGGCTCCTCGACGAGAACCTCGCGGGCGCGATCATCCGTGCCGCGCAGGACGTGATCGACGGAACGCTCGACGATGAGTTCATCGTTGACGTCTTCCAGACGGGCAGCGGCACCTCGACGAACATGAACGCGAACGAGGTCGTTGCCAACCGGGCGATCGAATTGCTCGGCGGTGAGCGCGGCTCGCGAACACCGGTGCACCCCAATGACCACGTCAACCTCGGCCAGTCGAGCAACGACGTCATCCCGACGGCGATCCAGCTCGCCGCGGCGGTGGCGATTCACGACGAGGTGATCCCCGCGCTCGGTGTGCTCGAGACGTCGCTCCGTGCCAAGTCGAAGGAGTTCTGGCCGGTCGTGAAGACCGGACGCACACACCTCCAGGACGCGACCCCCATCCGGCTCGGACAGGAGTTCCTCGGCTATGCGGGCCAGATGGAACGGGCGCGCCTGCGCTGCGAGGAGGCGATCGCCACGCTCGCCGAGCTGCCCCTCGGCGGCACCGCGGTCGGCACCGGGGTCGGCACCCACCCGGAGTTCCCGGCGAAGGTGATCGGGCTCATCGCGGCAGACCTCGGGATCCCCTTCCGGGAGACCGGCAACCACTTCAGCGGCCAGTCGACGCTCGACGCGGTGGTGGCGGCGAGCGGCGCGCTCCGCGCCGTGGCGGTCTCCATGTACAAGGTCGCCAACGATCTGCGCCTGCTCGGCTTCGGGCCTCGCGCCGGCATCGCCGAGATCGCCATCCCGGTCGTGCAGCCGGGTTCATCGATCATGCCCGGCAAGGTGAACCCGGTCATCTGCGAGTCGGTGACGATGGTCGCCGCGAAGGTGATCGGCAACGACGCGACGGTCGCCTTCTGCGCAGCCGCCGGGTCGCTGCTCGAGCTCAACGTGATGATGCCGGTGGCTGCATACGACCTGCTCCAGTCGGCCGCGCTGCTCGCGACGTCGGCCCGCAACCTCGCGACCCAGTGCGTCGACGGCATCACCGCGACGGAGAACGGTCCGGCGATGGTCGAGCGCGGCCTCATGCTCTGCACCGCGCTCGCGCCGGTGATCGGCTACGACGCCGCGGCGGCGATCGCCAAGGAGGCGTACAACACCGGGCGGACGGTGCGCGAGGTGGCGCGTGAGCGCAGCGGCCTCAGCGAGGACGATCTGACGCGCCTGCTCGACGCCGAGGCCATGACCCATCCCGGTCGCGACTCCGGTCCCGCCGGAGGTTGAGGCCGGGCGGTCGCGCCGCGGTGCACCCGCTCAGGTCAGCCCAAGTGTCTCGAGAACATCCGCGACGCCGGCATCCTCGGGGCGCGCACAGGTCACATCGGCGACGGCGAGCACCTCGGGACGTGCGGTGACGATCGCGACGGCGAAGCCCGCGGCGTCGAGCAACTCGACGTCGTTCGGCGCATCGCCGATGGCAACCGCGTCGGCGAGCGTGCAGCCGATGCGCTCGCAGACGATCTCGCAACCGGCGGCCTTGCTCACGGCGGGATCGAGGATCTCGACGAACTCCGGGTTCGAGCGCGTGACGCGCGCACTCCCGGAGAGCTCGCGCGTCAGCAGCGCGCTTGCGCGGTCAACCTCGACTGGGTCCTCGATGACGCACGCGGCTTTGGTGGTGCCGCGCGCGAGCAGCGGCTCGAGGTCGTCCACCAATCGAAATGGCATGCCGCTGATGCGGGAGTACAGCTGCGCCTCGGGCCGGTCCTGCTCGCAGAGCAGATGGTCGTCCTGGTACGCCTGAAAGTGCCAGTCCTGCTCGCGCGCGATGTGCAGCGCGCGAATTGCCGGCCCGGGCCGCAGCCCCTGCTCGAAGATGGACTCCCCATCGGGCCGGCCGTCGCTCGGCATGCCGCGCACCAGCGCTCCCTGGTAGCAGACGAGCGGCTGATCGATGGCGAGCTCCAGGGCCCACGGCAGCGACGAGTGGTACATGCGACCTGTCGCGACGATCACCGGCATGCGGGCCGCAGCAGCACGAACCGCGTCACGCACGCGGGGGTGGAGGTGCTGCAGGTAGTCGATGGTGGTGCCGTCGAGATCGATCACCAGAGCACGCGGCTCGAACGGAGGTCGCGCGGTGGAAGCCCGGATATCGGCGGGCAACGTCACCCGGCCCGGAGCGTGCAGAGGACATCGGCCGGCATCACGACGATCTTACCCACGCGTGAACGCGTCAATTCGGGGTAGACTGCAATTGTCTTGCGTTCGTCTTCTCGCGCGCGGTTTGGTAGACCGCTCGCCGCAAGGCCTCGTCCCGCCGCTCCGGCGCCGGTTGATGAGGCCCCGAGTCCCGAAACCCCCGAACCGGTGAGCTTCGACGAGCTTTCGTTGAGCGTCGCCATGCAGCACACCGTGGCCGAGCTCGGCTACGCGATGGCCACTCCCATCCAGTCGGGCTCGCTTCCCTTCGCGCTGGCAGGGCGCGACGTCATCGGCCAGGCGCAGACCGGGAGCGGCAAGACCGCCGCGTTCGGGATTCCGATCATCGAGCGGCTCGATCCACGTGACGGGCCGGTGCAGGCGTTGGTGCTCTGCCCGACTCGCGAGCTTGCCGTCCAGGTGCACGAGGAGCTCGTGCGCCTCGGGAAGCGCCATGAGCTCAAGAGCGTCGCGATCTATGGCGGCGACTCGATCGGCCGTCAGATGGAGGAGCTCCGTCAGGGTGCGCACATCGTGGTCGCGACTCCGGGGCGGCTCGGTGACCACATCCAGCGCCGATCGCTGACCCTGGCCAACGTTCGCATCTGCGTCCTCGATGAGGCGGATCGCATGCTCGACATGGGTTTCGCGCCGGACGTCGAGCGAATCCTGCGTCAATGTCCCGCGCAACGGCAGACGCTGCTCTTCAGCGCGACGATGCCCGAGTGGGTGCGGCGGCTCGCGCTGCGGCACATGCACGACCCGGAGACGGTGGAGATCAGCACGCGCCCGGAGATTCCCTCCGAGGTGCGGCAGCTCTACGTGCAGACCACCTGGGCGGACAAGACCGACGCGCTGGCGCAGATCCTCGATCAGCCCGACGTCGTCATGGCGCTCATCTTTGTCGAGACCAAGCGGACAGCGGACGTTCTGCAGGCGCAGCTCGGTGGACGCGGATACCAGGTGGGCCTGCTCCACGGTGACCTGACGCAGCGTGAGCGCGACCGCGCCATGCAGCAGTTCCGCGCGTCGCACATCAAGTACCTGATCGCGACCAACGTCGCCGCGCGCGGGCTGGACATCGACGATATCTCGCACGTCATCAATTACGACGTCCCGCTCACTCCCGACGAGTATCTGCACCGTGTCGGCCGCACCGGCCGAGCCGGCCGGGCCGGCGTTGCGGTGACGCTCATCACGCCGAGTGAGATCCTCAAGCTCCGCGACGTCGAGAAGCACGCGCGCACGCACATCGAGCCCGCCACCCTCGACGAGGATTTCCCCGCGACGGTGGTCGGCGCCTCGGCCTGACTCGCGTGAACGCGCAGGCTGAGATGCTGCCTGCGGTGCATGAGACGGGAAGCGGTGACACGGTGCTCTTCCTGCACGCGTACACCCTCGACGCCTCGCAGTGGGATCACCAGGTCGCGGCGCTGTCCGGCGACCGGCGCTGCGTGCGCGTCGATCTCTGGGGTTGTGGCGATTCGCCGCCGCCGCCCGACGAGACCCCATCGCTCGACTCCTACGCGGCATCGGTCCTCGCCGCTCTCGATGCTCGGGGTATCGATCGCTTCACCGTGGTCGGCCTCTCGATGGGCGGCTATCTCGCCTTTGCGATGCTGCGCCGGGCGCGGTCGCGAATCCGGGCGCTCGCTCTGTGCAGCACCCGCGCCGCGGGCGACGATGCGCCGAGGCGCGACGATCGCCTCGCAATCGCCGAGCGTGTGGAGCGCGAGCAGTCGGTGGAATCCATCGTCGAGCCCATGATCGAGCGGCTCCTCGCTCCCACCTCGATCGGGGAGCCACACATCAGCGACCCGGTCCGCGGCCGCATCAGGCGATGCTCACCCGCCGGCATCGCGTACGCTCAACGTGCGATGGCCGCCCGTCCCGACAGCACGGACATGCTTGGATCGATCGATCTTCCAACGCTCGTGATCGCGGGAACCCAGGACGCGATCATCCCGGTCGCGGAAGTTCGTGCCATGAGTGGCGCGATCACGGGGGCGACGCTGATCGAGCTCGATTGCGGCCATCTCACGAATCTCGAGGAGCCTCGGGCATTCAACAACGCGCTCGGATCATTCCTCGTGACCGCGAGTGCGCCGTCGTGAGCACGCTCCCGAAGGACCTCCTCGACATCCTCGCATGCCCGCAGTGCCGTGGACCGCTCGAGGTCGAGCCGGATTCGCTTCGCTGCGACACATGCCGGCTCCGCTATCGCGTCGACAACGGCATCCCGGTCATGCTCATCAGCGAGGCCGAGCACCTCGACGCGGACACGAAGCCGGCGCCGGCTCCGTAAACCGAGGCTCTCAGACGCCGGCGCCGACCGCCTCCGTGGCGACCGAGGCAGGAGCCGCGCAGAAGCCCTCGTAGTCGATCGGCTCGGTGATGGTCGGGTTCTCGCCGCACACGGGGCACTGCGGGTCCCGCGGCACGCGGAACTCGCGGAACTTCATGTCGAGCGCATCGATGTGGAGCAGCCGCCCGGTGAGCAACTCGCCGGCGCCGGTGATGAGCTTGATGACCTCGGTGGCCTGGAGCACGCCGACGATCCCCGGCAGCACCCCGAGCACGCCTGCTTCGGCGCACGACGGCGCCTCCTCGGGCGGCGGCGGCGACGGATACCGGCAGCGGTAGCAGGGGGACTGGAAGGGAACCACAGTGGTTACCTGTCCTTCGAAACGGAAGATCCCGCCGTCAACCAAAGGCTTCTTGGCAAAGATGGCCACATCATTGGCGAGGTAGCGGGTTGGGAAGTTGTCGCAGCCGTTGACGATGATGTCGTACTGGTCGAAGATCTCGCGCGCGTTCTCGCTGGTGAGGATCACGTTGTGCTCGACGACGCGCACGTCGCTGTTGATCGCCTCGAGTGCGATGCGCGCCGACGCGGTCTTCAGCATCCCGATGCGATCCTCGCTGTGGAGGATCTGTCGCTGCAGATTGCTCAGGTCGACGGTGTCGAAATCGACGAAGCCGATCGTCCCGACACCGGCGGCGGCGAGGTAGAGCGCGGCCGGGCTGCCGAGGCCGCCCGCTCCGATGAGAAGGACACGGGCGTCGAGCAGCTTGCCCTGGCCCTCGGCGCCGATCTCGGGGATGAGCAGATGCCGGCTGTAGCGCTGCTGCTGCTGCGCGGTGAGCACCCGGGGGACGATGAAGTCGAATCCGGCCTGCTTCCACGCGCCGTAGCCCCCCGACATGGAGGCGACGTCGGTGTAGCCGAGCTCCTGAAGGGCCCGCGCCGCGAACAGCGAACGCACCCCGCCCGCGCAGTACAGGGTGATGGGAGTGTCGTGCTGGGGGACCGCATCCTCGATCCGGGTCTCGATGAACCCCTTGCTCAGATGGCGGGCGCCGGGGATGTACCCCTGATCGAACTCATCGCGCTCGCGAACGTCGATGAGGGTTCGGGAACCCGCTGCAGCGCGCACCTGCTGGGGCGAGAGCTCCGTGACGGTCCGTCGTGCGTCGTCGAGGAGGTCGCGAGAAGACTTGGCCATGCAGGCAGTCTACCCAAAACCTGACCCAGCAAGTCTGGATTCGGTTCAGCCCTTGGGTCGGCCGACCGGTCGCTTGGCGGTGGTGGC
>JBAUTG010000169.1:0-23442 GCA_049582105.1 Candidatus Dormiibacterota bacterium | reverse complement strand
CCGCGGGCGCGGGCGGGGAGCCGGTCTGACCGCGGGCCAGACGCCCGAGGGCAGCCCCGAGACAGCCGCCGGCGATCCGCAGCCGTATGTGGCGCCGGCCACCGCCGGGGAATCGCCGGAGGTCTGACGGGTAGTGAGCGACACGGTCACCGTCTTCATCCGCCCTGGAGATCCAGCCTCGGAGGCGACACTCCGCTACCTCGATCAGCGCGGAGTGGCGTACACGAAGCGCGACGTCCTCAGCGATCCGTCGGCGACCGCGATCCTCTTCGGGCGTCTCGGCAAGGTGGTCGTCCCGGTGGTCCAGGTTGGTGAGCGCCTCCTGGTCGGCCACGATCCGGTCCAGCTGGCGCGCTTCCTGCCGCGACCCGAAAGCGAGGAGCAGCACGTCGCCTTCGGAGCGTCCGTGAGGACCGTCACCGCCGAGATCGCTGCGGCGAAAGGCCTTCCGGCCACCTACGGCGTGGAGGTCGGACAGGTGAAGCCCGGCTCACCGGCCGAGGCGGCGGGGATCCGGGGCGGCGACGTGATCACCGGTATCGGCCCGTACACCGTCAACGGTGGGGCCGACCAGTTCCGCCGGGCGGTGTCGCTCCGGCAGCCCGGAGACACCATGATGTTGACGATCTGGCGTGAAGGTGACATCTCCGAGGTGGCGGTCGCCTTTCCGACGGAGATCGCCGCGGAACCCGCGGCGGCGCCCATCGAGAACCCAGCCGAGGCCTGATCCGCACACCGGCTCACACCCTCGGTGGCGGCAGCGTTTGGTATGCAGTGAGCACGGTGAGCACGACCCAACTTCCGCCGTTCCAACTGGTGTTCGACGAGCACTCGGGAGCGGTGCTGTCGTTCCTCTTCGGGGCAGTCGGTGCGTCCGAGGCCGAGGATTGCTTCCAGGAGACGATGCTGAGCGCGCTACGCGCCTATCCGCGCTTGCGCGACGCGTCCAACCTGCGCGGCTGGCTGTTCACGATCGCGAGGCGCAAGGCGATCGACGCGCGACGCGCGATGGCCCGTCGCCCCACGCCGGTCGCGGACCCGGATCCGGGCGCCGCCCCCGACGCGTTGTCCGACATCGACGAGTCGCTCTGGGATGACGTCCGCCGCCTTCCGCTAAAGCAGCGGCGTGCCGTGGTGCTCCGCTACGCGGGCGACCAGAGCTATCCGGAGATCGCGGCGGCAATGTCGACCACACAGGACTCGGCACGCCAGAGCGTGCACGAGGGCCTCAAGAAGCTCAGGAGGGACCGTCGATGAGCGTTGACACGGCAGTGGCAAACCGATTCCGCGACCGTGCCGAGGCGAGCGGCCTCATCGACGTGGCGGTGACGAGCATGGACAGCCCGATCGGCACCCTGCTCCTCATGGCGACCCGCAAGGGCCTGGTGAGGATCGCGTTCGAAAGCGAGAATCGCGACGACGTCCTCGGCGAGGTGGCGACGCAACTGTCGCCGCGAATCATGGAGTCGCCACGCCGGCTCGACGCGGTGCGCCGCGAGCTCGACGACTACTTCTCGGGCCGCATCCATGAGTTCGACCTCGACCTCGACTGGTCGCTGGTCGGCCCTTTCGCTCGTCGAGTCCTGCGCCGGACCGCGCGCATTCCCTACGGGTCGGTCGCGAGCTACGGTGACGTCGCGGCCGGGATCGGCACGCCGCGCGCGGCGCGTGCCGTCGGCAATGCGCTTGGCTCGAATCCGATCCCGGTCGTGGTGCCGTGCCACCGCGTGGTCCGCACCGGCGGCGCGATCGGTGGCTACGGCGGCGGGCTGCCGCGCAAGCGCTTCCTGCTCGACCTCGAGGCCGGCTGAGCGCCGGCTACCAGCCGGGAGGAGGCTCGCTGCGGTTGAGGAGCCGGACGAAGTCCTCGGCGCGCGCGACGGCTTCCCACCGGCGCGAGAAGAAGTCCTGGGTGATCATCCGGTTGTCGGCAATCGACGTCACGGTCACCGCCCATTGATTGAGCGCACGGGAAACCTCGACCTCGTGAGTGCCGCCCTCATTGCGCATGACCACCCCACTGGCGGCCGGCCGGCGTCCACGGTCGTTGCGTCGAGAGGACGCCATGGCCATCGTGAACACCTCCAATACAAAATCCGCCCGGCACGAGCCGGTTCGCCCCGACCATTGTCCTCCAAACAGGGGTGTCAAAGCGAGAGGGTGAGCTGGTCCCCGCTTTCGTCTGCACCGTCTCCGCCCGCAGTCGCCGGAACGGGCGGCGGGATCGGCGCTGCGGCCTCCACCCAGGGCGGCACGGCACCGTCCCGTTCGCCGATCGTCTCGATCACCGGCGCGGGGGGTCTGGGCAGCCGCAGTCCGAGCATCGCTCCGAAGTCGAATGCATTGACGACCGCGTAGTTGCTCTTGTTGTTGTTGAGGAGGACGTGGACGGGCACGCCGTCCTCGCTGGCCGCGCGGATTGCGGGCACCCACTCCTCGAGCTCGGCCGGCGTGTACAGGTAGTTGAAGCGGTCACCGCTTGTCGGTCCGCCCGAGTACCAGGTCTGCCGGTTTCGACCGTGGAACCGCGCGATGCACAGACGTCGCGACGTGATGGCGAGCAGTGGCGGCGCCGTCGCTGTCCCGATCTGCGGCGCGTCGACTCCGACGTAGACGAAGTCGAGCTCGCGGAGCAGGTCCTCGGTGGCCGGCCAGGCGTCGCCGTCGTACCAGGATCGGTGGCGGAACTCGATCGCCAGGAGATCGTCGGGGTGACGGTCGCGAGCCGCCAGGAGCCACTCCCGGGCGTCGGGACGGTTGGTGAACCACGGTGGGAACTGGTAGTGCACGGCCACGAGCTTGCCGCTCTCGCGAAGCGGTGCCAGCGCCGCCATGAAGTCGCGCTCCTCATCGGGCGTCGGCCGGCGCGGACGGCCGTCCTCGCGCTCGTGACCGGTGAGGCTCCGGTACGCCTTGATGTTGAAGCGGAATGAGTCCGGCGTCCGTTCGGCCCAGGCCGCGGCCACCGGAGGTCTCGGGATGCCGTAGAAGGTCGTGTCGATCTCGACGATCGGGAAGTACGCGGCGTAGTAGGTGAGCTTCTCCCGTTGCCGGCGCCCGTGCTCCAGTTCCGGGGGGTAGAAGTCGGTGTGGTCGGCCCAGTTGCAGGTGCCGACGGCAATGGGCGCGGCCAATCTGAGCAAACAGTAACGAAGCTGTCACCGAAGCTGGTGAAAGCGCCGGCGCAACGCGCCATACGATCGCCGCTGGTGGTGTACAAGGCGGAGTTTTCCGAGCAGCGATGACGCCCAAGCTTCGTCGTCTGGGCGCCGGGCTCACCCGGTGGCCGCGCATCGAACCGCGGCTGCTGATTTGTGGCGCCGTGCTGCTGACAATCGCGACCGGGATCTGGCTCGCGTATGCGCTCGCCGCGCTGCCCGCGTACGCCTCCCCCGCGATCCCGTGGTGGGCGTTCGCGCTCGGCTTCTTCGTCGCCGCGCGTCTCGCGGCAATGGACAGTCCACGACGCGGCACCCAGGCGATCACGCTTGCAGCCGCACCCTTCGTCATCGGGCTCTTCCATGCGACGCCGACGGATCTCCTCATCGGCTACGCGCTCGGAACCGGCCTGGCGGCGGCGACCAGGCGTCCGATCGCCGTCTGGCAGACCGCGTTCGACGTCATCCGGTTCGCCGTCTTCGCGGCAGTCGGGATCTGGGCATTCCGAGCTATCGCGGGGAGCCCGGACCTGCCGGTCTGGCGCAGCGCGGTCGCCGCGATCACCGCCACCGCCATCACCGCCCTGCGACGCGGGCTCTCGGAGGGCGTCATGCTCCGTCCCCGCGATCGCGACGCCTGGATCGACGTGGCCAACCACCTCCGCGCCGCATACGTCGCCGCCGCCGCATCGATGTGCATCGGGCTGATTGCGGTTCGCCTGATCCCCGTCGACCGGCCCGCGCTCGTGCCGCTGACAGTCGTGACCCTCACGGTGCTCATCACGCATCGAGCCTGGGTGCGCGAGCGGTACGACCACGAGGCGGCCGAGTTCCTCATCGGCGCCGTGGACGCGCTTGCCGGACGCGAGCTCGAGCAGTCGATCGCGCTGCTCCTCAACAGAGCTCGTGCGATCTTTCACGCCGAGTTCGCGCAGCTGACGGTCTTTCCGTCGCTGCCGAACGAGAAGGCGTTCCGAACCACCATTCGCCACGGCAAGCCCGATGAGGTCATGATCCCGCTCGCGCTCGGCGACCTCGACGACGTGCTCGAAGCCGAGACCGCGGGCGTCATCGTCCGCAGCGGGGCTCAAGACGATCCGAGCTCGCAGATGCTCGCGCGCCGCGGCGTCACGGAGGCGATGACGGCGCTCCTCCGGGGCGAGTCGCGAATGATCGGCAGCCTCATGGTGGGCGGGCACCTCGACGCGCATGCCTTCGACGATCGTGACCTCAAGCTCTTCCGGACGCTCTCGACGCGAACGACCGTCATCCTCGAGAACAGCAGGATGGAGCGCTCCATCGCGCGGCTCACCGAGCTGCAGGAGCAGCTCACGCACCAGGCGTACCACGACTCGCTCACCGACCTGGCGAACCGCACGCTCTTCGGCCAGCACATCGACACGGCACTGCTGCGTTGCGCGGAAGGGAGCTCCAGCGTCGCGGTGATCTTCCTGGACATCGACGATTTCAAAGGCATCAACGACACGCTCGGGCACGCCGCGGGAGACGCCCTGCTCGTCGAGGTCGCAGCGCGGATCCGTTCATGCCTGCGCCGCCCGGACACGGCGGCCCGCCTCGGCGGCGACGAGTTCGCGCTGCTCATCGAGGGTGTCGACAGTGCCGTCGAGGCCGAGCACGTCGCGCGTCGCGTGCTCGAGGCACTGCGCCGGCCGTTCGTCGTCTCCGGCAACTCGATCACCGTGCGCGCGTCGCTCGGCATCGCGGTTGCAGACAGTGTTGACGACAACGCCGCCAGTCTGATGCGCCACGCGGACGTGGCGATGTATGCGGCGAAGGGTTCGGGGCGGGACCGCTACGTGCTCTTCGCACCCGGCATGGAAAGCGATGTGGTGTATCGGAGACAGCTGCGCGGCGAGCTCGAGCGGGCGATGGAGGAGAACCAGTTCATCCTGCACTACCAGCCGGTTGTCAACCTGATCACCGGCGAGATCTCGGCCGTGGAGGCGCTCGTCCGGTGGCGGCATCCGACGCGCGGCATCGTCGCACCCGCCGAGTTCATCCACGTCGCTGAAGAGAGCGGGTTGATCCTGCCGCTCGGGGTCTTCGTGCTCCGAACGGCGTGCGAGACGGTGCTGCGCCTGCAACAGCAGTCCCCCGACCAGATGCCGCCACTCGCGGTGTGCGTCAACGTGTCCGCGGTCCAGCTCAACACGCCGACCTTCGTGCACGACGTGCTCGCGATCGTCCGCGAGGCGGGGCTGTCTCCCGACACGCTGATCCTCGAGATCACCGAATCCATGCTGCTCGAGGACACAGCGCTCGTGTCCGCCAAGCTGGAGGCACTCCGGCGCACGGGCATCCGGATCGCCATCGACGACTTCGGCACCGGGTACTCGTCCCTCAGCTACCTGCGGCGCCTTCCCGTCGACATCCTGAAGATCGCGAAGCCCTTCGTCGATGATCTGGGCAGCGGCTCCGACGAGGACTTCACCCGCGCCATCGTCAGCCTCGCCGAGGCGCTGCAGGTGCAGGTGATCGCCGAGGGCATCGAGTCGGCGCCCCAGGCGACCCGGTTGCTGCAGCTCGGCTGCCTCGCCGGTCAGGGCTTTCTGCTCTGTCACCCACTCCCCGACACGGAGATCGAGTCGTTGCTCCGGCATGGCGGAGTCGACCGCAGCCGCCTGAGGGCCGACCCCGAAGTCGAACCGAACGTCCTGCGGTTGAGGCAGGTTCGATGATCGGCGCGACGCCGCTGCTCGCCGGTCTGCTGCTCTTCGTCGCCGCACTTGGCTTCGTGGGCATCTCGTGGGCGGCGGTTCGCCGCGAGAAGACGCGCCTCGGCTTTCTCCACAGCACACAGCAGGCGCTCCTGGAGTCGCGCGACCTCGAGGCGGCGTCGGTGGATCTGCTGCGGCGCGCGTGCCGGCTCTTCGGCGCGGAGTGCGGCGAGCTGACGCTCCTCCCCGAGACCGGGATCCCGGCCGCGTTCAGGACGACCCTGCGGCGAGGTGAGGCCGCCAACGTGATGCGTTCGATCGACCTGGAGGACGATGAGGGATCGCTGTCGCCGCCGATCTTCGGTGTGGTGCACATCGCAGCGTCCCTCGCCGACCAATGGGTTGCGCGCCTCGCGAACCGGCTCAACATCGCCGGGGGCCTGTCCGTGACGCTCCGGTATGACGGGCGCACGGTGGGTTATCTCGCCCTCGGGATCCGCAGGCTCGAGCAGGCGTCGGCCCGCGGGGACGACCAGACGTTGCAGGAGCTCGCGAACCTCGCCGCGATGACCATCGAGCGCTCCCGCCTGCATGACGCACTGCTGCGACTGGCGGCGCTCCACACCGAGCTCGCGGATCGCGCCTTCCATGATCCGCTCACCCATCTCGCCAACCGCGTGCTCTTCATCGATCGGATCGAACGCGCGCTGCTCGAACGCGACCCTGAGCGTCACGTCGTCAGCGTCGTCTACGTCGATCTCGCCGACTTCCGGAAGATCAACACCGAGCACGGGCACGCCGCGGGTGACGCCGTCCTGATCGAGATCGCGCAGCGGTTGCACGAGTGCCTGCGTCGCACGGACACCGCAGCCCGCCTCGGCGGCGACGAATTCGCCCTGCTCCTGCCCGAGGTGCTGCATCCGCGCGAGGGCGAGCTCATCGCCCAGCGTGTCGTCGAGGCGCTGGCCGCCCCGATCCGGATTGACAGCGGCGAGGTGACTGTCAGCGCATCGGTCGGGCTCGCCTGCGCGAACACGGAGGTCGTCTCGGCCGCGCTGCTGCTCCGCCACGCGACCAATGCCGCCCACGAGGCACGTGAGGCCGGGACGGGCACGTTCGGGGTCCACGGCGGTGTGGCGTCGGGCCCCGCCGACCCCGATCTGCCCAGGGAGCTCGAGGCGGCTCTCGAGAACGGCGAGTTCGTCGTCCACTACCAGCCGATCGTCGAGCTGCGGACAGGCTTGATTCTCGGTGCCGAGGCGTTGGTGCGGTGGCAGCACCCGTTGCGCGGGCTGGTTGCGCCACTGCACTTCCTGCCCGTCGCCGCGGAATGCGGCCTCGTCGAGCGCATCGAGGAGTTCGTGCTCCGCCGCGCATGCCAGCAACTCCGGCGCTGGCAGAACGCATATCCCGCAACCCCGGAGCTCGCAATCTCCGTGAACGTCTCGGCCGGCGCCCTTGCCAAGCGGGAGCTCGTCGAGCGGGTGACCCGCTGCCTCGAGGAGGTGCAGGTCGATCCGTCGTGCCTGATCCTCGAGATCACCGAGAACGTGGTGCTCCAGGACCTCCACGGCACGATCACTGCCTTCGATGCCCTGCAGCGGGCCGGCGTGCATGTCGCGATCGACGACGTCGGCACCGGCTACACGTCGCTCGCCTACCTGCGCCGCCTGCCGATCGACATTCTCAAGATCGCGCGCCCGCTCGTTGCGGAGCTCGGCGATCCCAACTCGAGCGGCGAGCTCGCCCGCACCGTCGTCCGGCACGGTGAGGCGCTCCGGCTGGCGCTGGTTGCGGAAGGGGTCGAGACGCCACTGCAGGTCGAGCGCCTGAACGAGCTCGGTTGCAGCATGGCGCAGGGGTTCCACCTCGCCGGCCCCTGCGACGTCGAGGCCATGGAGGCGCTGCTCGGCAAGGGTGGCCTCGACCCGGCCCAGTTCATGCGCGTTGCCCCGGTGCCGCGCCCGGCCGCGCGCAAGAAGGCCTCGCGCCCGCGCCGCGTACCCTCTGCGGGTGGAGCAGCGCGAAACCCTGCGTGAGCTTGCCGTCGCCGCGGCGGCAGCGGCGTCGGAGCTGGTCGTTCGAGCCCATAAGGGCACGGCGACGCTGATCGGCGAGGTCAAGAGCCCGGGTGACTACGTCACGGACATAGACCGCGCCGCCGAGCGCGCAGCCATCACGGTTCTCAACGCGGGTGCCCCGGAGATCCCGATCCTTGCCGAGGAGGCCGGTGGGTCGCGGTCGGAGCGGATGTGGGTCGTCGATCCGATCGACGGGACCACCAACTTCCTGCGCGGGTTCCCGGTCGTGGGCGTGAGCGTCGCGCTGGTCGAGGACGGCCGCCCGGTCGTCGGAGCGGTGACGGCGCCGCTGATGGGGGCGTCGTGGAGCGCTGCGAAGGGCCACGGCGCAACAGACCAGCGCGGGCGAAGACTTGCGGTCTCGACCCACACCGGGGCGGGGATCGTCGCCACCGGGTTTCCCTTCCGGCGCAAGGATCGCCTGCCTCGATATCTCGCAGTGATGGAGCGTGCGCTGGCTCGCTTCGAGGACCTCCGGCGAGCCGGCGCCGCAAGCCTTGACCTCGCCTACGTCGGCGCAGGTGTCTTCGACGGTTTCTTCGAGCTCGGACTGGGACTCTGGGACATCGCCGCCGGCGCGTTGCTGGTCACCGAGGCGGGCGGCGTCGTGACCGACTGGGCCGGTGACGCCGACGCGGTGTTCGACAGCGGGGACATCCTCGCCGGCACTCCGACATGGCACGAGGCGATGCTCGAGATCGTCGCCGCGTAACTGCGCCGCCCCGTGCGAGCCTTATAAGGTACGTTCGCCTGTGAGCACCCCTGGAACCAGTCCGACCACCGACCTCCTCCGCGGCAAGCGCATCCTCGTCACCGGTGTGCTGACCCCGAAGAGCATCGCCTTCGCGATCGCCGACTCGTGCCAGCGGGCAGGTGCCGATGTGGTGCTCACCTCCTTCGGGCGTGCGATGAGCCTGACGCAGCGCAGCGCGAAACGGCTCGACCCCGCTCCCGAGGTGCTCGAGCTCGACGCGACGGATCCGGCGCAGGCGAAGGCGGTCGCGGAGCACGTCAAGGGCACGCTCGGCGGCCTGGACGGCGCCGTGCACGCCATCGGCTTCGCGCCGGAGGATTGCCTCGGCGGCGGCTTCCTCGATGCCCCGTGGAGCTCGGTTGCGACCGCGATCCACGTGAGCAGCTACTCACTGCAGGCCCTCGCTGCAGCGTTCGTGCCCGTGATGCCGGAGACCGGCGGTTCACTCGTCGCCCTCACGTTCGACGCGCGCATCGCCTGGCCGCTCTACGACTGGATGGGTCCGGCCAAGGCCGCGCTCGAGTCGATCGCTCGCTACCTGGCGCGCGAGCTCGGACCCCGGCGTATCCGTGTCAACACCATCTCGGCCGGTCCACTCGAAACCATCGCCGCGAAGTCCATCCCCGGGTTCGAGGTGTTGAAGGCGTCGTGGGGGAGGCAGGCGCCGCTCGGGTGGGACAGCGCCGACAGCGGTCCGGTCGCCGACACCGCCGCGTTCCTCCTCAGCGATCTCGCGCGCGCGATCACCGGGGAGATGATCCATGTGGACGGTGGCTACCACTCCCAGGGCGCACCGCTCATCCCGACAGTCGAGGTGAAGTCATGAGCGCAACCAACGGCACACCGCGAGTCGCGATCACCGGCATCGGCGCCGTGACCCCGCTCGGACTCGACGCGGAGTCGACGTGGCAGGCGTGCCGCCGCGGCCAGGGCGGCATCGGACCGATCACCGCCTTTGACGCCTCGCATCTCACGACGCAGATCGCGGGCCAGGTGAAGGGATTCGACCCCGAGGCGGTGCTCGGCAAGAAGGAGGCACGGCGCACCAGCCGGTGCACCCAGCTCGCGCTGTTCGCGGCGCGGCAGGCGATCGACGACTCGGGCCTCGACATCCGGCCGATTGCCGAGGACGTCGGCGTGCTCGTGGCATCGGGCGTCGGCGGTATCGAGGTGATCGAGCGAAACGTCCTCGCGCTCTACAACCAGGGCCCTCGCCGTGTCTCGCCGTTCACGGTCCCGTCGATGATCATCGACATGCCCGCCGGCGCTATCGCAATCGAATGCGGCGCCAAGGGCGTGAACTACGCGATCGTCAGCGCGTGCGCGTCGTCGGGTCATGCGATCGGCGAGGCTGCGGAGTGGATCCGGCGCGGTGAGGCGACGGCGATCATCACCGGTGGCACCGAGGCGTCGATCACCAATATCAGCATCGCGGCGTTCGACGCCATGCAGGCACTGTCGACTCGCAACGACGAGCCCGACCGCGCGTCGCGACCGTTCGACAAGGACCGCGACGGCTTCGTGATGGGCGAGGGCGCGGGCATGTTCGTGCTCGAGGACTGGGGGCACGCGGTCGCACGCGGTGCGCACATCTATGGCGAGGTGGCCGGCTACGGCGCGACAGCGGATGCGTACCACATCACCCAGCCCGATGAGCAGGGTGACGGGGCAAGGCGCTGCATCCTCCGCTCACTCAAGCGTGCGGGACGCGAGCCCGACCAGGTCGACTACATCAACGCGCACGGCACGTCGACGCAGATGAACGACGCTGCGGAGACCAAGGCGGTGAAGGCGGCGCTCGGTGAGGTTGCCGGCACGATCCCGATGTCGTCAACGAAGTCGATGCACGGGCACCTGCTCGGCGCGGCAGGCGCTGTCGAGGCAGTCATCACTGTTCTTGCCATTCGTGACCAATTCGTACCACCCACGATCAACCTCGACGAGCCGGATCCGGAGTGCGACCTGGATTACGTCCCCAACCACGGCCGCGACGCTCGCATCGATTTCGCGTTGAGCACGTCGTACGGCTTTGGCGGCCACAACGTGTGCCTGGCGCTGGCCCGCGCGGATGGGGTCTGACGGGCTGACCCGGGTCGTCGGCGAGGGGCGGATCTCGTTGCTCCGGGCCGACATCACGACGCTCACCGTCGACGCGATCGTCAACGCCGCCAACAGCTCCCTCGCCGGTGGCGGCGGAGTCGACGGCGCGATTCACAGAGCAGCGGGTCCCGGGCTGATCCGCGAGCTGCGGGAGCGATACCGCGGCACCCCGACGGGCTCGGCCGTGATCACCGGGGCGGGCCGGCTGTCGGCGCGGTACGTGATCCATGCGGTGGGCCCCCGCTGGCGTGACGGCACCCATGGGGAAGCCGAACTGCTCGCCGCCGCGTACCGGGCAGCGTTCGCGCTGGCCGCGGAGTACGGCTGTGCGACCGTCGCCGCGCCTTCGATCAGCACGGGGATCTACGGCTTCCCGATCGGGCTCGCGGCCCCCACCGCGATCGGTGAGGCGAACACGGCCCTCGCCACAGGCGGGACGTCGTTGCGCGAGATCACGTTCGCGCTCTTCTCCGATTCCGATCTCGAGGTCTTCGCGAGTGCCCTGTGACGCCACCTTGACGGTGGCGTGAGCGACATGGCCATAGAGTGGGCTGGCCAGTGTCAGCGCGCCCGCGGTGGTTCGCCGCCGCCTTCATCACCGTCGCCTCGATCGTCCTCGCGCACTACGCGCAGGTCTGGGCCGTCGTGCCCGCTCCCCTGGCGCCGACCAGCGACTTCGCCGGGACCTACGTCGCCGCGACGCTGATCAGGACCGGCCATGCGGAGCAGATCTACGATCCGGCCGCGCAGCAGGCAACGCTCGTGTCGAGCGGCGCACCGGCCGGGCACGACGACATTCCCTTCGAGAACCCACCGGCGGCGGCGGTGGTGGCGATCCCCTTCAGCCTTCTGAGCGCAGGGACCGCCTGGCGGGCGTGGTCGGCCCTCCAGCTGGTGCTCATGGCGCTCTCACTCTGGCTCGTGGCGCGCGCGGCTCCCTGGCCGGCGGCGCTGGCGCGGCTGCCGCGGGCGGCGATCGTGGTAATGGCGCTCGCGGGGTTCGGAACGGGGCTGCTCATCCTGGAGGGTCAGTGGGACGGCGTCTCGGTCCTGGGACTTGCGCTGGCCTACGTCGCCTGGCGGCGTGGCCGTCCCGTGATGGCAGGCTTCGCGCTCGGCTTCAGCGCCGCGATCGCGAAACCGCAACTGGTGATCGGGATTGCGGCGTACATGCTCGGCAAGCGCGACTGGCGCGGCATCGCCGGCGCGCTGGCCGGTACCGCGGTCACGCTGGCGATCGCGCTCGTGACGGTGGGACCGCACGGGCTGGCGGCGTTCGTCTCCGCGGTCGCGACCCCGCACGACTCGCCGACCGCCGAGATGCAGGGCAGCAGTGGGCTCTTCGGCTCGTTGCTCGGACAGGCTCCCGGCGTGTATTTCCTCTCGATTGCCGCCGGCCTGGTCGCCGCGGTGGTGGCGGGCTGGCTCGGAACGATGGCCCACCGGCGATCGGATCTCCTGGAGCCGACGCTCTGCGGCGCCGTCGCGCTGTCGCTCTTTGCATCGCCGCATCTGCTGGGGCACGACCTCACCCTGCTCGCGCCGGTGATGATCGCCGGCCTCGCCTGGTTGGCCGGCCGTCCAACCGAGGGGCGCTGGCCCGGCTCGGTCACGCTCATCGTCATCGCGGGTTGGGCGCTTCTGTCCGTCGCGACGCTTGAGGATCTGGCACAGAACTCAGTCGGGCTGCCCGGACGCGCGACCCCCTGGGCCCTGCTTCTCGTCGCCGCGACGTGGTGCGCGCTGACGGCGAACGCCTCGCGTGTCAGGGTGACGCGGCCGCAGCGCGACCCCCGCACGGCCGTGGCGTAGCGACTGATCCGGCCTCCCGCGGCATCCGGTTCCTGTTGATGTGACGGTGTCATGGGTACGTTCACACTGATGAAAGGCGTCTCGCGCACCATGAGAGCGGCATCATGAATATCGGCGTTCCACTCGGCCGGATAGCGGGGATCAAGGTCACCGCGGACTGGAGCGTGCTCGTCATCGCCGCGCTGGTCACCTGGGGCGTTGCCGGTGCTGCCGTCCCGGGTGACGCGCACGGCACCCCGTCCTGGCTCGCCTGGGTCGTCGGGGCCTCGGTCGCCGTGCTGATGATCGCCTCGCTCGTGGCGCACGAGCTCGGCCATGCCATCGTTGCCCGGCGGCGGGGCATGACCGTCGACGGGATCCGGCTCTGGCTCTTCGGCGGTGTCGCCCAGATGAACGGCGACTGGATGACAGGCAGGACCGAGGTCGTCGTCGCCGCGATCGGCCCGGTCATCACGCTCGTGATCTCCGCCATCGCCGTCGGTGCCACCTGGCTGCTCATGCTCGTCGGCGCGCCGCCGCTCGTCGTCGTGGTTGCGGAGTGGGTTGCGGCCATCAACCTCCTGGTGCTCGTCTTCAACCTCATTCCGGCCTTCCCGCTCGACGGCGGACGCATCCTCCGCGGCTTCATCTGGATGCGCACCAACAACCGGACGTCGGCGACCGTCGGAGCGGCACGTGCGGGCCGCATCTTCGCGGTGCTGCTCGCCGGCCTCGGCGTGCTCGACCTGTTCTTCTTCGATCCGGTCGGCGGGCTCTGGCTCATGCTCATCGGCTGGTTCCTTGACTCCGCCGCGCGCGGCGAGGCGCAGGGAGAGCTTGCCCGCCACGCGCTCGAGGGGGTCCTCGTCGGCGACGTGATGTCGAAGGATCCGGTGATCGTCCCTTCATGGATCACCGTCGAATTGCTCGTCGAGCAGTACGTGATGGGCCACCAGTTCACATCGTTCCCCACCCACAGCATCGACGGGCGCATCGACGGCCTCGTGACGATGCGTGGCATCAAACAGGTCCGCCCGCAACAGCGGAAGGACCGCCGTGCGATCGACATCGCGATCCCCATCGACCGGGTGCCGGTCGCGCGCCGCGACGAGCCGATCACCGACCTGCTCAAGCGAATCGGGAACGCCTCGGACGGACGCGCCCTCGTCTACGACGCCGGCACGCTCGTCGGCATCGTGTCGCCGAGCGACATCGCGCGCCTGCTGCAGTCCGGTCCTGGTCGCACCAGGACGCGAGCCGTCGCGTAAGGATGGCTACTCGGTGCCGTACCCGGTGCTGAGGATCAGCTTCCCGAAGTTCTCGCCTCGATAGAGCTTCAGCAGCGTCTCGGGGAAGTGCTCGATCCCGGTGACGACATCCTCGACGGATCGGAGGCGACCCTCGGCGATCCAGGTGGCCATCTCCGCCTCTGCCTCCGGGTAGCGCCGGTGGTAATCGAAGACGAGGAACCCCTCCATGCGCGCTCGATCGACGAGCAGTGCCATGTAATTCGCGGGTCCGCGCATCGGCCCGTCGTTGTTGTATTGCGAGATGGAGCCGCAGATCACGATGCGCGCGTGACGCGCGAGCCGGGTGAGCGCCGCGTCGAGGATCTCGCCGCCCACGTTGTCGAAGTACACGTTGATCCGGTCGGGACACCGGTCCTTGAGCGCCACCCGGACGTCCTCGTTCTTGTAATCGATCGCGGCATCGAAGCCCAGATCCTCGATGAGGAACCTGCACTTCTCGGCCCCACCGGCGATGCCGACGACGCGACAGCCTTTGATCTTGGCGATCTGCCCCACCACCATCCCGACGGCGCCCGCGGCGGCAGAGACGACCACCGTCTCGCCGGCGACCGGCCTGCCGATGTCGAGCAGTCCGAAATACGCGGTCATCCCGGGCATGCCGAGGACGCTCAGGTACATCGTCAGGGGCGCCACGTCGGCCGCGACCCTGGTCACACCCGCACCGTCGCTGATCGCGTACTCCTGCACGCCGAAGGTACCGGTGACGGTGTCGCCGACCCTGAAGTCCGGGTGATTCGAGGAGATCACCTCGGCGGCGCAGAGCGCACGCATCACCTCACCGATCCCAACCGGCGGCACATAGGACCGGCCCGGGTTCATCCAGCCGCGCATGGCCGGGTCGAGCGAGATGAGGAGGACCCGCACCAGGAACTCGCCGTCGGCCGGGATCGGAACCGGCTCGGTGCGGAACTCCCAGTCGGTGGCCACCGGGAGTCCATGAGGGCGGGCGGCGAGGCGCCACTGGCGGTTCGCGGAGGCGATATCGGGCATGCGCATATCAGAGCATGCGCTGGCGGCTGGTAGGCTCTGGCGATGCTGAGTGCGGGAGTCATCCTCTTCCTCGCGGCGCTGCAGGGCGTCACCGAGCTCTTTCCGGTGTCCTCGCTGGGCCATGCCGTCGTCGTACCGCCGCTCGTGGGGCTCAACTTCCGCGAGACCGACCCGGCCTTCGTCCCGGTTCTCACCGTGCTCCATCTCGGCACGGCGGCTGCCCTGCTCGTGCTCTACCGGCGCGACTGGGCGCGGATCATCGCCGGGTTCTTTCGCGCCGCGGTGCGCGGCCGGATCGATGACCCGGACCAGCGCATGGCGATCATGCTCGTGATCGGGACGGTCCCGGCCGGCATCATCGGCCTGCTCCTGCAGGATCCGTTGAAGTCGCTGTTCGGGGACCCACGGCTCGCGTCCGGGTTCCTCATCGTCAACGGCGTCATCCTGTTCGCGGCGGAGATGTTCCGCCGCCGCGATGAGCGCCGTCGCAAGGCCCCCGGCGCCGCGGTGCTGGCGCACGAGGACGGCGATCCGGAATACGCCCAGATCGAAGGGCTCAGCCTGCGCACCACCCTGTTTGTCGGGATCTTCCAGGCGGGGGCGCTCCTGCCGGGGATCTCACGCTCGGGCATCACCATGGCTGCAGGGCTCGTCGCGGGATTGCGCCACGAGGAGGCGGCGCGCTTCTCCTTCCTGCTCGCGACGCCGATCATCCTGGCGGCCGGCCTGCTCGAGGTCCCCGCGCTCGGCACCGACGCGCCGACCGCCGGCCTCGCGGTGGCGGCGGCCATCATCGCGGGCGTTGTCGCCTACGCGAGCGCCCGATTCCTCCTTCGATATCTGCGCTTCGGACGCCTGGACCCCTTCGCGTATTACTGTGCGGCTCTCGGGGCGGCGGGCCTCGTCTTCATCCACTGATACGCGGCGCTCCTGCAGGAGCGCCCGCACATCGTTCACCGGGGGATTCTCATGAGGGGAAGCAGGCCACTCGCACTCGCGCTCGTCGTCCTGGCAGTGATCTTCGCCGTTGCGGCAGTCTTCTTCTTCACCGTGAAGACGACATTCCTTGCAGGCGGCGCGCATCCGCAACTGCACTGGAAGCACGCGATCGGGTTCGCGGTGCTCGCCGTGCTGTCGCTCGTCGCGGCGAACTTCGCAAGGCCGAAAGCCGCGCGCGCCTGACCCGCCGGACACCACCTCCTCGCAATATCGAAATCAGGCAGGTGCACGCCGCATCGAGCGGCGCGCGGCGCGCCGGCTTCGGTCCTTTCCACGATCTCACGGAAGGCGGACGTCACCTGCGCTGTTCGCCGCTGCCTTGGCCTCCGCCGCCGAACGTTCACCATGAGTCCACGAATCGTCGGTGCGCCGGCGCGTCTCGATCTTCGACTGATGCCCGGAGCGTCACGGCGGCAACCAGCGCGCGCGTCTCCGCGGGGTCGATCACGTCATCGATTTCGAAGTACGTGGCGGTGTTGAGTGCCGCCCCTCTCGCGTATGCATCCGCCACCATCGAGTCGAACGTCGCCTGGCGCGCGGCCGGATCGGTGATGGCGTCCAGCTCCCTGCGATAGGCGAGCTTCACTGCACCTTCGAGACCCATGCCACCGAACTCCCCGGTCGGCCAGGAAACCGTCATCAGCGGTGCGCGAAAACTCCCGCCCGCCATCGCCTGCGCACCGAGCCCGTATCCCTTGCGCAGCACGACGGTCATGAAGGGCACGGTGAGCGCGGCGCCGGCGAGGAACAGGCGGCTCGCATGGCGCACCAGTGCCGTGGCCTCGGCGTCAGGGCCCACCATGATGCCCGGCGTGTCGCACAGGAGGAGCACGGGAAGCCGGAACGCTTCGCACAGTTGCAGGAACCGCGCCGCCTTGTCGGCGCACTCGCTGGTGATCGCGCCCGCGAGGTGCATCGGGTTGTTGGCGACGATGCCGATCGGCTTTCCCTCGATGCGCGCGAGGGCGGTGACCATCCCACGTCCGAATCCCGGTCGAAGCTCGAGGACCGAATCGATGTCGGCGAGCACGTCGATGGCGCGGCGGACGTCGTAGGCGCGACGCCGGTTCTCGGGGACGACATCGCGGAGCAGGCGCTGGTCGGGCGCTTCCCACGTGTCGATCGCCCCCTGGAAGAACGACAGCGCGCGGCGCGCGAGACGGACGGCATCCGCCTCGTCGACGGCGGCGATGTCGATCACACCGTTGCGAACCTGCACGTCGAAGGGACCGACCTGGTCGGCGTCGACGACACCGAGGCCGCCGCCCTCGATCATCGCGGGGCCGCCCATACCGATGCTCGCGTCAGGCGTCGCGATGATGAGGTCGCAACACCCGAGGAGCAGCGCGTTGCCGGCGAAGCACCGCCCCGAGGCAATGCCGATGCGCGGCACGAGTCCGGAGAGTCCTGCCCACAACGCGAACGCCATGACATCAAGTCCGGCGACCATCGCGTGATCGGTGTCACCGGGACGGCCGCCGCCACCTTCGGCGAACAGCACCACCGGCAATCGCCGGCGCTCGATCACGTCGAAGAGCCGGTCCTTCTTGCGGTGGCCCATGACGCCCTGCGTTCCCGCCAGCACGGTGTAGTCGTACGAGAGGACAGCGCAGCCGGCGCGATCGGCACCCACGATCGCGCTGTTGATGCGTGCCGTGCCGCCGATGAGTCCGTCGGCAGGGGTGCGTTGCACCAGGTCGTCGACGCCGCGACGACCACGTTGCGCGGCGATCGCGAGTCCGCCGTACTCGATGAACGAACCGTCGTCGACCAGGTCGGCGAGATTCTCACGCGCGGTCCTGCGTCCAGCCGCATGACGAGCGGCGACCACATCCTCGCGGCTCTCGTCGCGGGTCAGCCGCCGGCGGCGCATCGCCTCGTCGAGGTCGGGGCGCGTCGTCTCCGGGTCGGGCATCAGATGGCGAGCTTATGCTGTCCGGGGAGGGCACCTGGGCGCCGGCGCTGCACGCCGGGGGAGCCGGGCAACAGGTGATCATCGACTGGGACGCGGCCGTGGCCGAGGCGAGCCGCACGAGGGCGGGCTGAGTCGTTAGAGCCTGACGCCGCGCTGGGATGGGCGTCGATCTCGGGCGAGGAATGTGAAGAGGGACACGTCGGGCACGAACGCTTGCGGCTCCGACGTGAGGCGATCTGAGCCCACCGCAGCGGTCGTGTTCGGGATGGCAACGAACGCCAGCTCCGAGAACCCGCGTGTGGTGAACCATTCGCGAATCGTCGGCGTGAGGTCAGGTGCGAACGTTCCGCGCGTCCAGATCACCGTCGCATCGGGCGCGCACAGAGCCGGCAGGCACTGGATGGTGTGCTGCACATCTTCGTCGCGGATGTTGCCGAAGACGCCGCACACCAGCACGATGTCCGCCGGCACTGCACCGGCATGCGCGCTGGTGGTGGAAGCGTCGCCGCACACGACCTCGACTCCCGGTGCGACCACGGCGGCATGCGCGCGCCCGCGGTTCGCCAGCTCCGGATCGAGCTCGACGAGACGCGCGTGCACGTCCCGGCGCCGCGGGTGATCCTCGAGCACGCCGAGGAGATCGCGGCCGTCACCGGCGCACATGCCGATGATCTGTATCGGACCGGGCCTGCAGCGATCCAGCGCGGAGCGAATCATGGACTGGACGACCTCGAGGCGAAGTGCGAGCTGTCCTCCCTCGTCGTACGCCTCGTGCCACCGCACCCACTCACTCACCAGTCGACCCTACAGGATCTCCCCGCGCTGGGCTAGGGTTCGCACCGTCGATGGTTGCGTGAGGTGAGGTAGAGGTCATGGACGGCACACCGATCAGGACCGATCCACGATGACCGCTCGGTCGGTCCTGACGACCCCGGCGCTCAGCGTCGAGCCCGGCTCCGAGGCGATCGCGCACCTCACGATCCGCAACACCGGCGCGGTGGTCGACCACTTCCACATCCAGGTGCTGGGTGACGCCGCTCGCTGGGCGACCGTGACACCGGACACGCTGCCGCTCTTCCCCGACGCCGAAGGACAGGTCAGCATCTCCTTCAGGCCGGCGCGCGCGTCGGCGGCTCGAGCTGGAACCACACCGTTTGGCGTGAAGGTCACGTCGGAAGTCGACCCATCGGATACGAGCGTCGAGGAGGGGACGCTTCAGATCGGCGCGTTCACCGAGCTCACCGGCGAGATCGTGCCGCTGATCTCTCACGGGAGTCGCACCGGCAAGCATCAGCTCGCGTGCGACAACCGCGGCAACACGCCGCTCACACTCGGATTCGGCGGCGTGGACCAGGAGGAGGCGTTGCGCTTCGCCTTCAACCCGACGACCGTGATCGCCGAGCCGGGCACTGCGACGATCGTCACGGTCCGCGCGCACCCGAAGAAGCGATTCCTGACCGGAAGCGCGAAGACCCACCGGTTCCAGACGATCATCCAACCGAGAGAGGCGCCGCCCGTCAGCGTCGACGGATCGATGGTGCAGACGCCGATCCTGCCGACCTGGCTGCCCAAGGCAGTGGCTGCGGTGATCGCGCTGGCGGTCGTGGCAGTGGTGCTCTGGCTGACTGTCCTGAACCCCGCCATCAAGTCGACGGCCACGACCGCCGCGAACAACGCGCTCTCGGCCGCGGGGATAACGCCAGGCGGCGGTGGTGGTGGCGGCCGCGGTGGGTCATCGCCGACACCGTCGAGCACAACGGTCACGCCACCGCCCGGTGGCAGCGGCGGCGGCCCGGCCAGCGGACGGCTGTCGGTGAGAGCCGGCACCGGGAATTCCTCGGGATGCCCGGCCAACAACGCCGGTCAGCTCACCGTGCCTGCGGGCAACACGTTCTCGCTCACCGACCTCGTGTTCCAGAACCCGAACGGCGACACGGGAGTCCTCACGCTCAGCCGCGGGTGCGGGAGCGTGCTCTTCCAGGAGCAGCTCAGCAACTTCCGGGACCTGGACTTCCACTTCGTCAACCCGATCACCTTCACATCGGGCCAGAACATGATCCTCCAGGTCCAGTGCACGAGCCCTGGGCCGCCGGCGCCGTCGCCGCCCGGCAATCAATGCTCGGACGGGATGGTCTGGGCCGGTTCGCTCAAACCGAACAGCTGATTCAGCTTCGACGGCGAACGGTGCGCGTGGTCGTGCTCGCGGCACCTGCCGGCACGAGTGCCTCGCGACGCCGTTCGTCGGCAATCGCCGTGGGCACGGTCTCGGGAACGCCGCCCGGCGCCGCGACGGTGATCCGGCGCTCGCGCACCGGCTCGGCAACCGTTGCGGGGACCGGCCGCGGGAGCGGGGCAGTCACCACGAGGTCGAGCGCCGGACGCGGCGCGATGCCGAGCGCGCTCCAGAGGTCGGTCGGCGGGTTGTCGCCGTCCGTGGGGAGCGCGACGGTCAGGAACACCGGGCGACCCTCGTCGACGAGATCACCGCTGATGTGATCGGCGGGGATCGCCTGCTGATCGGCGAGTGACGCAAGCACCGACGAGAGGAGCCGGTGCTCGTCCGCGGGAGTCCCTCCCCACGCGGTGAGCAGGTAGCGCAACCGGTAGCGATGGAGCGGCGGTTTCCGTCCGACGACCCTGCCGTCGTCGTTGCGGATGTCCTCCCAGTCGTTCTGCCGCCGCGTCACATCCTCACGGATCTCCCACAGGTACGCGTCGACGACACCTCCAGCGACCTTCTCGCTCCATGCCCTGGTCGGCGAGTCGAAGACGACGTCCACGGTGGAACCGTGCAGCGCGGTCGCGCGCAGCAGCGAGCGCAGCGACGCGTCGACGTCGGCGATCATCGCCTCGAGGCTCGCGCCGTGGCGCAGCGCGCGCAAGGCTGATGCGGGCAGCCGGAAGGGCGAAGCCCGCTGCACTTTCGGGCATTCGGGTGCTCCCCAACAGTGGCCCGTCCGTGCCTCGCGAGTGCGCGAGCGCTGTGGGACTCTCGACACATCTACGTGTCCCACTGGTGAGGAGACTGCGCATGCCAAGCTATCTGTCGCCCGGCGTCTACGTCCAGGAGGTGTCGTCGGGTTCGAAACCCATCGAGGGCGTCGGCACCGCGGTCGCCGCGTTCGTCGGCCTGACCGAAAAGGGCCCGGCCAACACACCGACGCTGGTCACCAACTGGACGCAGTTCAGCCAGGTGTTCGGTGACTTCGTCGAGGGCTCGTACCTCGCGCACGCGGTGTACGGATACTTCCTCAACGGGGGTGGTTCCGCGTACGTGGTGCGCATCGGCTCCGACGGCGATGCCGCCGCACCGAGTGCCGCCGCGGAGCTTGCGGGCAAGGGCGACCCGGGCCGCCCGGTGTACCGCGTGACCGCGGCGGAAGGCGGCCCCGCGGGTGACGACATCAGCGTCGAGATCGGCGATCCCGGTGAAGCCGGTGAGGACACGTTCAAGGTCACCGTGTCGCGCGGCGGTAAGGTGGAGGAGACGTTCGACAACGTCACCACCAAGCGCGGGCCGACCAACGCCGCCACCGTGGTCAAGGCGCGTTCCAAGCTGATCCGCCTCGAGGAGATCGGGAGCGGCGGCACGATGATCGTGCCGGAGAAGGCGAACGTGAAGCTGAGCGGCGGCACCGCCGTGACCGCCGTGCGCGTCACCGCCGACGATTACGTCGGCAACTCCGCCGACCGCACCGGCTTCGCGGGCCTGGAAGCGGTCGACGAGGTGACGATGCTCAGCGTCCCCGACGTGATGGCCGCGTACCAGCGCGGGATCATCGACCTCGAGGCCGTGCAGGCGGTGCAGCTCGCGATGATCGCGCACTGCGAGCTTATGGGTGATCGCGTCGCGATCCTCGATGCGCCGCCCGCGCTGAACGCGCAGCAGGTCAAGGAGTGGCGGGTCGACAAGGCCGGCTACGACTCGAAGTACGCGGCGCTGTACTGGCCGTGGATCAAGGTCTTCGATCCCCTCAAGGGACAGGGACTCATGATTCCGCCGAGCGGTCACATGGCGGGCATCTGGGCGCGCAGCGACGACACGCGCGGCGTGCACAAGGCGCCGGCCAACGAGGTCGTGCGCGGGGCGATCACGCTCGAGCTGCAGATCACCAAGGGCGAGCACGACCAGCTCAACCCCTCGGGCATCAACTGCATCCGCGCATTCCCGGGTCGCGGTGTCCGTGTGTGGGGTGCGCGCACCATCTCGAGCGATCCCGAGTGGCGCTACCTCAACGTCCGCCGCCTCTTCAACTTCGTCGAGGAGTCGATCCTCGAGGGCACGCAGTGGGTGGTGTTCGAGCCCAACGACTCGCGTCTGTGGGACGCGGTCAAGCGCAACGTGTCGGCGTTCCTGCGCCGCGTGTGGCGCGACGGCGCGCTCTTCGGCACCACTGCGGCGGAGGCGTTCTTCGTCAAATGCGACGCCGAGAACAACACGCAGGACACGATCGACATCGGTCAGCTGATCATCGACGTGGGAATCGCCCCGGTGAAGCCGGCCGAGTTCGTCGTCTTCCGCATCGCACAGTTCGCCGGCGGCGCGGCCGTCAGCGAGTGAGGGGTTAGAAATGCCAGCAGGTCTTGGTCCGAGCATGCCCAACGACGCCATCTCGGCGGCGCGGTTCTCGATCACCGTGGACGGCTACGAGATCGCGCAGTTCTCGGAGCTGACGGGGATCACCACCGAGGTCGAGGTGATCGATTTCATGGAGAACGGCTCCAGCGGCGCCAACATCCTCAAGAAGCTCCCCGGGAAGCGCAAGCCACCGACGATCACGCTTCGGCGCGGCAAGAACACGTCGATGGAGCTCTGGGCGTGGCACGAGTCGGTCATGCACGGCGACATCGTCGGCGCACGCAAGAGCGGCTCGATCGTCATGTACGGCTATGACGGCACGCCGGTCGCGCGCTATCACTTCCACGACGGATGGCCCGCGAAGATCGCGATCAGCCCGTTGAAGGCCGGCTCGAGTGAGGTCCTCATGGAGGAGGTCACGATCGTGTGCGAGTGGCTCGAGCGGGTGGCTCCGTGAGCGTTGCGGCGCAATCGGTCGCGCTTCGTCCGGAGCTGACGACCGAGTTCCCGTTCGTGCTCCCGCGCGGCTACCTGGACCGCAAGGGCGTCCTGCACCGCGAGGGCGTCATGCGACTCGCGACCGCGCGCGACGAGATCGGCCCGCAGAGCGATCCGCGCGTGCGGCAGAACGCTGCGTACATGACCGTGCTGCTCCTCGAGCGGACGGTGACGCGACTCGGTTCACTCACCGAGGTGGACTCGCACGTCATCGAGGGGCTGTTCGCGTCCGACCTTGCGTTCCTGCAGGACCTCTACCGGCGCATCAACCAGGACGGCCACACCGAGGCCTACGTGACCTGTCCCGCGTGTCACCACGAGTTCACCGTCGACATTGCGGGTGACCGACCGGGGGAAGCATGACGTACGCGGTCGACCAGCTCTTCGAGGAGGTCGCGTACGTCGCCTACTACTTCCACTGGGAGCTCGACACGATCCTGGATCTGCCGCACTCCCATCGTCTGCGCTTCATCGAAGAGATCGGCCGCATCCACCGGCAGATGGGCGAGACGGGTGAGTTCTGATGCGGATGCCATGGCAGCGGCGAAGCGCCGGACGCGCTGAGCCCACAGAGGCGACGGCGTCTGAC
>JBAUTG010000168.1:0-20023 GCA_049582105.1 Candidatus Dormiibacterota bacterium | reverse complement strand
CTTCATGGCGCGTGCAACCATCGAGGGAGCCGACCCCGGTTCAATCTTCCGGCCGGCGGCCTCAAACGCCTTTGACCCCTTCGAAGTCCGGCGCTAGCCCTGCGTCGCCTGAGCCTTATCGAGCCGTTGCAGAAGGTCGTGCGCGGCCAGCTCGAGCTCCTTGTGCCGCCACTCCGCTGCACGGAACTGACACGCGATGAGTCCCATCCGATGCACACGACGAAAGTCTCCGTAGACGAACGCGTAGCGCGCTTTGGTTTCGTCGCTGGCGCCGTCGGTGAGACCAAGATGCCACTCGCCGTACTCCTCCCACGAGTGATGCTCGAGGAAGGAGTTCTCGTCATCAGCGCTTGGCTGACTCTCGCCCCAGTCGCTCTTCAAAACGTACTGATGCGCGTCGATCAGCCGTTCGGCGTGAGCCACAGCTCGTGGATTCACCGAGTACGAGGCCATCGCTTCATTCTGCCATCCGGGACCGGATGAGACCCTCCTCAACGCAGACGAGAGTTGCGGTGTTCCTCAGATGCCATGTGGCCGTGGCTGGCCGAACGCGCCGGGTGGGGCAGGGGCGAAGCTCGTGGTACCGGTGGTTTCATCGCCACCGAGATCGAGCCGGAACGGCGGGTACTCATCCCGGAGCAACAGCACGTAGGTGAGGACTCGGAAGACCCATCGGTTCAGACCCATGACGAGTTCGAAGATGCCGCGCGGGTAGCGGCCGGTGAAGAGCAGGGCCACGGCCGCGATCAGCACGAGGATCGTGATCAGCCCCGTGTACGGGGCGGCGTACGTGTACGCCCCGCGCACCGCGACTGCCGTACCACCGACCAGCAGCGCAAGCACGATGTAGTGCGGGATGGCCAGGAGCCACCACTTCACGAGGACGAGCCCTCGCGACAGCCGTTCCGGGTATGGGATCTCCAGGGTCGCTGGATAGTCGCTTGCAGCGTCGAACGTGAACGGCGGATAGCGATCCGTGCCGAGTGCGCTGTAGCTGTAGAAGCTGACCCGCCACCACCAGCGAAGAACGCCGACATTGAAGTCGAAGATGGAGCGCGGATACCGCCCGGTGAAAAGGATCGCGAAGAAGGCGATCACGGTGAGCACGAACGCCGAGAGGAACAGGAACGCGAGGACGATGTAGTGCGGAATGAGGAGGAGCCACTTCACCAACCACAGCCACCGACTCGGGGAGGCGTCAAGGTGTCCCTCGATGCGCAGTGGGTAGCTGAGGCTCGTCGAGGCGACCGGTGGTGGGAGCGGCGGTTGCACGGCGCCGTACGACGGTGCTGAGGGGATCGGCGGCAGTGGCGGTGGGGTCGCCCAGGGTTGCGACCGTCCCACGCCGCTGGATCGCGACATGTTGATGCCGCCGAAGAGCAGCGCACCCGCTACCAGCAGGATCACGCCACCGCCGATCAACAACCCGATCGAGAGCGAGGAGAGAAACGGGGCAGTTGCGCCAACAGAGACATCCGCGGCGACGGTCTGCGAGGCATCCGCATTCATGAGCACGACCGCCCAATGGCCGCTCGAGATGTTCCACGTCAATGACTGGGTGCCACCGCCTGAAACCTCTGCGCGCCAGAAGCTCTGCGACGCCGGCATCGCAGGGGCACCGCCACCATGCATCAGGTACATGGGTCCTCCCCGCATGCCCATGAACCCCTGCATCTGCGCGTATTGGACGCCGTCAAGGTACCGTTGGATATCGGCGCTCGACGCGATACCGATGAAGAGCGGTGTCGCCGAGCTCGCTGTCGCGGTGATGCGCACCGAGCCGAGGGCACCGGTGGGGACATGCCACCCGGGGGCATCCGTGGCGATCGTCAGATCGGTTGCCGCAATCGCATATGAGGATGTCGCGAGACTGGTGCTGGGAGACGTCAGGTAGCCGGCGGCATCGCGTTGCGTCCGGTCCGCCCACGTCAGGACTCCGCCGGCGGCGAGCAGTCCCACCGCGATGAGCGCGACGACGCTGCCGATGATGATGAGCGCGATAGCGCCCGCGCGCGAGCTGCGCGCAGGACTGGTCGTGGCTCCGTATGGTTGCGCACTCATGGCTGCTCTCCTTGTCTCAAGGCTCTCCCTCAGAGGTTCGAGCTTCAGCGCTGGATCTGCCAGGGGCGAAAGTCATGAGCTCATCGGGTCATTGGGCGCGCACCGGCGTGGCGTGTAGCTCAAGCGAGGCGGCGATCGAGCAGGTCCACTCGTCGATGCGATCCCACGCGCGGTAATCACCATATGGCGCGCGCACGGCCTTGACCATCATGCGCTCGGGGAGTGACAGCTTTTGTGTGTCGAGAGCGCCGTCAAACGTGACATCCCCCTGCACGCTGAGGAGTGTGCGCAGCTCCGCGAGGTCGGCTGCCTCCGGCATGGGCTTCGGCCCCACGGGCCCGCTGCTGAACAGCCATACCGGTATGCGCGTGAGCTCCGTCTGGTGCCGGCGAACGAAGGACGTCGCCTCCTTCATCCAGCGTCCCATGTACACGGCGCTGCCGATGACGGCGGCGTCGTATTCCTGGAGCTCACGCACATCGGACGTGGGCAGGACGCAGGCATCCACGCCGCGCCGTTGCAGGGTTGCCCCGATACGCTCCGCGATGCCGGCCGTCGCCCCGTGTTTGCTCGCGTACGTGACCAGGATGGTCATGCCGTTCAGGCCTGTCCGGCCACCGGGGTCCGCGCCCGTGGAACGGCGACGAAGATTCCGACGCCCTCGGCGGCCGTCATGGCGGCGAGCGCGGTCCATGCGGCCCGGTTCAGCTTCGTCGCGGAACGGATCGACCGTCTGACAGCATAGAGACTGGTCGTGAAAGCCGCAGCGGCGCACGTCATGCGGATCGCCGGATGTGCCGACAGATACTCGATGGGACCGCGTGGACGGCTCCCCTCGATTGTCGCATCGGTCTCGATGGGATGTTCAGTCATGACACCACTCCCCGTGAGTCACTGAGTCCGTACCACCATGGTGATGGCGCAGTCTCCGGCGAGACCAGAGGCTTTGGTCACAAGATGCCCGGACGCAGAGGAGGCCTCGCGACGTCCTGAGGGGGTTCAACCTCGCGCAAGCGGGTTGCGAGTGCGAGTGCGTTCCGCACCGCATTTCCCATCGCGTCGTTGTTGAAATAGACATACGCGTCGTGATCCATCGTCGCGAGCAGCGACGCGTATCTGCCGAGGGTTCGGGGCCCATAGTTGCCGGCTCGACCACGTCCGCCGTGAAGACGGAGATAGAGCCAGTCGGTGGTGACCCACGGCGGGTTCAGCATGCGCCCGCCTCGATCGGCCCAGACGAGCGCCGCTCGACGCCGTTCGAGAAGGGCACGAATGCTGTTCCCCTCAAACCAGCTCGGATGACGGAGCTCGACCGCGACCTTCGCGGTCGCCGGAAGCGCAGCCAGGATCGCGTCGAGCCCACGTTCATCGATGGTCCGCGAGGGCGGCAGCTGCACCAGGATCGGTCCGGTGTGTGCACCGAGCGATGAGAGCCGATCCATGAACTGTCGTATCGGCGCAGTGACGTCCTGCAGGTTGGCGCGATGCGTCACGTATCGACTCATCTTGAGCGCGAAGATGAAATCCGAGGGAACTGTTTCAGACCACTTCGCAGCTGTCGCCGGAGCGGGGAGCCCATAGAAGGTGTTGTTGATCTCGACGGTGTCGAACACCTCCGCATAGCGCTCCAACCAGCGGCGCTGGGGGAGACCCTTCGGGTACAGCACGTCGCGCCAGTCGGCGTACTGCCAGCCGCTGGTGCCGATGTGGCGACGGACGTCTAATCGTCCGGTTCGAGCGGTCACGTCTCGGTGTGCTTCAGCACCTCCAGGCGGGATTGTTGACATTTCATGATAGCGGTACTATAAGGAACGACGCAGTCGCGCTCCAGTCGGGTGGCAACCCCTGGCTGGAGGCACCCGCCCGTTGATCGCCGGGAGGGCCCTGTCGATCCGAAAACAGTACAGCGGCGCTATCATAGTCTTTGACAGTCGACCACCCTAGCGGCGAAGGCGGTTAGGTTTCGGGAGAAACCGATGGCAAGCGATCCCGGCGGCGTTGCGCTCGAGTTGCTCTCGGCTCCCAGCCCCGAACAAGCCATGACCTGCCTGGTGGAGTTGGGGGCGGAGACTTCAGGGGCGGACGGTTGCGCGCTTGCGAGCATCGACGACGGAACGCTCCGGCTCGAAGCCGTATACCCCCGGGGTCATGGCGGTGACTCGATAGGACGCAAATGGCCGGTGTCCGCGGTGATCGCGGAACCATTGTTCGGCAAGGCGCTCCAGGAGGGCCGCATCGTCACCGGTGGCAGCCGGTCCGCGCGCGATCCCACGATGTGGGCCGTCGCCGGGGGAGATGTCGCCACGCAGAGCGTCGCCGTCGTTCCGTTGCGACGCGGCGGGGTCGTCATCGCGCTCCTCACGCTCAGCCGCCACGGAAAGCCGTTCGAGTCTGGTGACCTCGATCGACTGCAACGCATTGGGGGTGTCGCACTGAGTGCGATCGCCACGTCGCCCGCCGGAAGCGGTGTGAACGAGTCGCAGCGCCGCGGTCTCGAGGCACTCACCACGATGTCTGCGCACGTTGCCTCGAGCGACACGCCGCCACTGTTCTTCGGAAAGATGAGCCGGAGCGTCGCGAGCCTTGCGAGCGCCGCGGGCACGGCGTTCTGGTTGATCGACGGCGACCATCTCGGTATCCAGCCGGACCCGTTTGGCTTCGAGGCTGACGGCGTCTTCGACGTGCGCGTTCCGCTGAGTGTCCTGCGCGAGACCGGCTTCGATGCCCTGTTCGACCACGGCGACGCGTTCTATCAAGGAAAGGAGGCGACGGGAGCGCCGCACCCGATCGCGATGAACACCGCTCACGACTTTCTCGCGGTGCCGTGGAAGACCGCCACGAGCAGGCTCGGAGTGCTCGTCGCATACGGCTCGAGCACCGGGTTCTTCGAGCAGGACGAGTGGATCATGCGCCTGGCCGCGCGGGCGTCCGCGCTGGTCTGGCAGGGATACGTCGCCGAGCGGCGGGCCAACGAGCTGCAGGCCGAGGAAGTCATACGGCTCCACGAGCACGCGACCCGTGTCGAGGATCTCGAACGCCAGAAGTCGGACTTCCTCAGCCTTGCCTCACACGAGCTGCGCAGTCCGATCGGTGTCGTGCGCGGCTACCTCTCAATGCTGCAGGACGGCACGTTTGGTGAGCTCCCCGGAGCCGTCCATCGCGTCCTGGTCACGATCGAGGGTCGCGTGGAACTCATGAATGACCTGGTGGATCAAACGCTCGACGCCGCAAGGGTGGAGCGCAGCCGCCAATTGCTGTCACCGGGGGATTTCGATGTCGGCGAGGCGGTGCGAGACATCGTCACCGAGTTCGACTCGTCAGAGGAGGCTCAGCAGCGCCCGATCGTCGTCGCCGGCAACCCATCGGTTCACGTGCACGCTGATCGACGGCAGGTCTCGATCATCATTCGCAACCTCATCTCGAACGCGCTGAAGTACTCGCCGGACGGCGGCGAGGTGACTGTTGCGGTGCAGATCGACAACCGCGACGTCAGCGTCGAGGTGATCGATCATGGGATCGGCATCGACGAACAGGGGCTCGAGGGGCTGTTCCAGCCCTTCGCGCGGCTCGGGCGGTCGCGAACATCGGGCATCGAGGGGATCGGCATCGGCCTGTATCTCTGCCGCGAGCTTGCCCGGCTGCAGGGCGGCGACATCACCGTCCGATCGGAGTTTGGAGCAGGGAGCGCCTTCACATTGCTCCTGCCGTTGGCGCCGGAGCCGGTTGACGCCTGACTGACTGACGGCGAGACGCTACGACAGCGGGAGTGTCAGCGTGAAGATGCTCCCGGCGCCCGCCTCGGACTCCACCGCGATGTCGCCGCGGTGCAGGCGCGCGATCTCGCGCGCCAGGTAGAGGCCCAGGCCCGTTCCGCGAATGTGACTCGTCTCCGACGTGACGAGCCGTCCGAACCGGCTGAACAGCATGGGGATCTGTGCAGCGCCGATGCCCATGCCGTGGTCCTGCACGACGATCGTCGCGACGCGCGAATCGTGGTCGACGCGGATCTCGATGTCACCGCCCTGCGGTGAGTACTTGATCGCGTTGTCGATGAGATTCGTCAGCACGGTGGTCACGCGCGCGCGATCCACGACCATGAAGATCGCATCGCGACACGGCACCACCGTGCAGCGGTGATCCTTGGTGAGCAACGGCCGCGTCGCGACGAGTGCGTCCTCGACGATCGTCATCAGCGCAACACGTTCGCGCACGAGGTCGAACGTCATCGCCTCGAGCCGCGCCGTATCGAGCATCTCGGTGATCAGGCGCGACATCTCCTCCGACTTCTCCTCGATGCGTGCGAGTGCCGCGTCGAAGAGGGAGCCCGTGAGCGTGCCCTCGCCCAGCATCGACGCATAGCCTCTGATCACGCCGAGCGGGCTTCGGAGCTCGTGCGCGGCGATGTTGAGGAACTCACCCTTCAGCTGCTCGAGCCGCTGGCTCAGTTCCGCCTCACGCTGCAGCCCGGTGAACGCCGCGTCGCGAGCCATCCTGAAGCCGATCAGCCTCGCCAGTCCCTCCAGCTGCGCCCTCGCCGCCGAGCCGAACTCTCCCTCGCGGGCATCCACCGCGAGGACCCCGACGATGCCATGGGTCCGGACGGGCGCGACGGCGAATGTGCTTCCGGCGATGGTTTCCCCCGAGTCGACCGCGCGTTCCAACTCGGGGTGATCGGCGAGACGATACGAAGCGTGCAGTGCGGAGCCGGGCTCGTCGTGGGCCGCGACGGACGTGAGCAGGTCGCCGTCGAGACGGAGGAACGACGCGCTGCGAAGTCGGCCGTTGGCAAGATCAAGCCGCGCCGCGAGCTCGACAACCTGCTCGTAGAACCCGAACGCATCATCGCCGATCTCATCGTGCCGATCCGGGAGGACCACGACCAGCGGTGGGCCGGCCGACGCGAGCGGCTCGGGCGCATCGGGGCGGAGGTCGGGCGCATGTTCGATGGCCTGCTTACCCCCAGGTCAACCGGACGGGAGCGTGCGGGTACCCGTTGTCCGTTCGACGGTCCTCGAGAGTTGCGTCGGCGACGTGTCTGCCTTGATCAGGAACTCGAGGGCGCCCAGCCTCAGGCCACGCTCGCGCAATTCGGGCTCGCCGTAGTTGCTCAGGATGATGACCGGGATGTGCGTCGTCGCCTCGTCCTGGCGCAGGCGCTCCAGCACCTCGAAGCCGTCCAGCCCGGGAAGGCGAAGGTCGAGGTAGATGAAGTCGGGCGGGTGGTCGTCCGCCGCCAGGCGAAGGCCCTCCGAGCCGTCGTGCGCGACCACGACCTCGTACCCGTCGGCGACGAGCCGGAGTCGATACATCTCGGCGGCGTCGACGTCGTCCTCGATCAGCAGGACCTTGACGGCCTCCTCGACCAATTTGCTCCTTCTCCCCGTAGGCGTCCGACCTGCACCGTCGCGCGTCTGCCGACAGATGCTAGCGCGCCGTCTGTACCGTAGCAAACACGCAACGGGAAGTCCGGGACCGGTCCGTTACGTGCTCAACCGAGAAGGACGCTCGCGCCGAAGACGATCATCCAGGCTGCGCCGAGGAAGACCGCGCCCCAGAGCGCGATTGCCCGGAGACGCTGCGTGCGCCGGCGAGCGGCCCAGCGCTGCTCCACGGGGTACGTGCCGCCGGGCCGGGCCACCCCGCCGGGGAGAGTTTCCTGCATGCCAAGATGATAATACGGCTGTACGGTTGAGTGATAGCCCAGGGTGGGGACGACACATCGCGAGGTGTGCGCCGACGCCATGCCGATCGGAGTTCAACCCGATACACTCGGTCTCGTGGTTGGGGGCGCGGGCGCTTCGGTCGGGATCCGGTAGTGGCATCTGCTCGGCCTTCCGCCGGCGGCGCAGGAGCGCCGATCCCCGTGGCGCCGCTCGACCGATGTGCATTCGGGCAGCACTTCGACCGATTGACCGTCGAGTGCCCCGCATTTCAGCCCCGCCCGTTTGTGGCGGCGACGTCGTACGGGAAGCCGCTCGGGACGCATGTGGCGTGCGCGCACCTGCTCACCGGTGAGATCGAGCACAACCAGTTCTACCCTCGATGTGCCCTCGGATCGGAACACGAGCGGGTGCTGTGGGTGGCGGCTGTCGGGCCGGGACGGTTCGAGGTGTCGCGTGCGCTCCAGGCAGAGTTCGCCGGCGCGTATGGGGACTTCCACCGTCGACTGATCGACGCGAAGGCCGCCGTGCTCGCCGCGCCGCCGGGCGGAGCCGCCCGGGCCCGCGCGGCACTGGCGGCGACCGTACGGGAGTTCCTCCTCGCATTCGACTCATTCGTCGGAACCCACGCCGCTCGAGTTGAGGAGCTCGGGATCGACCCGGCAGCGGTGACTGCCGAGGCGGCGCGAGTCCTCCAGCAGTGGCAGCGCAGCCGCAGACTGGAGTTCCCGCAAACAGACTCGACCTGGATGGGGCGGCCCGGCGCCGAAAGCGCCCAGGGCGACGAGGTGGCGCGGACACCTCAACTCGTGATCACGCGATCGAAGGAGCCGCCGGTGATCACGGTGACCGGCCAGGTCGACGGGATGAACCTCGACCTGCTGGAACTGGCGCTCAACGAGGCGTCGCCGACGGAGGCACGCAGCCTCGACGTCGACGTCGCCGGCGTCACGTTCTGCTCTGTCGCAGGCCTCAGGATCCTTGCCCGGGCGGCTGAGTCAGGCACGGTGCGCCTTGTGGGTGCGACACCCCACCTCAGGCGGGCCTCCGGCGCGGCCGGCTTCGGCGCGATCTTCGAGGCCCCCGAGGAGCGCCCGTGACGCAGAGCGTCCCGGTTTCGGGGTTTCGCCACGAGGCGGTGCTGTACGAAGGTGATCGTGGATTCATCGACCGGATCGTGCCCTTGTGCGGGGAGGTGTCTCATCAACGATGCGTTTGCGGATGCCCAGGCGTTGTGGTTGGTCTGTCCATATGACGTCGCGGGCCTCGCGCCCGGTCCTCGCCGATGCACAACTGACGCACCCGATCGTCAGCGGCTCGGGGGATGGTGCAGCACCGAAGCCGCCGCTGAGACCGTCAGCACCCCGGACATCACCGTTTGGGCGGCCGAAGCGTCTTCTTGCCGCCCTGATCTTCGGTCCGTCTGATCTCCCAACGTTGCGCGCGTTGGTTGCAGAGGAGGGGGCACGCGCCGGGCTGACGGCGATCGCCCTCAAAGACGTCGTTCTCGCCGTCAATGAGATCGCGACCAACAGCCTCATCTACGGCGGCGGGACGGGAGTGGTCCGCATGTGGCTGGATGCAGCAGACCTCGTGTGCGAGGTGGAGGACGCGGGTGTGATCACCGACCCGCTTGCGGACCGGCGCGGCCCGGGAGCCGGCACCGAGCGCGCTCGAGGACTCTGGACCGCCAACCGGCTCTGCGACCTGGTGCAGATACGTTCGTCTCCAGAGCGGGGCACAACGGTGCGCCTCCGCATGCATACTCGCGGGCGTGCAGCGTGAGGCGATCCCCCCGACCGGCGCGGTGACCAATCAACCCGCCGCGACCAGTGCGGCGAAGCTCCGGAATCTCGACAAACCGCTCTACAGCATCGGGATCGCAGCCGACATCCTGTCGACGCACATGCGCACCTTGATGATGTACGAGCACCTGGGACTCGTCATCCCGAACCGCACCGCGACGAACCGGCGTCTCTACTCGCAGCGGAACATCATCACGCTCGGAGCAATTCAGCGACTGGTGCGCGAGAAAGGTCTGAACCTCACCGGTGCCCGGTACGTGATCGAGTTGCTGCAGGCGCTCGACGCCAACGGCATCGCTCGGCCGGCGGAGCTGGCGGACGTCGACCTCGAGAACGTGAGGCTCTGAACCTAGGACGTCCGCCAGACCGATGCGGATTCGGCTGCGATGCGGGGCATGCCGCCTCCGGGCATGGGCGCCGATGTGAGCAGCAACGACGCGTTTGCCGCCTCGGGCAACGCTGCTTCGTTGTCACCGAGGTTGCACGCGACGAGCAGTCCGGCATGTGCGTACAGCAGCACGATTCGAGTCGCGTCGTACCAGGCACGTGGCGCGTCACCACCACGCGCGCTGAGTGCCGGCGTCGCACGCCGGATGGCGATGAGCGCGCGATACCAGGCGAGCATCTCCACATGCGGGGTGCGGCCAATCTCGTCCCAGTCGAGGCGTGACCGCAGGAACGTCTCAGGATTTTGCGGATCGGGCACCGATTCCGGGGGCCAGCCGAAGGAACGGAATTCCTGACGGCGGCCGCTGGTGACAGCTCTGCCGAGCCCTCGGTCCTCAAGGTCGGTGAAATACTGAAACGGCGAGCCGGCGGCCCATTCCTCACCCTGGAAGAGCAGCGGAATCATCGGTGAGAGCAACGTCAGCGCCGCCGCCATGCGGGCTCGTCCATCGCTGATGAGATGACAGAGGCGCTCGCCCGCGGCGCGGTTGCCCACCTGGTCGTGGTTCTGCGAGTAGACGACGAAACGGGAGAGGGGGAGCCCTGCCGTCGAGCGGCCCACCGTGCGCTTGCGATGGCGGGAGTAGCTGCCGGCGTAGACGAAGGCCTCCTGCAGTGCGGTGCAGACGTCGGCTGCGCCGTGGAAGTCCTCGTAGTAGCCAAAGGATTCGCCGGTGATCAGGGCATGCAGCGCGTGATGAAAGTCGTCATTCCACTGCGCGTCGAGCCCGTACCCACCCGCCGCCCGGTCGCGCACGAGACGCGGATCGTTGCTGTCGCTCTCCGCAATCACCCAGAGGTGGCGACCGGTCTCGACGGAGAGGTCGGCGACACGTGTCGCGAGCGCCTCGAGGATGTGCGTCGGCGACATGTCGATGATGGCGTGGACCGCATCGAGACGCAGTCCGTCGCAGCCGTACTCGCGCAGCCACATCTCCGCGTTCTCGATGACGAACGCCCGGACCGCGTCGGAATCCTCGCCGTCGTAGTTGAACGCAGTTCCCCATGGCGTCGCGTAGCGATCCGTGAAGTACGGCCCGAACTCGGGCAGATAGTCACCCTCAGGCCCGAGGTGGTTGTAGACGACGTCCACGATCACCGCGATCCCCCGCCGATGGCATGCGTCGACAAGCCTGCGCAACCCCTCCGGACCGCCGTACGCGCTGTGCGGCGCGAAGAGGTCGACGCCGTCGTATCCCCAGCCACGGGAGCCGGGGTATTGCGCGAGCGGCATCAGCTCAATCGCGTTGATCCCGAGCGACGTCAGATGGTCGAGGCGCTCGATACAGGCGTCAAAGGTGCCCTCGTGGGTGAACGTCCCGACGTGGACCTCGTAGATGATCGCGGCCTCGAGCGGAAAGCCCCTCCAGTCCCTGTTCGGAGCGTCCTCGAGCTCGACAAGCTGCGACGGTCCGTGCACGCCGGCAGGTTGCGACCGCGATCGCGGATCGGGACGCGCATCCTGATTGTCGAGGCCGAACGAGTACTCGGTGCCGTCCGCAACGCCGCCGATCTCGCAGGCGAACCAGCCAACTCCTGCAGGGGCCATCGGGTGACGCGCGTCGCCGATGACGAGGTCCACGTCGACTGCTCGCGGCGCCCACACGCGAAACGTCCGCAGGGTCACGTGCGCTCGAAGAGCGCGACCGGCGCGTCGGTGAGCAACTCAGCAAGACGTCGCTCGCCGCCGGTGACGGCCTCTTCGGTCAGTGCGTTCCGCCACGATCCGTCCGGCATCCTCACGGTTGTGTCGTGCCATTCGCCGGCAAGCGGTACCGGCCGGCGCAACGCAAGGGTGATGGTCGCCACCGCTCCGTTCGGGGTTGCGCGGGCAAAGCAGATGGCATGGTCCGATCGCGACCCTGCCACGGCGAGTGGTTCGTACCTGGCGCCTGGGGCAAACGCTTCGGCGCATCGCGCACGGACGGCGAGCGCCCTGACCATGAGCCGGAGCTTCGGCAGGCCTTCGTCGAGCTGCGACATGAAGACAGCATCGGCACCGTCACTGATGACGCGAAGCAGCTCACGCCGACGCTCGTAATCCACCGGAGTACGATTGTCCGGATCGACCAGGCGCAGGTCCCACAGCTCACATCCCTGGTAGATGTCAGGAACGCCCGGTGCGGTGAGCTTCAGGAGGGTCTGCGAGAGCGCGAGGTGCTGCCAGTGCGGCGTCAGTGCGGCGACGACCTGTTCGATCTCCGACGCAACATCGGCGTCGGCGACCATCGCTCGGACGAAGTCTTCGAGCTCCGCCTCATAGGCGTTGTCGGGCACCAGCCATTCGGTGTCCTCCTTGGCTTCACGAGCCGCTTTCCGCATGTAGCGCCACATGCGGTCGGAGTCGATCGGCGCGGCGGCCACAAGGGTTTGGTAGAGCAGATACTCGGCCTTGAGCGATGGTGCGGTGCCGCGCCGGTGACGTCCGGCCAGCGCGTGCAGCCGCTCCACGGTGTCGCGCCACAGCTCGGGTATCTCGGCAATCAGGAGTGCCCGGAGCCGCGCGTCCTCCCCGCGTTTGGTGTCGTGGGTCGCCGTCGCGAGCAGTGATTGCGGATGGTTGACCGCAGCGTGTTTGCAGAACGCATGAAAGGCATCGATGCTCGTCGTGTGATCCGGGTCCGTTCCCACCTCGTTGAGGGCGACCAGCGGGAGATAGCGATAGAAGGTGGTGTCCTCAACACCTTTCGCCATCACCGCACCCGCGACCTGCTGAAAGCGCGCGCGGAGCTCGGCGTGCGCCGCGGACGAAACACCCTCGCCGCGAAGCGTGGCAACGATCGCCGACAGCCGCCCGGCGTCGCATCGACCCGATTGCCGCGCGCCGGCTTCCGCCATCTCAAGCGCACGCCGGTCGTCCGGCCCGAGCCGGGCGTCCCCGCGCGGATACAGTCGATACACAGGCATCGCGCTCAGCAGCTCGGCGAGCTCAACGCGTGCCGGCGCGATGCCCGCTGTCGCCGCGACGCGCGTGAGACGGCCGAGCTCGGCCTCGAACAGCCGCTCCAGGACATCCAGGCGTGACGCATGTGAGTGCGCGGCAAAGTCCAGCCGGTCACCCGTGAACTCGCGATAGAAGTCGATGAGCGCGCCGACGCCGCCTGCCTGCGCGAACGTCGTGGTCACGACGGCGCCGAATTCGTACCCGGTCGTCCCGTCGACCGGCCATGCAGGCAGTTCCTCATCCATCGCCAGAATCTTCTCGGCGACGATCCAGGCCTTGGGTGCCTCGTCGCGCAGACGGCGCGCGAAATCATCCGGCGCTGCGAGGCCGTCGATGTGGTCGATGCGCAGCCCATCGACGATGCCGTCGTCCACGAGCTCGAGTGCGCGCGAGAGCACCGCGCTGAAGACTGCGGGGTTCTCGACCCGCAGGCCGGCCAGCGAGGTGACGTCGAAGAAGCGCCGGTAGTTGATCAGCGCTCCCGAGGTGAGCCAGTGCTCGAGCGCGAAGTGCTGCGCGTCGAGCAACGCAGGTGTTGCGGGTCCGGTGGACGTCGCGGTCCCCGGCGCGAGCGGAAAACGGCTGCCGTCGTAGTCGAGCTCGAATCCGTCGGGCCCGTCGGCAACCACGAGTCCGCCGTCTCGGAGCACGTTCGCCTGCGAGTCACGGAGCACCGGGAGCAGCACGCGGTTGTGCAATGCGGGCGCATCCCAGTCGATGTCGAACATCGCCGCGTACGGACTCTCCCTACCGTAGCGGAGGACCTCCCACCACCAGCGGTTGCCACGATCCGCGACGCACATGTGGTTGGGAACGATGTCGAGGAGCTGACCCATGTGCGCAGCTCGGAGCGCGGCGTCCAGCGATGCGAGCCCTGGTTCGCCGCCGAGCTCCGAGCTGATCCGCGTCGGGTCGACGACGTCGTACCCATGGGTGCTGTGCGGAGCCGCCTGCATGTACGGCGAGCAGTACAGGTGACTCACGCCGAGTTGCTCGAGGTAGGGAACGATCGCCGCGGCGTCGTCGAAGTCGAAGTCCTCGCGCATCTGCACCCGATAGGTCGCGCGCGGCTGTGCCCTCACGTGCCCCGGATCGGCGTCGAATGCACCATTGCTCTCATCTCCTCGGGTAATATGATAGTCTGTATATCAACTAACATGAGCGGCTCGCCGTTAGCGAACTCATGGGCAAGTGCGAACGCAAGGACATGATCATGAGCACGAGGCGCGGGGAACGTTGATCACGGTCCTCCATGCCGTCTTGCGCACCGGCTCAAGAGGGAAACGGGCATGAGCACGGCGGGCAACGGATCCTCTCGATCCGTGTGGGAGGAGCGACCGGCCAAGATCCTCGTCTGGCTGCTCATCGCGGTCGCGGTCGTCGTGCTCTTTCAAGAGGCGGAGTTCGTTGTCGCACACGTCTTCAACGTGCTGCTGCTCTTCATCTTCGCAGCGGTGATCGCGCTGCTCCTCACGCCGGTCGTCGACCGGATGCAGCGGCTCCGTCCGTTCCGCAATCATCGCGGTCTCGCCGTGCTGACGCTGTACACCGTCGGTGTTGCGATCGTCGCAGGGGTCGTCGTGCTCGTGACACCGTCACTGTTCGCGCAGGCGAAGCAACTGCCGTCGTTGATGGATCAACTCCAGGCGCAGCTTCAGGCTCACGGCATCTCGTTCCAGCTCAGTTCGATCACCAAGGCCTTCAGTGGAGCGCAGCTCGGCGTGGCGCTCGGTGTTGCGAGCACGTTGCTGACGACCGTCGCGAGCATCGTCCTGATCCTGGTGATCTCCATCTACCTATGCATCGAGGGGCGAGTGCTGGTTGCGACTGCGCGAAACCTGCTTCCCAACCATCAGAAGCAGTTCGACTTCGTGTCGCTCGCCGTCGGTTCGACGCTGGTTGCATACGTTCGGGGTCAGCTCATCATGTCGTGCATCATCGGTGTGTACACGGGCACGGCCTTGACGCTACTGGGTGTCAATTACGGGATCCTGCTCGGAGTCGCCGCCTTCTTCCTGGAATTCGTCCCGATCGTCGGCGCCGTGGTTGCGATGGCCGTCGCGGTGGTCGTCGCGGTGCTGCAGAGTCCGACCCTGGCGGTGCTGGCACTCATCGTCGGCCTGCTCGGACATGCGCTGGATGCCTACGTGCTCGGTCCTCGTATCAACGGAAAGGTCACCCAGCTGCATGCACTGGTGGCGATGGCAGCCCTCCTCATCGGTGCAGAGGTGGCCGGCATTCTCGGGGCGCTGTTCGCGGTTCCGGTCGCGGCTCTGGCGAACATCTTCCTGGGCGCCGCATACCGCGCGCGTCGCGGCGAGAAGCGGCCGATGAGCACCGGACACGACGGAGCGGTCACCGTCGAGACGCTGCCTCGACTGGGCGAGGAGGTTGGCGGCGTCGAGGATGCCGGAGTCGTCGAATCACCGGTGCCGCGCGGAGCAGCGTCGTCGGGCGCGCGGCGCACGCGCACGCCTCGGCGTCCACCGGCGGCTCAGCGGCCGTCGGCCTGACGACCGTCCGCTCGGAGGCGCGCGCAGCCCGGCTGTCGAACCCGAAGCGAGCGGCTTAGCGGCCGGGGACTCGAGCGCGGAGTGGCGGTTGTGAGCTCATCTGCACGAACTCCGCGCCGTCACTGAACGTGCGGCGCCACCACGATGCCTCGAGGTATTTGCGTGCAGCGTCGAGACGATCGCGGATCGCCGGCTGAAAGGGCCGGTGTCGCATCTCGTCCGTGACCACAACTGATGAGGTGAAACGGGTCGTCCAGCGCCACGGCGCCGCATCGAAGAGATCGAGCATCTTCGCGGGCGCGATACCCGCCGCGTCGCATACGTGCACGAAGTCGCGCGGCGTCCCGTTGGTCGCAGCGTCGAACGCCGCGAGCTCACGCGCGGACGGTGGAACAGCTGTCTCAATCGTTGCCCCCATCCCTTCGAGCCTACCAGCCGCGTACCCGTGCTCGCCACTCGACAAGTCCAAGACCGTACAGACGAGACGTCTGCAGCCACCGCAGGGTTGCCGTCATGGCCATCTGCCCGTTGTGCGGTTCCGAACGTGTCGTGCCCATGAGCTTTCCGCAGGACGAAGCTACGAGCGAGGTCGAAGAGCAACCGGTCCTCAAGTGTGCCGTGTGTGGTCACCGGCTCTTCGATGCGGAGGCCAGTGCCGCGGACCAGGCTTCCGGATCGGGTCACTCAGACCGACCCACCACGCGCATGCCCGATCGCTAGCGATCTGAAGCCGGAACTCCGAGCTCGTGCGCGAACACGTGGTGGAATCCGGAGCCCAGCACCTCGCGAATATCCGCTTCGGGCCAGCCACGATGCACCAATTCCTCGGTGATGAGGGGCAGTCCCGCCGGGCCTTCGAGTCCTGGGATGTAGCTCACCGGCTCCGTTCCTCCGGCAATGAACCGGGGACCTGGGCCGCCGATCTCCTCGGAGACCTCCTTGAAGAAGTCAGGTCCGAGACCCACGTGTTCGACACCGATGAGCCCTGCCACATGCTCGATGTGATCGACGACTCGCGGCACCGTGTGGACGTCACGGTCGACGAACGTTCCGAGGACGTTGATCCCGACGACACCGCCGGTCGCGGCAATACCACGCAGGCGCTCGTCGGTGAGATTGCGGTGGTGCTCGCGCACCGAGAATGCTGACGAATGCGATGCGATGACCGGTCGCGTCGCCAGTTCGAGCAGGTGATCGGTCGAGGTCGCGCCCAGGTGCGAGACATCGAGGGTGATCCCGAGGCTCTCGCACATTGCGACTGCCTCAACCCCGGCCCGCGTCAGCCGGCTCCCGGCCCCGTCCTCGAGGGATCCGTCGGCGAGCATCGTCCGGCCGAAATGGGTGAACGACGCGATGCGGACCCCGAGCCGGTACAGCGGCTCAAACAGAGCCACGTCCGTCCCAACAGCCTCGCAGCCCTCAAGCGCGAGGATGAGCGCGATCAGTCCGTCCGCGAGCGCCGCGTCGACCTCCTCGCCGGTCAGGCAGATCCGGACGGCGTCCGGGTTCGCGGCGGCGATCCGCCAGCCCGTCTCGAGCATGCGCAGGGTCTGCCGGAGTGCCCCCTCGGGGCGGAAGTCATCGTCGATGAAGACGGGCAGCACCTGGATCCGGATGCCGCCGGCGCGCAGCTGGGGCAGCCAGTTCCGCCGGAAGTACTCGCCCTGGGCTTGCGGCGCCCGGCGCGCGCAGAGCATCAGGAGATCGTCATGGGTGTCGACCACGATCGATCGGCGATGCATGGCGACTGCTTCGGGGCTGATCTCAGGCACGCCGTGCTCCCTCGTTGGACCGGCCGAATCGGCGGGGAATCAGAATAGCCGCCATCTCGGGGCGCCGCCGCGACATCCTTTTGGGACATCGCGGGTAGCGTGGAGGTATGTCCCGCTCACTCCGGCGGAAGCTCGCGATCGCGCTCGTCACCGCCTGCGTGGTGATCGCCGTGCCGGCTGCGAGCATCGCGCTCTCCCTGCTCGTATCGCCGCCGCAGGCCGTTCAGACCGCGGGGCAGTCGCTCGAGCTGAGCGCGGGACCGCCCACGCTGACGGCCGCCGGGCCGGGCACCCTCGCGCTGTTCGGGCAGTCGATCCCGACCACGCAGCAGTTCGCGGGACCGATCCGCCCCCGGCTCCAATGGGCTCAGGTGACCCACTACGACCAGTTGCTCGAGGCGCTGAAGGAGCCGAGGACCCTCGGCGAGGACCTGCGCGCGGGGTGGAGCGCCTACTTCGTGCGCGAGGTGATCATCGCGATCCTGCTCGCCGCCGCGCTGAGCGGGGTCACCCTGGCGCTGGCGCGCCGGCAGTGGCGTCTCGTGCTGACGGGTATGGCTGTCGCGGCGGCGATCGCCGGAGGCACCGAAGCGTTCGCGGTCTCGAGCGCCGCGAACGGACTGACCCGCCTCTCGCAGGTGCAGACACTCGACGAGCTGGTCGGGCGCACGCCCCTCACCGTCGCGGCAGCACCCCCGAAGACCCCGACGTCAGCCGCCACCACGGTGGTGATCGGCGACTCGACGGCCGCCGGCGCGGGGAATCCACTCGTGGCCGGCGCAACCACGCAGGACGTTGCATGCAGGCGCAGCCGCGACAGCTATGCGACCGTCATCGCCGCCGTGAACAACTCCACCGTCGTCAATCTCGCCTGCACCAACGCATCGATCGAGTCGGGCCTCTTCGGCATCGAGGCTATCAACGGCAGCATCGTGCCCGCGCAGCTCGCGACGCTCGACGCCATGACGGGTGTGCGCACCGTGATCGTGAGCATCGGCGCCAACGAGATGCACTGGGCCGCGCTCATGGAGCTCTGCCTCGTCTCGCCGACGTGCGACGACAGTGCATCGGCTGCCTGGTTCTCACAGGCGCTCGACGGCTTCACCGTGGACTACTACGACCTGCTCCAGCATCTCGCAACACTGCCCGGTGCACCGCAGGTGATCGTCAACGAGTACTACGACCCGCTCCCGGTCAAACCGGTGTGCCCGGGACAGCCCGGGATCACGGCGGCGAAGTCCAAGGTCCTGCTGGGCCGGCTCACCATGTTCAACAAGGTGCTCAGCCAGGGCGCGGCCAGCTTCGGCTTCGCCGCAGTCGATCCGAACTTCGTGGGCCACGAGCTGTGCACCAATCAGTCGTTCGTGCAGGGGCTCGGCGCCGGCGCGCCGCTGCATCCGAACGCTGCCGGGGAGCTCGCCATCGCGCTCGCCGATGAGCGCCCGTTGTTGAATCCGGCGCCACCGCACCCCACCGAGGACCCCACGCCGAGCCCCACGCCGTAGGATCGGGCCGACATGCGCACGCTCTTCTCGGTGGACGGCCACAGCCGCGAGGTGGACGCCGCGACGGTCGACCGCCTCGTCAAGACAGGGAAGGAGGTGTTCTGGCTCGACATCGAGAAGCCGGACGACGATGACTACCGTCTGCTGAGCGACACCTTCAAGTTCCATCAACTCACCATCGAGGACGTCAAGCACCAGAACCAAAGGCCGAAGCTCGAGGGGTATGACGGCTACGTCTTCGCGGTCCTCTTCGTCATCGGCTTCGACGACGACGCGGTCTCGTTTCGCGAGCACCATCTGTACATCTCGTCCCACTTCCTGGTCACGGTGCATCAGCTGCCGGAACAGTCGTTCACGCAGCTGAATGACCGCATTGCCGAGTCGCCTGAGAGCGCGTGCCGCAAGTCCTCGTATCTGACGTATCTCGTGATGGATGCGCTCGTCGACACGACCTTCACTGCGCTCGAGGCACTCGACACATCGGTCGACAAGCTGCAGGACGACATCCTCGCGACCGCAACGACGTCGCAACTCGTGCTCCTGCAGGACTTGAAGCATTCGGCCTCGGAGATGCGCCGCGTGCTCGGCGCGCAGCGCGACATGTTCCAGCGCTTCGTGACCCACTCGCTCGAGGACGATCGCGAGACCACGGCGTACTACCGCGATGTCTACGACCACATCATCCGTCAGTACGAGAACGTCGACGCACTCCGCGATCTGCTCACCGGCGCCATGGACGTGTACCTGTCGACGGTGTCGAACCGCCTCAACATGACCATGAAGACGCTCACGGTGGTCGCGAGCCTGTTTCTCCCGCTCACGTTTCTCACCGGGTTCTTCGGCGAGAACTTCGGCTGGCTCGTCGGGCGAATCGGCAGCTTCTCCGCGTTCGCGATCGGCCTGACGCTCATGATGCTGTCCGTCGTCCTGCAGCTTGTGTTCTTCCGCCGCCGCGGCTGGATCTAGCAGCCGGCTCGCGAGCGGGGGAGGCAGCCCCTCCAAAAACGTGGTCCTGGGTGGGTAGAATCCCGGCTACCTCGTAGACAGCCGGGGTCATCGGTGGGAGGACCCGATCGTGAACAACGAGTATCGCTTCCTGACCCGCTGGCGGCTCCACGCGACCCCGAGCGAGGTTGCCGAGGTCCTCAGCGATGCCGAGGACCTGCCCCGGTGGTGGCCTTCCGTGTACCTCGACGTCAACGTGGTCGAAGACGGTGATGAGCATGGAATCGGCCGGACGGTCGACCTCTGGACGAAGGGGTGGCTGCCGTACACGCTGCGCTGGCGTTTCACCACCACGCGCAACGACGGCGCCG
>JBAUTG010000167.1:0-16943 GCA_049582105.1 Candidatus Dormiibacterota bacterium | reverse complement strand
GGGATGCAGAGCGTCGAGGAGCGAGCCGCTCTCGAGGCGATGGCCGACGCGGCGGTGGCCGACGCGGCGGTGGCCGACGCCGGAATCCCGGGAGCGACTCGCATCGGCCGAGACGACGACGGGGACGATGGCGCGCCGCCCGAGGAGCCGCCGCCGCCACCTCCGCCTCCGGCGGCATGATCAGCGACCGGCTCGAGCTCGCGGACTGGCGTCGCCGGATCAGCGAGCTCTACGCCGCGATCCGCGCCGCCTCGAGCCCGCAGGTGGCGTGGGCCGCATGGAAAGCTGAACGCGATCGTCTGTACCGGACGCACTCGCAGAGCCCGATCCCGCCGGCCGAGCGCGGCGATGCGACCGCTCCCGAGTACTACCCGTACGACCCGGCGCTGCGGACCCTCGCGGCGTTCGAGGCTGCCGACGGAGCCACGTTCGAGCTCCCCGACTCGGCCGCCGGCCATGTCGTGGCGGAACGGTCCGGCACGGCGAGGTTCGAGCTCAAGGGCGAGCCGCTGAGCCTCTCGGTGTTCTGGCTCCTCGACTACTCGGGCGGTTTCTACCTCTCGTTTCGCGACGCCACCAGCGGAAGCGAGACATACGGAGCCGGCCGGTATGTGCTCGACACGGCCAAGGGAGCCGACCTCGGGACAGACGGCGGGCGCGTCATCCTCGACTTCAATTTCGCGTACCAGCCCTCGTGCAGCTACGACCCGCGGTGGAGCTGTCCGCTGCCGCCACGTGAGAACTGGCTCTCGATCCCGATCCGCGGAGGAGAGCGGTTCCGAGGCGGGTCAGCCTGAGACGGCGTTCTCGGGAACGGTCGTGGCGATCCAGGCCGACGCCGGCGCAGGGCGCCCGAGCGCCCACCCCTGACCGAGCGTGACGCCGAGCTCGGCCGCGAGCGCGACGCGCTCCTCCGTCTCGAGGCCCTCCGCGATCACCGTCCCGCCGGTGTCCCGCGCAAATGCGACCGCCGCTCGGGTCGCGGAGTGCTCACCGGGATGCTCGCCCACTTGCGAGAAGTTCGCGGAGATCTTGATGAACTCGGGCGTCGAGGCGGCCAGCACCTCGAACGTGCTGTGGCCCTGCCCGACGTCGTCGAGCGCGAAGCGGAAGCCCTCCGCTCGATACGCGCTCAGCACCTCGCGGAAGCGCTGGATGTCGAGGACGGCGTCGCGCTCAGTGATCTCGATGATGGTCTGTGCAGGGCTGCGGCGTGCCCAGCGCAGGAGCAGGAGCATCTGGTCGACCCCGTGCACGGGATCGAGCAACGCGGGAATCGAGACGTTCACAAAGATCGGGGTGTCGTCGGGAAGCTCGCGCGCGCATTTGACGGCCGCGCGACGGCAGAGCCAGTCGAGGTCGCGGTCGACACCGAGACGATGCGCCGCCGCGAAGATCGCCTCGACGCTGGTGCCGGGTCCGGCGCCCCGGGGCCGGGCGAGCGCCTCGTAGCCGACCACAGTGCGGGTCGACAGGTCGACGATCGGTTGGTACACCGACACCACCGACCGGTTGGCGAGCAGGTGCATGACCACCTTGTCGGCGCCCTGACGTGTGGTGCGCATGGACGTGTCCGACGCGCACGCGATCCGGTCCTTCCCGCCGCGCTTGGCCTCGTACAGCGCGGCATCGGCGGCGCTCCAGAGTGCGCGCGGCGAATCATCCGCCTCTGCCGCGGCGCAGCCGACGCTCATCGCGAGCAGACCGCTCGGCAGCGACACCGCGCGAGCCGAGAGGCGCATGCGCTCGGCAACCGCGACGGCCTCGTCGATGCCGGCGCCCTCGAGGAGCACGCCGAACTCGTCCCCGCCGACACGCGCGAGGAGATCCTCGCTGCGCACGGCCGCCGACAGCACGCTCGCCGCGGCGCGCAATGCGTGATCACCCGCCTCGTGACCGTGGGCGTCGTTGATGTCCTTGAGATTGTCGAGGTCGATGGCGAGCACCGCATAGCGACCGGGGTGCTCGCCGTTGAGACGCTCGTCGAATGCGCGGCGGTTCTGCAGCCCGGTCAGCGGATCCATCGTCGACAATGCCTGCAGGCGGGCCGTGGCCGCGCGAGACGCATGCTCGGCACGTCTCCGCGCGAGCAGCTCCGCGAACCGTGCGGCGAGGTCGACAAGCGTCGTGCGGATGTCGTCGTCGAGGTCGCGCAATGTTGCGCTCCGGAGGACGATCACCCCGGCGACGGCGCGGTCAGTCGAGGCGGGAACGGCAATCTCGAGCCCACCCGTCGCCCTCGACGTCGCGAACCGGCCCCGGCGTGCTCCCAGCGTTCGCGTGATGATCGCTCCGTGCGATGCGGCGGTTCGGGCGAGCGTGCCGTCAGAGAGACGGGTCGCCGCATGCCGCTGCTTGCGCGCGGTGTCGTCGCCGTCCCGGCGCCACGAGCCGGCGAGCACCATCACGCCGGACTCCGGCTTCTTCAACCAGATCTCGGTCTCATCCCAGACGGGCACCGACCCGAGCGTCCCCACCATGCGGCTGACCAGCTCCTGCTCGGTCGTCGCCTCGGTTGCCGCCTGGATGACCGCGAGGCGCAGGCGCTGCAACTCTTCGGCGTGCTTGCGAGATGTGGTGTCGACGAGGACGTTCTGCCAGTACGCGGGCACGCCATTGGCGTCCGGGACCGCAGTTGTTGTCACATCCGCCCAGAACTCGGCCCCGTCCGACCTGCGAAAACGCCGCTCGACCTTTGACTGCGCCATCTCTCCACTGCGCAACCGTTCGAGGTCCGCCTCCGCTTCCGCCGCATGTTCCGGATGCGCCGCAGCGATGAGCGAGCCCGCGTGGCGGTCGGATTCGATGCCGAACATCTCGGAGAAGGCCTCGTTCGCCTGGATCACCTCGGCGTTCCGATCGGTGAGGGCGATCGCCAGCTGCGGGTCGTTGAAGAGCGCGGCAAAGCGTTGCTGTCCCTCGCGGATCGCCACCTGTGAGTCGGCCTGATCAAAGGCGGCCGCGGCGCCGGCAGCGAGGACGTCAAGGGTGGCCGCGATGCGCTCGTCGATACGCTCGACCTTTCGGGTCCATGCGACGGAGATCACCCCGATCGGCGCGCCATTGCGGAGGATGGGATAGGCGAGGTTGGCGATCGATCCTCGGGACGACACCATCGTGCTGATGCCCTCGGGCATGCCGAGCAGCTCCGCATGCAGGACGGGGCGCGAGGTCACGAGCGCATCGACGACCGAGTAGCGGCGCGTCGCGGTACCGAGGGGCGTTCCGTCCATGCGGAAGGCGCGGCCGTCGAGCGACAGTTTCACGTCCGGTGCCGGGTCGAGGCTCGAGGCGGTCGGGACGAGCATGCCCTCCGCGTCGACCTCGTAGATGATCGCGCACGTCGCGTCGCAGAGACGCACGGCCCCGGCGCAGATGGTCGACCTGGCGCCGTCCGGGTCTCCCGAGCCGATCTCTCGAAGGAGTTGCTCCGCCGCCTCGATGTCCGCTGATTGCTCGCGCTGCCGCCGCACCACGTCCTGCACGCTGAAGCCGAAGACCACGACGGCGACGGCGTGGAGGAGAGCGGTGGTCATGTCAGGCCCGCCCACGATCGGCGGGGTCAAGAAGGTCAGCACGGAGACGACCACTCCCGCTGCGAGCTCACCACGCGATTGGTGCAGCGCGAACCAGAGAACGGTGAGCGCCGACAGCGGGAAGATGACTCCGCTGGAGGCGTGCGTGAACAGGTGCATCGTGAAAAGACCGAGGGATGCGAGGAGCCATGGCACGGCCTGCGTCCACCGCGGCAGCCGCTCCCACGGTCCGAACAGCCCAAAGGCGAGTGTCGCGATGAAGGCGGCGCCGCACACGAAGTTGGGCACCATGTGGGCGACGGAGATGATCCTGACCGGCCACGCCCCGGCAACCACGCAGCCGATGAGGGTCGCCGCGCGGGTCCAGAAGGGAAGGCCGTTGAACTTGCCGACGGCGATGAGGGCCGTGAGCACCATGGCGACCGCAAAGACCTCGGTGTGGACCGGTCCGAGATACCGCACCCCACCGTCGAGGAGCACGACGAGGCCGAGAGATCCCGCGAGCACAAAGGGGGCGAGGCGGCGGCTCACACCCTCGCGTCTGAACGGCGCGGGCATTGCGGCAGGGTGGTTCACAAGGCCCCCACGCCGGTGGCCACAGACGGGTCCAACTCGGCGCCCATGCTAACCCGGGGTTTCGGCCCCTTCCTGTCACAGTGCAACGACAGTTATCCGTCTTCTCGTCACTAACCGTGCCCGGTCTGCGAGCCTTTTCGTTCGTGAAGGAAGTTCGAGAGACGGAGGCCGCCGCCGAGGTGCTGATGCTTCGCGCCGAGCTCGCCGCATGCCGTGAGTTGCTCGCCGAGCAGCAGCGGCAGATGACCGTCCTGGAATTCGCCACGCAGGCGCTGACGTACAGCCTCGATCCGGAGCAGGTCATCCAGACCGCGACCAGCCTCGCCGCCACCCTCGCATCGCCTCCCGGCGGCGGCGCGCGCCGGGGCGTCTACTACGAGGTGTCGGACGGCACCATGCGGATCATCGCCGACAGTGACGACACCGGCGCAAGCGCCGTCGGCACGTGGATGCCGATCTCGGAACACCCTCTCATCCCCAAGGCCCTGGCCGCCGGAGGGGCGGTCTCCGGGGCACTCGACCCGACGCTGGCCGGCCCGCGGGCTCGCGCGATCATCAAGCGCCTCGGGCTGAAGTTCGCCGCGTACGTCCCCGTCCGGGTGAAGGCGACGGTTCACGGCGTCCTGGTCGTGTCGTCACGGGACCGGGCGATCCCCGACGGGCTTGTCGAGCGGCTCGCCGGCCTGGGCGCGCTCACGTCTCTGGCCCTCACCAACGCCCTGCGGCATCGCGAGGCTGAATCCGATGCCGTCACGGACTCCCTCACCGGCCTCACCAACCGGCGAGGGTTCGAGCACGCCGTGGATCAGATCGGCGCCCGGAGACCCTTTGCGCTCCTCGCCATCGACGTCGACAACCTGAAGCTCATCAACGACGGATACGGACACGCGGCAGGCGACCGCCTCCTCATCGCGATTGCGGGGGCGCTCTCGAGCGTGGCTCGGAAGGGGGAGACGCTCGCCCGCATCGGCGGCGATGAATTCGTCCTGCTCATCCCCGGCGCCGAGGCAGGCGTCCCGATGGTGGTGGCGCGGAGGATGCAGGAATCGGTCGCGAGACTGAACCTGCCCACCGGGCCGGCGCGTGTGAGCGTTGGAATCGCGTCGGGACCAGCCGGCTCCGATCCCTATCTCGTCCTCCAGACGGCGGATGCGCACCTGTACGTCGCGAAGGGCGGCGACGGCACTGCGGGAGACGACCTTCCCGCCACCGCGTAGGGCGGCGAGCTCAGAACAGTGAGGGGACAACCGCCTCGATGAGGTGCGGTCCCGGCTCGGCGAACGCTCGCTCCAGCGCGGCCGCGAAGCCCTCGGCGGTGTCGGGGCGTGACGCCGGAACCCCGAAGCCGTTGGCGATCGCGACGAAGTCGATCTCAGGTGGCGCGATGTCGAGCATCCGCATCGCCCGTTCCCCCGACGCCGTGGCGCCCACCCGGGCGAGCTCCATGCGAAGGATCGCGTAGCGGCGGTTGCTGAAGATGACCGTCGTGACGTCGAGCTGCTCCCGAGCCATGGTCCAGAGGGATTGCATGGTGTAGAGGGCCGAACCGTCGGCCTCGAGGGCGAGCACCTGGCGATCGGGGCATGCCACCGCGGCGCCGACTGCCACGGGGAGCCCCTGGCCGATCGATCCGCCCGTCAGCGTGAGCCAGTCGTGGTGCGGCGCAGCCGCGGTGAAACCCGGCAGGAAGGTGCCACTCGTGTTCGCCTCGTCGGAGACGATCGCTCCCTCGGGCAGGAGCGACCCGATCGCTCGGGCGATCGACTCGGCCCCAAGGCTGCCCTCGGGGCGGCTCGGCCGCATCGTGGTTGTCGCCGCGACGTCCGGGCCGGCATCGACCGCCTCCGCGAGCGCCGTCAGCGCAGCCGCGACGTCGTCGGAGCCGCCTGCGAGCACGGTGACGTCACAGCCTGCAGGGACGAGGTCGCTCGGCTTGCCGGGATAGGCGAAGAACGAGACCGGGGAGCGCGAGTCCACGAGGATGAGGTGGCGCAACCCCTCGAGCTGCCCTGCCGCCATCTCACCGAAATACGCCAGCCGCTGGATCTCGGGGATACCTGCGCCACGCTCGATGCGTGCCGCGAAGGTCTCGGCGAGCAGTTCGGCGCCGGTTGCGGCGGCGATTCGCGCGGCGGCGCGGAGCCCCGGCTCACGAAGCGCCGCCCCGCCGAGCAGGAGGGCCGACGACTCGCGCGAGCGAAGCTGCGCAGCGACGTCCTCGATCGTCGACGCGGGAACATCAGCGAGGGGCCGGATGCGAACCGGCGTTGCCACGGCACCGCCCTCCGACCAGGAGACGTCTGCCGGGAGGATCAGAGTCGCGACCTGGCCGGGTGGTCCGAGTGCGGCCGCAACCGCGTCGGCTGCATCAGCGCCGGCATCCTCGGGTCGCGCGCAGCTGCGTATCCACGACGACACGTTGCGCGCGACGGTCGCGATGTCCGACTCGAGCGGCGCGTCGTAGCGGCTGTGGTACGTCGCGTGGTCACCGACGATCACCACGACCGGAGCATGACTGCGCCTCGCGTTGTGCAGGTTCGCAATGCCGTTGCCGAGACCCGGACCGAGATGGAGCAGGGCCGCCGCAGGCGCGCCGCGCATGCGCGCGTACCCGTCGGCCGCGCCGGTTGCCACCCCCTCGAAGAGCGCCAGCACACCGCGCATCTCGGGTACCGCGTCCAGCGCGGCCACGAAATGCATCTCCGACGTCCCAGGGTTGCCGAAGACGACGTCGACACCGGATGCGACGAGGCTGCGCACCAGCGCCTCTCCACCGATCATCGCGCCACCGTCGCGGTCCGCTCCTGTGCGGACTCGAAGAGGACACCCGGATTGAGGATGCCGTCTGGGTCGAACGCCGCCTTGATGCGTGCCATGAGCGCGAGCTTCGCGGGATCCTCGAGTGCGAGGAAATGACTGCGCTTGTCCGTGCCGATCCCGTGCTCGCCCGAGACGGCCCCGCCCAGCGAGGCGCCCGCGACGAAGACGCTGCGCAACACCTCGTGGAGGCGCGCCGGCTCGGACTGGAACACTGAGAGGTGCACGTTGCCGTCACCGGCGTGGCCGCAGCCGATGACGAGCGAGCCGGTGTCCTGAGCGATTACAGCCACCTTCGACAGAAACTCGGGGATCTGCGCCCGCGGCACGACGGTGTCGATGATCTCGTTGGCGCCCGCTGCCCTGGCCGCGAAGAAGGCGCGCTCCCGCGCCTCGATGAGCTCCGTCGCGGCACGCGATGGGAGGACGTAGACGTCGAGTGCGCCGAGACCCGTCACCAGGTCACCGAGGCGCTCGATGTCCTCATCGAGACGGCCCTGGTCGCGCGACTCGAGCACGATGACGAGGTACGCGAGCGCTACCTCCTTCACCTCGGGGCCGATGCCCAGCTCGAGGCCGCGCGCGCTCGTGATCGCCGCCATGGACATCATGTCGACGTACTCGAGGATCAGCGGCGCGACCCCGCTCCGGACGATCGCTGGCACGGCCGACGCGATCTCCGCGACCGTCCGAAACGGTGCCAGCACCGTCGCGGCGTGCGCAAGGCGCGGATAGAGGCGGACGATCGCCTCCGTCACCACGGCGAGCGTGCCCTCGGATCCGGTGATCAGCTGCGTCAGGTCATAGCCCGACGTCGACTTCACGAACTTGCCGCCGGTACGGATGATCTCGCCGGTACCGAGGACGGCCTCCAGCCCGAGGACCTGCTGGCGCGTCACGCCGTACTTCACGGCGCGCATGCCGCCGGCATTTGTCGCCACGTTCCCGCCGAGGCTGGCGCTGCTTTCCCCCGGGGACACCGGGTAGACGAGACCGTGCACCGCTGTCGCCTCGTCGAGCTGACGCAACGTCACTCCCGGCTGGACGACGGCGAGCTGGTTGTCGACGTCGATCTCGAGGATCGCGTTCATCTCGCGAAAGGCGATGAGGATGCCCCCCTCACGGGGCACGCACGCACCGGCGAGCCCGGTGCCGGATCCGCGAACGGTGACCGGCGCGCCGGTCTCGCGTGCGATCCGGATGACGCCTGCGACCTCCGTCGCGGAGTGCGGAAGGACCACGACGTCGGGTGCGTGCCACTGCGCGACCAGCGACTCGTCGTGCGAGTCGTCCTCGGTGATGGCGGTTCCGGTCAGCACGCTCGCGGGGCCAAGCAGCGCCCTGAGCCGGTCGGCAGCGCCCTCCATGCAGCGGCCGCTATGCGCCGGTGAATTTCGCCGGCCGCTTCTCGAGAAAGGCGGAGATGCCCTCGAAGAAGTCGGTGGTGGTCGTCGCCTCGGTCTGGAGCTGCTCCTCGACCGCGAGCTGCGCCTCCAGGTCGTTCTGTCCGGAGACTTCGAGCGCACGCTTGATCAACGCGATGGATCGCGGGCCATGGGCCAGCCGGGCGGCGAGATCGGCGGTGACCGTCGCGAGCTCCGAGTCGGGGACGATGCGGTTGACGACGCCGAGCTGGAGCGCGCGTGCGGAGTCCACCGTCTCGCCGAGCATGGCGAGCTCTGCGGCCCGCGCCGGACCGATCAGGCGGGGGAGGAAGTAGGTGCTCGCGAGGTCGGGGATCAGCCCGATGCGAACGAATGCCTGGACGAACGTCGCGGACTCCGCGGCGATCCGCAGGTCGCACGCGAGCGCGAGCGAGAAGCCGGCGCCGGCGGCGACGCCGTTCACCGCCGCGATCACCGGCTGATCCATCGACCTGATGGCCCGGATCGCGGGTGCGTAGTGGTCGCGGAGGATCGCGCCGACATCCAGATCACCTTCGTGCGCGGCTGCGCGGAGGTCTTGCCCACTGCAGAATCCGCGCCCTGCGCCCGTGATGATGACGGCACGCACCTCCGCGCCCGCTGCTGCCTCGCGGAGCGCGGCGGTCATCTGATCCAGGAGCGGCGGCGTGATCGCGTTGAGGACGTCGGGACGGTTCAGCGTCAGCGTCAAGACGCCGTCGGTGACGGACTGAAGCAGCTGTGGTGCCGTGGCGGGCGTCGTCTCGACAGTCATCGCGGCGAACTCTACGCCGACGCCACGCCGAGCTCGCGCAGCCGCTCGTACGTGTAGATCCCGGTGTTGTGTCCGTCAGCCCAGACGGCGTTCAGACCGTACGCACCCACGAGCGAGATGTCCGCGAGCTCGTCCTCGCCGGGATGCAGGACCGGGTCCGAGCTGCAGCGTCCCCTGTAGCCGGGCTCACCCTTGCAGGCGGCGCACGGACACGCGAGTCGGAGCACGTCGAAGGGGATGTGATGGACCGCGCCGTCCGACCACTCGATCAACAGCGATCGACCGCGTTCGTCGTAATCGAAGCGAGTGGGGCGCACGTCGAGTGCCACCGGCGTGCGCGCGTTGCAGCGTTAGCGCAGCACCGTCTGGAGCTTCATCGCGAGCCCCATGTCGCCCTTGATCTTGATCTTGCCGCTCATGAACGCCATCGTCCCGTCGAGCTTGCCGGTCGCGAGGTCGACGAAGTCCTCGGATTTCATGGTGATCGTGATGTTCGGGTTCTCGGGCGTGCCCTCGCCGACGTCGGCCGTACCGTCCTTCAGCGAGATGTGGTACTGCCCCGGATCACCTCCGCTGAGATCGAAAGCGTAGATGGCGTTCATCCCGGCGATCTTGGCCGGATCGGCGGCGATGCGAGAGTTGATCTCGGTGAAAACTTCGGATGGGGTGGACGGCACAGTCGCTACTCCTTAGAAAGAACGGATCGGCCAGGCCCGCACCCGGACCCGCCGCCAGTCTACCGAGTGAGCGCTCGCGGCGGAGGCGCGGCGCCGGACGAGGTGAACCGGGCACGACCTCTTGTGTTGCCCCATCTGTACGCGGGTACACTCGGACCCATGGTTACCTGGATGTGGGTGGTCTGGCTCGTCGCCGGGCTCGTCCTGGTGGGACTGGAAGTCCACACCCAGGCGTTCTACGCGCTGTTCCTCGCGCTCGGTGCGTTCGCGGCAACCGTCGTCGCACTGTTCCCGGATGACGTCTGGGTGCAGGCTGTCGTCGCCGCCGGCGTCGCACTGCTCGGAACCGTGCTCGTGCGCCCGACACTGGCGCGACTCTCCGCTCGCCACCTCGGACCGAAGCTCTCGATGCCCGGCGCATCGGACAACCTCGTGGGGCAGCCCGCGGTGACGCTCGAAGCCGTCGGTGATGAGAACCACCCGGGGCATGCGCGCCTCTTCAATGAACGCTGGCTCGCCGTCACCAACAATCCGGGTGGCGTGCCAGCGCATACCGAGGTCACCGTAGTCGAAGTGCGCGGCACCACCCTGGTGGTCGCGCCCCCCAGAGGAGCCTGAACAACAGTGGACAACAGCGGTCTGGCCACCGGCATCATCGTCATCGTCGCGATCATCGTCGTCGCCATCGTCGTTGCCGGCGCGGTGCGCGTGGTGCCCCAGGGGTTCGCGGGCGTGGTGACACGTTTTGGGCGGTTCCGGAAGGAGTCTCCGGCGGGCCTGACGATCATCACACCGTTCATCGACAAGCTCCTCCGCGTCGACATGCGCGAGACGCCGAGAACCGGAGACCGTCAGGACGTCATCACACGCGACAACGTCGCGGTCGCTGTGAACGCAACGATCTTCAGCCAGGTCATCGAGCCGAAGTCGGCGCTGTTCAACGTCTCGGACTATCTCGTCGCGATCGATCAGCAGGCACGCACGACGCTCCGTAACGCGTTCGGCAACGTCAGCCTCGACGAGGCGCTCTCGTCGCGCGAGCAGATCAACGCGGCGATGCAGCAGCAGATGGAGCAGGTCACCGACAAGTGGGGCATCCGCATCAACCGGATCGAGATCGTGGATATCTCGCCGCCGGTGCAGATCCTTCAGGCGATGGCGCTGCAGAAGCAGGCGGACCAGGAGAAGCGTGCGCGCATCCTGCAGTCGGAAGGCCAGCAGCAGTCGGCGGTGAACATCGCCGACGGTAACCGGCAGGCCGCCATCAAGCAGGCTGAAGGCGAACGGCAGGCGGCGATCCTTCGCGCGGAAGGCAACCGGCAGGCTGCGATCCTCGAGGCAGAGGGCCGCGCGCAGGCAATCTCGACCGTCTACGGTTCGATCAAGGCTGCGCAGCCGGATCCGACGATGGTCGCGATCCTGCAGCTGGACACGCTCACCAAGTTCGCTGAAAGTCCCAATGCCAAGCTCGTGGTGCCCGCTGAGACCTCGGGCCTTCTCGGTGCGGCGCAGGTGTTGCGCAGCGTGCTCGGTGACGCGCCCGGGCTCGAGCCGCCGACGGTGATCACCGCACCCTCGACCAGCTGAGCGGACGGTCCGCAGTGGTGGGGCAGAGCTCGCTCTTCGGCGCCGCGCCCGACGAGCAGGGCGACGAGCCTGCCGGCGCAGGACGTCACGCGCCGCTCGCGACGCGGATGCGCCCGCGGACATTCGATGAGTTCGTCGGTCAGCATCGCGCGATCGGCATCGGTACGGTCCTGCGACGCGCCGTCGACGCGGGCGAAGTGCCCTCGCTCATCCTCTGGGGACCGCCCGGGAGTGGCAAGACGACCCTCGCGGTGCTCATCGCGAACGCGAGCGGCGCAGCGTTCGAGGCCGTGAGCGCGACCAGCGCCGGCGTTGCCGACCTGCGCAAGGTGATGGATCGTGCCCGCGACCGTTTGCGCACCGGACGGCGGACGGTGCTCTTCATCGACGAGATCCATCGCTTCAACAAGAACCAGCAGGACGCCGTGCTTCCGCATGTCGAGAACGCGACCGTGACTCTGCTCGGCGCGACCACCGAGAACCCGTCGTTCGAGGTCAACGCGGCACTGCTGTCACGCAGCAGGGTCATCCGGCTCGAGGCGTTGGAGCCTGACGACGTCCGCAACCTCATCGAGCGGGCGCTTGCCGACAATGAGCGAGGTCTTGGCGGTCTTGGCGTCGAGGTTGACGCCGATGCGGTCGACCGCCTGATCGCACTGTGCGGCGGCGACGCGCGGATCGCGCTCAACTCGCTCGAGCTCGCCGTGCAGGCGGCCGGAAAGGACGCGTCAGGCGTGGTTCGCGTGAACGTCGCCGACATCGAAGGCGCGCTCCAGAGCCCGGCCCTGCTCTACGACCGAGCGGGCGATCAGCACTACTGGTTGATCTCCGCCTTCATCAAATCGGTGCGCGGGACCGATCCGGATGCCGCCGTGTACTGGCTCGCCCGGATGCTCGAGGCGGGGGAGGACCCCCTCTTCGTTGCTCGTCGCCTCGTCATCCTCGCCGCGGAGGACATCGGCCTCGCCGATCCGCACGCGCTCGGCGTGGCCGTCGCCGCGCAGCAGGCCGCCCACTTCATCGGCATGCCCGAGGGGTTCCTGCCACTGGCCGAAGCGACGCTGTATCTCGCCTCGGCACCGAAAAGCAACAGCGTGCTGCGCGCATATGTGGCCGCGTCATCGGACGTCGCGGAGACGTTGCATCAACCCGTGCCGCTGCACCTGCGCAACGCGGTGACCGGACTGGGCCGTGCGATGGGATACGGAAGCGGATATCGCTACGCGCACGATCACGAAGGCGGGGTCGTGGAGCAGGAGCACCGGCCGGCGTCGCTGGCCGGCCACCGGTACTACGAGCCCTCCGACCATGGAGCCGAGGCCGATATCGCACAGCGGCTGAACTCGATTCGGAGCGCCCTCGACCGCCGCAAGGCCACGTCTTAAGACTATTGGCCTAGATATCCCGGGCATCACCGGGGGCGATTATCGGTATCGGCGGGAATTTTCCTCTTAGAAACGCAAGTCCCCCTGATAGGCGGGCGGGCGCCGACCCAGTTCAGTGGTTTACCCTCGCGGGCTCCCCCTCCCCGCGGCAACTGGTATATCGCGGTTCTGCTGGGTCGGTGCCACCGCCGACTTCCCTCTCTCGCAAATGAAGGGTTTCGGTTAGGCTGGGACACAACGTGGACGTGACGTACCCCACTCCGATACGAGTGCTCATCGTCGATGACCATCCGTTGGTGAGGCGAGGGTTGACATCCCTCCTGAACGGCACCACGGATATTAGGGTGGTCGGCGCTGCTTCCGATGGCGAGGAGGCCGTGGCCTACGCAGTCGAGGAACACCCGGACATCGTGTTGATGGACATCTCGATGCCGGGGATGAATGGCTTCGAGGCGTTGCGCCGGATGCTCAAGGCGGTGGCGGGGACCAAGGTCGTAATGCTCACGTCGTACTCCGAGCACGAGATGGTCGTCGAGGCGATCGACAACGGCGCAGTCGGCTTCCTGCTCAAGGACACTGAACCCCAGGAACTCCTGAACGGGATTCGATCTGCCGCAAAGGGCGATACTCCGCTTTCTCCCAAGGCTGCCAAGGAGTTGCTGCGGGATCGAGTGAAGCGCCGGCCGCTCGATGACTTGACGCAGCGCGAGCTCGACGTGCTGACCCTGGTGGGTCGTGGCATGAGCAATAAGCAGATCGCCTGGCGGCTGGGCATCAGCGAGAAGACGGTGAAGGCGCACCTTGGGTCGGTGTTTGATCGTCTTGGCGTCGAGGACCGCGTGCAGGCTGCGCTCTGGGCACAGCGTCACGGCATCGGCTAGGACGCTGCTGGACGCTGAGGGTTCGGCGTCGCAGGCGGCGCTGGATGGTGTGGCTTCGGTCCCTCTGGCGACGATGGATGCTGGGCTTCTGCCTCTCAGGCGGTGCTCGATGCCGTGACGATCGCACGTTCGAACGCCGCGGCCGACCACTCGAGGTCCGCGATCGTGTGCACGGACGAGCAGAAGGCACTCGCGTTCAGCGGGTCCACACCCTCGGCGCGAAGCGCGTTCCCGATGTGGGCCTGTGCAGCCGGATCGGCGAGCTGGATGTGGAGGATGCTGCTCATCCGCCGGATCTGGCCGGGGATCCCCGCAGCCGAAAGAGCGGCGGTCCATTGGTTTGCGAGACTGATCGCGTAGGCGTCCGCCGTCCGCTGGGGCACCCCGTCGGCAACGAGACCGAGGGTCGCGATCCCCGCTGCGGCGCTGAGCGGATTGGCGTTGAAGGTTCCGGGATGGGTGATCTTCGTGATGAAGAGATCGAGGAGGTCGGCGCGTCCGACGACCGCACCACCGGGCAGACCGCCGGCCATGATCTTGCCGAGTACGGTGAGATCGGGTGTGATCCCGAGCACCGACTGCATGCCACCCGGAGCCACGCGGAAGCCGGTGACCACTTCATCGAGAACCAGCAGGGTTCCCGTGGCATCACAGGCGGCCCGAGCCGCACTGACGAAGGATGGGTCGAGCGGCAGCCGGCCGAAATGCGCGCCTGACGGCTCAAGGATCACCGCGGCCACGTCGCGCCGGGCGAGGGCGGCCTCGAGGGGACCGGGGTCGTCGGCGGGTACCACCGTCGTCAGCTCGCCGATCACCGATGGGACTCCTGGCGGCGTGCGCGTCACCCCGTCGCTGTCGAGGTACGGGCTGACCACGTCGGACCAGCCGTGGAAGTGTTCGACCAGCTTTACGATGCGATCGCGTCCGGTGGCCGCGCGTGCAACACGAAGCGCGAGCATCCCGGCCTCAGTGCCCGACGCGGTGAACCGGACCTTCTCGGCCGAGGCGACGAGTGAGGTGATGAGCTCGGCCCATTGAACCTCGAGCGGGTGGGCGGCGCCGTAATGGGTGCCACGACCGACCTGGTCGCGCACGGCCTCGACGACGACCGGATGCGCATGGCCGAGGAGCAACGCGCCGTGACCCATCGTGTAGTCGATGAGCTCGGTGCCGTCGATCAGCCACTTGCGCGACCCGCTCGATCGAGCGACGTAGATCCGCGGGTCGTACGTTCGTGAGGCGTGGGTTGCCCCGCCGGGCAGGACTCGCTTCGCGCGATCGGACAGGTCGGTGTGACCACGGGTGCGCACGGCCTCGGTGACGGACACGGGTCGAGGATACGCGGCGTTTGGAGGCGACGGTGGGAATCGAACCCACGATGAAGGTTTTGCAGACCTCTGCCTTACCACTTGGCTACGTCGCCCGAGCCCCACATGTTATGCGGTAGCCCCGGATGGCTTGCCGGAGTGCGCGCCTGCCGTTGCTCTGACCAGCCTTTGGCGGGGGACTTCCCGGTTGCGATGTGGATGCGGGTATCACCCATGCGAGGCAGCCGCTCGCTCCGGCTTGAAGCGCCCGCTGGGCTCGCGTGATGAACCCGAATCCATCGCCGAATCCATCACGTGTGGCCGGGGTGCGCCGTGATCCGGCCGCCCGTTCACGCACTCAGATCGGCCGGGTGGCGCGCTCTCCGTTCACGACGTGGTCGAGGCTTCCCGGATGGGCTTCGAGGTACTCCGCGAGGGTCAACGGTTCATGGCCTGTGAGACGACGTACATCGTCGCTCACCCGCTCGAGCTGCCCCGCGGCGATGGCCGTGTAGGTCGTGACGCAGCCGGCGACCTCCCAGTCCGGCGCGTTGTAGACGACGCGCGACGCGTAGGCTTCTTCGACGGTCTCGTTGTGAAAGGTGATCCGCTTTCCAGACACGCGTGACATCAGCGCCGCAGCGTCTGCGAGCGAGAACGCCTCTCGGCCGGTGAGGTCGTAGATCGTCCCTTCGTGGGCATCGCTTGTGAGCACCGCGACCGCGGCATCCGCGATGTCGTCACGAGCGACCGCCGCCGCGCGTCCGTCGCTCGCGGGGCCGCTGATCACGCCGTCCACGCTCACCATCGATGGAACGAAGTCCATGAACATGTTCATGCGCAGGAAGGTGAACGGGATCCCCGTCGTGCGAATGTGCTGTTCGGTGGCGTGGTGATCGCGGGCGAAGGTAAAGATGGAGTCCTCGGCTGCATCGAAGTACGAGAGATAGACGATGCGTTCGACCCCTGCGGCGACCGCCGCATTGACCGCCGTGATGTGCTCGGCCACTCTGATGGCCGACTCACTCCCCGATATAAGGAAGACGGTGTGCGAACCCTCGAACGCGGCGCGCATCTGGTTACCGTTGATGTATCCGGACGCTTGACGTATTTCCGCGTTGTCGAGCTTCGGTGCTCTGCTCGGATCGCGAACGACCAGGATCTGACGTGAACCCTTAGCGGCGAGCTGCCGGGCGACACGCGATCCGATGTTGCCGGTTGCACCGGTGACCGCGATGATGCGGTCGCTCATGCGGAGGTTCCGAGGCTCACGCCGCCGGTGGAGCGGCGGTGCCTGCGGCGCCGGGTTCCGGTGGCATCACGAAGCTGACGTCGAGCGCGTCGGCGAGGGTGCGCAGACGCGTGTAGAAGCCTGCAGTGTGAGGTGAGCGATGCAGGCGGAGGCCTGCGAAGTCGTAGTGATGGGTCCATTCGTGCAGCAGCGTGTTGAGGAACACCTTCGGGGTGATCACCTGCTGACGGACCGCCGTGCGGTGATAGATGCGGATGCGTGCCTTCGTGACGCCGCCGTCGGTGAACGTACAGCGGTAGTAGCCGTAGGTCTTGCTCTGGAGGCGCTGTCCGTTGTGCTCGTGCACCTGAGCTCGATCGGCGACGACGAGTTCGCAGTGGGCGAGGCCGCCGAGCGCGTCGAGCTCATCGAGGAGGAGTTGACCGAGCTTGCGGCGCTCGACGTGGTCGTCGGACGAGTCGACGATCCCAAGAGCCAGGCCGCGCGCTATCACGCTCGGGTGCACCGGCAGTCCGGTCGCGCTCTGGCTGCGCCTGTAGGTCGCGTCGACGCGTCGACCGAACATCTGCTCCTGAGTATACGGAAGGATTCCGCGGCGTCATTGGATGGGGGAGTCGGTGGTTGCGAACATGTGTTCTATGCTACAGGAATGTGTAGTGCGGTCGCGGGTGCCTGGGCTCTCGAGGTTCGTGATGAGCTCGAGATCGAGCCGGTCGCCGAGAGCGGCGCTGCGAGCCGGCGGCTGGG
>JBAUTG010000166.1:0-21400 GCA_049582105.1 Candidatus Dormiibacterota bacterium | reverse complement strand
CCGCACCGGTCATCCCGCCGGTTGCGAGGTATCGAGCGCCGATGTGGTCGGACAGATAGCCGGACACCGGGCCGGCGAGCAGGAAGCCGGCGGTCAGCGGGAGCATGAGGATGCCGGCCCAGAGCGGCGTCTGCGCGAAGCTGTATCCGTGCAGCGGCAACCAGATGCCCTGCAACCAGATGATCAGCATGAACATCAGGCCGCCGCGACCGATTGCGGAGAGGAACGTCGCCAGCGTGCCGAAGGTGAAGGCTTTGATCCTGAACAGCGCGAGGCGGAACATCGGCTCGGCGACGTGCGACTCGATGACCGCAAATGTCCCGAGCGACGCCACACCGGCGGCGAGCAACGTGACGACCGGTGCGCTCGTCCAGCCCATGCTCTTGCCGTCCGCAGGCTCGATCCCGTACGTGATGCCGATCATCACGAGGACGAGTCCCATAGCGAAGGTGACGTTGCCCCTCCAGTCGATCCTCGCTCGGTGACGCTGACCGAGCTCCTTGAGATTGCGGTACGACCAGATCGTTCCGAAGAGACCGAACGGCACCGAGACGAGGAACACGAGCCGCCAGTCGATCGCCCCGAGCACGCCGCCGAGGATCAGTCCGATGAACTGCCCGCTGATCGCCGCGATGCTGTTGATTCCCAGCGCGAGTCCACGCTGGGTCGCGGGAAACGCATCGGTGATGATCGCCGCGGAGTTGGCGACCAGGAAGGCCGCGCCAACTCCCTGCAGGAGGCGCCCGATGATCAGCCAGAGCGCACCTGACTGCGCGGTCAACGGGTCGATCGTCAGGACAAACGACGCCGACGTGTAGATGACGAATCCGAGGCTGTACATGCGCACCCGGCCGAACATGTCTCCGAGCCTTCCCAGGCTCACGACGAGCACGCTGCTCACGATGAGGTAGCCGAGGATCATCCAGAGCAGGTAGAAGCTGTTGCCGGGCGCGAGCGGGTTCAGCTTGATGCCGCGAAAGATGTCGGGCATCGCGATGAGCATGATCGACAAGTCGATCGTCGCCAGCAGCACGCCGATCGTGGTGTTCGACAGCACGAGCCACTTGTAGCGGGGCGCAATCCCCGCCACCGGCGGCGCCTCGAGCGTCGCACGCACGCTCACGAGTCCGCGATCTTGTTGAGAATGCTCGTCGCCGCTGAGAGCACGGCCCGCTCGTCGCTCGACAGCCGCTGCAGCTGGCCGTTCAGCCACATGTGCCGTCGCTGACGTGCTTCCGCGATGAGCGCAACGCCCCTGGCCGTCGCCACGAGGATGACCTTTCGCCCGTCATCCGGGTCATCGGTCCGCGTGACGTACCCGGCACTCGCGAGGTAATTCACGGTCTGGTTCATCGATGGCGGCGTGACGTGCTCGTGGTCGCTCAGCTCTCGCAGGGTGTGCGGCCCTTCTCGCACCAGAAGCGCCAGGACCGTCCGCTGCGAGTCGCTGATCTGGTCGCCCGGCCGCTCGGCCCGCAGGCGCCGGTAGAGGCGGGTGATCGCGGTCGGGAAGTCCGAGTCGAGCGCCTCGACGATCTCGCTCGTAGTGACGGTCATATCGTTAGGCTACCAAATTAGGCTACCTAATGCCAATCGGGGTGTGTCTCGGCATTGCTCGAACCCGGCGACGCCGTCGTTGGCGGCCGGGAACGCTCGTAGGGTGAGGTCAGGAGCAGCCATGCCCAACGCATTGCTGCAGTCAGTTCATGAGGCAGCAGTGAAACTCAGGCTCCCGGGAAGGAATCCGCGTCCGGCGGACGTGCCGGTCTGGGTCACGCTCGTCGCATCCGGGCTCCTCACCTGCTCAGTGGTCGCCGCATTCGTCGCACTGCATGTGTGGTCCGATCACAAGCAAGCGTCTTCGCAGGCGGTTGGTGTGCTGCGTACCGACATCGCGGTGGAGCAGGAGAGCGTCAACGACAGCGTGAGCATGCGAGCACTGCTGCAGGTGGCGGCTCAGCGGGCGGTGCGCGATATCCAGTCACTCGATGTCCCCGATGCGGCGCTCGCTCACATCACCCGGCTGTCCGACGACTACCAGGCGGCCGTCACCGCTGAGCTCAACGGCATGCGCATCGCAGACATGGAGATCCCGGCCGTCCTGAACGCGTTGATGGTCGACCAGCGCTTCGCGCCGCTCGACGCTGCGCTTGCATCCGAGTCGCGCGAGGAAGAGGCGAGTGCCGCGGGGGGCGTGGCAGTCGCGTTCGCCGCGACCATCGCCATGGTTGTCGCCGCCGGGCTGCTGATCTGCTCCTTCGCGCTGTTCGCGCGCCGGCGTCGCAGCAGGATCGTCGCAGCACAGACGGTCGCGGATCGGCTTGCTGAGGATGCACGCGTCCTCGCAACGCGCGAGGAGACATTCCGCTCACTCTTCGACGACAGTCCACAGCCGATGCTGGTCACCCGGCTCCCGGCGCAGACATGGGAGGCCGGCGACCTGCAGTTCCTCGCGGTGAACAGAGCCGCTGTAGCCATGTACGGGTACACGCGCCAGGAGTTCCTCGCACTCACCCTCGACCAGATCCGCCCGCAGGAGGACTGCGCGCAACTCTTCAGCAACCTGCTCGCGGTGCGCGGAGGGCGCACGCACTTTGAGGACATCCATCACCGCACCAAGGCCGGCGATGTGCTCGACATCGAGGTCGACACGCAGCAGCTGATGTATGACGGCGAGCCCGCGATGATCGTCTGCCCGAACGACGTCACGGATCGCGTGCGCCTTCAGCGCGAGCTCGAGCATCAGGCGTTTCACGACGAGCTGACCGGCCTGCCGAACCGCTCGCTGTTTCACGACAGGCTGCAGCACGCGCATCAGCGCCTGGAATCCAGCGGTGGTTGCTACGCCGTACTCATGGTCGACCTCGACAATTTCAAGATGGTGAACGACAGCCTCGGTCACGCGGTGGGCGATGACCTGCTCGTGCGAGTGGCCGAACGGCTCGTCGCGAACATCGGATCCGGAGACACGGCTGCGCGGCTCGGCGGCGACGAGTTTGAGATCCTCCTGGAGGACCTCGGTGCACCGTGCGACGCGGCGGGTGCGGCGGAACGGCTGCGTGTCGCGCTGCGCGCCCCGTTCATTGTCGCGGGACGAACGATGAGCATCACCGCAACGATCGGCGTCGCCACCTCGATCGACGCGAAGATCGCGACAGATGTGGTGCGGAACGCCGACGTGGCGCTCTACGTCGGCAAGGCCGATGGCAAGGACCGGCATGCGGTGTTCACGGACACGATGCATGTCGATGCTCTCGAGCGGATGACGCTCGAGCAGGATCTTCGTGCGGGGATCGGCCGGGGCGAGCTGACGCTGCTGTATCAACCGAAGGTCGACGCGCAGACGAGTGCCCTCACGGGCGTTGAAGCACTCGTGCGCTGGAACCATCCGAGCCGCGGGCTGATGGCACCGGACGTGTTCATACCGATTGCCGAGCAGAGTGGCCTGATCAATGAGCTCGACACATGGGTGCTCATGACGGCATGCCGGCAGGCGCAGTCCTGGGCTACGTCGAACGCCGGCCCTCTTCCGGTTGCGGTCAACGTCTCGGGGCGAAGCCTGGTGAGCTGCCGTCTCCTCGAGCGAGTCATCGATGCCCTCGACGTGACCGGACTCGATCCGCACCTCCTGGAGCTGGAGATCACCGAGAGCGCTGCCGTGCCGCAGCAGGGCGAGGCGCTTGCGCTCCTGCAGACCGTGCGCGACCTCGGTGTGCGCATCGCCATCGACGACTTCGGCAGCGGCTATTCAGTGCTCAGCAGGTTGCAGCGCTTTCCCGTCGACACGCTCAAGATCGACCTCTCGTTCACACGCGCGATCGTCAGCGCAGAGCAGGACGCCCCGATCATCGACGCGATGATCGCGATGGGGTTGAGCCTCGGCCTGACAGTCGTCGCGGAAGGCGTCGAGACCGAGGCGCAGCGCCACTACCTCTCGAGCCGTCACTGCTCACAGCTCCAGGGCTACCTCATCAGCCGGCCGATCGCACCTCTCGAGGTCGTGGCTCGGTTCCGGACCCCACAGCGCGCCCCGGCGCTGCTGGCCGCACGCCGCAGCTGACGACCGGCGGGGGAGGGGACGCTCGTCCACCGTAGGGCATAGCGCGAAGTGGTACTTTTATGATAGTCTCACTATCATATTCATGAGAGGTGGCCGCCGGCTGGACGGCAGCGCCCTCTCACACCGGAGGACACGATATGTCTGGAGAACAGGATCAGGTCGTCGGCAAGGCGAAAGAAGTCCAGGGCACGGTGACCGGCGACAAGGAGCGGGAGTCCGAGGGCAAGATGCAGCACGCCGTTGGTGGCGTCGAGCATGCCGTTGGTGATGCCGCCGACAAGGTGAAGGGCGCCGCGGACGCCCTGAAAGACAAGGCAGACAGCCGCTAGGCACGAGGAACCGGTTATGCAAACTCGGGAACGAGAGAAGCTCGACAGCCGTAGCTTCGCCTTTACGAAGCAACGGAAAGAGCCACTGATTGACGCAGAGCACGTGCGCAATGCGATCGCGCGTTTCGACCAGGTCGAAGGCGTGAGCGATGCTGACCGTGACCGGGCCTGGAAGAAGATCCGTGCGGCGGCGCGCCGCTTCGGAGTCGAGATCGAGGCCAGGGGCTGGCGACAGCTCATGGCCGGCGGCCACGCGAAGCGATGAGTCCCTCCCGGGGCGAGATGCCCCCGGAGACCCCGCAGATCGATCCGCCGCAGACGCCGCAGATCGATCCACCGTCGTCTCCGGGAGAGTTCCCGGCCGACGTGCCGCCGGTGCAGGCGCCCGGCGAGACGCCGCAGATACCCACCCCGAACGTGCCGGGACAGGAACCGGAGTTCCCCGAGCAGACGCAGCTCTAGATGAGGTCTCTCACGAGGTTGGTGACACAGAAGGAGCCCTGAACTCGGCAAGGTGAGGTTGCTAACACCAACCCAACCGAGGAGGGCTCTGGGATGCATTCTCATCCCAACGCCAGGCTGACAGCACTGGGGCGAGCGCAGGTCTTTGCGGCGGTGGAAGCGGGCATGACGGTGTCGGCCGCAGCGTTGGTCGACTACGTGTCGAGCGCCCGCTCCAGCTGCTGCTTGTTCATCGTCGAACGCCCCTTGATGCCGCGATCGGCGGCCTCGCTGCGCAGCTGATCGTACGTACGGCCTCCGGCTCCCTTGTGCGAACGCAACCCACCGCGCCGTCCGGACGAGATGTCGTCTATCGAGGTGCGGCTAGCCTCCTTCGATTCGCCGGCCCGCGCGCGCTCCTTGTTCACCGTGCGGGCGGCAACCTCTTCCGCGAGGTTCTCCGGCTTCCCGCGCTCTTCAAGCCCCTCTTTGATGTGCTCGTATTGACGCTCTCGCTTGGGCGACCACGCCTTGACCGGCATTGACGCACCCTCCATTGAACTGTGCTGCTCACGAGGATGAAACGGTGTACCGGAGGTGTCAATCAAACGGCGTGTTACGACGCGGCACGGGACAAGGGCTGCGTCCACACAGGATCGGCGGACTCCCATACCCTGCCGTCCTCGCCGAAGACGAGGAAACGATCGAAGCTGCGTGCGAACCAGCGGTCGTGCGTGACCACGAGCACGGTACCCTCGTACGACTCAAGCCCGTCCTCGAGCGCCTGTGCGCTGTCGACATCGAGGTTGTCGGTGGGCTCGTCGAGCAGGAGCAGCGTCGCTCCTTCAACTTCGAGCATCAGGATCTGCAGGCGCGCCTGCTGGCCGCCGCTCATCGTCTCGAAGAGCTGATCCGCCTGCCGGTCGAGTCCGTATCGGCGCAGCATCCCGATCGCCCGGCCGCGCTCGAGCTGCACATTGGCAAGGATCTCGACGGGAGAGCGGCCCGCCAGGTCCGGGCGCTTGTGAAGCTGCGAGAACACACCGGGAACGACTCGTGCGCCGAGGCGGAAGTCACCGGTGTGCGCGACCTCCTCACCTGCAAGCAGGCTCAGGAAATGGGACTTCCCGGAGCCGTTCGGCCCGACAACAGCAATGCGCTCACCGAACACGACATCAAGGTCGAACGGCGTGAGCAGTCCGGTCAACTCGAGCTTCTTGCAGATGATCGCCTGCACGCCCGTGCGGCCGCCGCGCAGCCGCATGCGCACGTTCTGTTCGCTGGGCCGCTCAGCAGGGCGGCCCTTCTCCTCGAAATGGCGCAGCTTCGTCTGCGCCGCCTTGTAGCGCGACGCCATCGCCGGACTGCGCGACGCCTGCTGCTGCAGCGTGCGCACGTAGTCGATGATCCGCTCGTGTTCCTCGGTCCAGCGCCGGTTCAGCTCGTCGATGCGCTCGGTGCGGTTCCTGCGCGCCTCTGCATACGACGCATACCCGCCGCCGTGGATCCACGCGCCGTGTCCCTCGATCGTGATGATCCGTTGCGCTGTGCGCGACAGCAGCTCGCGGTCGTGGGTGATGAAGAGCACCGTCTTCGTGCTCGCGACAAGCGCGGCCTCGAGCCACTCCTTGCTCGGGACGTCCAGGTAGTTGTCCGGCTCGTCGAGTAGCAGGACCGACGCTGAGCCGCGCAGCAACGCATCGAGCATCAGACGCTTCTGCTCACCACCGCTCAGCTCGTTGACGGGTCGCGACGCTGCCTCCGCATAGTCCTGGTCGAGCGCCGCGTTGGTGCACAGGTTCCAGACGGACTCGGCGTCGTATCCGCCGGCATCGGCGTAGTCGGCGACCGCCTGCGCGTACGCGGCCGCGGTTGCGGCATCGTTGGGCTGCTCGTTCATCCGCGCCTCGGTTCTGTCCAGTGCGATCGCGGCGCGCCGGAGCGATGCCGGTGCCACGGAGATCAGCAGATCGCGCACCGTCCGCACACCCTCGAAGCCCCCGATGAACTGGTGCATGACTCCGAGAACACCGCCGCTCGACACGGTGCCTTCCTGGGGCTCCAGGTCACCGGCAATCATTCTGAGCACGGTCGTCTTCCCGGCACCATTGGCGCCGAGCAGGGCTGTCTTGCTGCCCTCGCCGACGCGAAACGACAGGTCCTGGAACAGCACCCGGCCGTCGGGCAGCACGTGGCGCAGCCCTTTCACATCAACGAATCCCATGGTGGGCCGTATTCTGCATGCCGCTCGCGTCGCAGCGGCGGGAGGAATATGAAAGGCGCCCGGCGCGGTGCCGGGCGCCCCATAAACGGGCGGGGGAAGGTGAGGTGCTCAGTGATTGAGGATCTTGATCTCGTCCCAGTAGTGGTCGAATGCGGTGTTTGATCCGGCCCCCTTGACGTAGGACTGGATGAGGAAGTTGCCAACCGAGTAGTAGAGCGGGATGTACACGACGTTGTTCTGCAGGATGGTCGACAGCTGGTTGTAGAGCGGGAGCGCTGTCGTGAGCGGCTCGGCATCGGCCTGCTTGAGGATGCTGTCGTACTGCGGATCGTCGAACCCGCTGGTGTTGGCGCCTTCAGACGTGGGGATCGCGCCCCAGAGGTTGTCGTACCAGTCCTGCGGGTGGTTGTAGTCGAACTGCCAGCCGTCACGCGACAAGATGTACTTGCCCGAGAGCCGGTTGCTGATGAAGATCGACGCATCCGAGACCGAGTTCAGGGTGACGTGCACCCCAAGGTTGGTCTGCCACTCGTTCTGCAGGTACTCGGCGACACTCTCGTTGAGGCTGCCGGCGTTGTACGAGTAGATGACGTTCTTGGTCAGCGTGCCCGACGGGTCGTACTGCTTGAGGAGCGCCTTGGCCTGCGTCGGGTCGAACTTTGCGAGCGGGTCGCTGTTCGGGCCGCCGTTGCCGACGAGGCCGGTGGTGATGAGACCGCCGGTTGCCGCGGAGCAGATCACGTTGTGGCATACCGTCGTGGCCAGGCCCTGCTTGTCGACGGCGAGGTCGAAGGCCAAGCGAAGACCCTTGGCCGCGGCCGTCTCACCAACGAACGGTCCACCGGTTGTGGGGTAGCCGATGTTGAAGCTCACCCAGGTGGTGCGTCCCTTGGGCTGGGTCAACAGGTCCGGCTTCTGGCGCGAGTTGGCCTGGATCGCGAGCACGTTCGCAAGTGGAATGTTCGCGCTGTTACCGCCGTAGCCGATGATGTCGTAGCCGCCCTGGAAGAACGCGTCCACCGTGGTGGGTGCGGTCGACGGGTCCTTGATGTCGATCTTGATCGTCTTGAGAGTCGGCTTCGGCGAGCCCCACCAATTGGGAACCTGGCTGAACACGATCGACTGCTTGGGGGTGTAGGCGGTGATCTTGTAGGCGCCGGTGCCGACTAGGTCGGCGGGCGTCTGCCACCAGGTGACGGGGTCGACACCCGCACCGTTGATGACCTTCTCATCGACGATCGCGCCGACGGTGCCCTCGAGCGTCCACGCGGTGAGGCACCAGCCGCAGGCGGTGGCGAGCTTGACCTGCACCGTCTCACCGTTCGGGCCGTCCGGCGCCGTGAGCCCGCTCATCATGAACGACGAATTCCCGGCGGCGAGCTGCTTGTCGATGTTTGCCTGGAAGCTGGTCGGAGTGCCGGACGACGGGGGTGTGCCGGCTCCAGTCTGGGCAGCTTTGAAACCCTGGATGGCGCTGAGAATCGACGCGTACGCGCCCTGGAGGTCGGCGCCGCGGTTCCACGAGAACAGGACGTCCTTCGCGGTGACCGGGTCACCGTTGGAGAACTTGGCTGCGGGGTTCAGGTGGATCGTGTAGGTGAGACCGTCAGCCGAGATTCCACCATTGGCCTCCGTCGGCACAGCCGTGGCGATGTCCGGAACGATGTTGAGGTTGTCGTCGAAGCGCCAGAGGTTGTCGAACACGTTCTGCATGAGCTCGGAGTCGACTTCCGCATCCATCTCACCGGGATCCCACGTACCGGGGTCCTGGAAGACCGGGAAGTGCAAGACCTGAGCAGCAGCCAGGGTGCCGGTCGTGGCCCCCGTCGTGCTCCCGCACGCAGCAACGGCGAGCAGGCCCAACACGCCCAGCCCGACTGCACCGAGACCGACTTTTGTCGCTCGCACTGTGATTCCTCCGATGTCGTTGGACGCTTGCTGATGCCGAGTCGTGCGACATGCGCATATGGGTTGCACGAGTCGCGAAACCCGGAAAAAGCGTAGCGTCCGGTTGCGCACGAAATCACCGTGGTGGCGCGCATTTCATCCCATCGGGTGAGACGTCTTACGAGATTTCATACCAACGGGTGAGCGATATTCGCGACTGCCCGACACAAACGCCTCTGAATGGCACTACTCGTCTTGCGACGATCGCATACCACTCAGTCCATTCACTGCGATTGCGGCATGACCACTCTGCCGCGCTGCACGCTATCCCGATGGATTCGTTGCCAGCACCTGGATGTCAGACGGGCTGCCGACAGCGACATCAGCCGGATCTACGGAAAGCGTCATGGTGCCCGCGTCGCTGCGGGTCATGAGCCGAAGCGCGTCGGTCCGTGACAGCGAATCGAATGGATTGCTCATCAGTTTGGCAAGGCCTCGCAGCGGCTCGAGATCATCAATCGGGTAATCGCTGCCCGTCACGACACGCACGCCGGCATCAAGCAGTGCACTCCATCGGTAGGCGAACGGCCATGCGTCGCCGAGCCCTGCGCGCGCGTCCTCCGCGTCGTCGATCGCGAATCCCGGTTGGATGCACGCGACAACCCCGAGCGCAGCCATGCGCGCAACAAGATCCGGTTGCAGGAGTTGCGCGTGCTCGATGCGTGGCGATGCAGCGGCGCAGCCGTCGCCGTACACGCGCTCGTACGCATCGAGCACCGACTCGATCGCCCGGTCTCCGATCGCGTGCGTCGCGATCGTCCATCCAGCATGCGCGAACGGCTCAATGCGGCGTGCGAGGTGATCCGGCGGCTCGAAGAGCAACCCTGCATTCCCCGGTTCGTCACGGAACTCCGCCGACAGCGCGCAGGTGCGCGGACCGAGCCATCCGTCGGCGTAGAACTTGACACCGACGACGTCAAGCCACGCGTCGCCAAGACGCTCGGGCATCCCCCGCTCTGCGAGACCGGCTGCGACGAGGATGCGGACACGGAGTGGCAGCGGCCCCTCATCGCGCAGCGCACGCAGCGCGGTCCAGTACGCCGGGTGCCGTGTGCCGGCTTCCCAGATCTCGACGAGCCCGGCCGCAGCCGCGCGGTGCAGCGCGGCACGAAGTGCTGCCGGCAGGTCGTCGCACTCCGGCTGCTCGATCGCGTCGACCGGTGTGTCACCACGCTCCGCACATGCGTGGTGCAGCGCGCGGATCGCAGCGGTCCCGCCCCACCCGGATCCCTGGAGACTCGCCTCGTGGAGGAGGTGCGCGTGGTGGTCGACGAAGCCGGGACCCGTCCAGGTCATCGGTACAGCGCACACGTCATGTGCACCTTCGTGATCGCGTGACCGTCGACACGCACCGCGTCCGGCTCGCGCCCCCACTCCACAAACCCGCACGAGCGATACAGACGCTCGGCAGTACGGTTGCCCTCGGTGAAGCGAAGGTCGACCTGCACGAGGCCGTCGACACCGCGCGCGTAAATCAGCAGGTGCTGCACGAGCGCGGTCCCGATCCCCCGGCCGGAATGGTCGGAGGACACCGCCATCCCGAAGAGCCTCGCCTTGTGCCGTTCCTGCTCGCCCGTGACGGTGCGCAGGCCGACGACACCCACCAGGTCGCCCCCGGCCGTGAAGGCGCCGAACACCGCGTCATTCGGCCGCCCCGGCGCCGCAAGCCGCTCGGCGGTCGCCGCAAGCGGGCGTGCGATCTCCTCCGCCAAGCTCGAGGTGAAGGCGGTCGGCGTCTCCCGCACCGCCCGAATGCGAAACGCCCGGTAGAGTTCGGCATCATCCGCGCCCAGACGGCGGATGACCACACTGGCAGGCCCGATCCGCTCCATCTCGCCGGGCATGTTGGCACAGCACCGCGCGGCGTCCCCAGCGGAGCGTTCCCATAGGTCCATCCGCCCCTCGCAGGACTCTTCTGCAGCGTTGGCGGCGAGACCATGGAGCCCCTCGAGCGACCCGCCGTGGCGCGCCGTCTCCAGGAACGCGGAGCTCCCTCGACCGTCCATCGATTTCTCAACTACGTCAATCCCTTCAATCGGTTTGCTCGTCAACGCATCAGAGCCTCGGCGTACACGTCAGTTTCAATTCGGAAAACTCTCCGTCGCGGTGCCGACGCGAGGGCACTGCCGGGTTGACCGTTGCAGGCCTGGCTGGTACGGTGCACCGGCATCCATTCCAGCTCACGTCTTTCCTATGGAGGCGCTCTTGCTCGCCGGTCGCGTTCGCCTCGTTGCCACGTCGGGTGTCATCGCGCTCGTCATCGCCGGATCGCCGCTCACCGAAGTTCGGGTCGACGCTGATCAGTTCACGCATCAGATCCAGTCTCTGACGGCGCAGGCAAATGCGCTGAGCCGCGAGATCGCAACGCTGAGTCACGGGAGCTCCGTCGCAGCCGGGAACGCGCTGGCATCGGCACAGGCGATCTCGAACACGCAGAACGAGCTCGCGCAGGCCCAACTGCAACTGGATCACGCGAACCAGGCTCTCGCCGACACGACGAGGCAACTGTATGCCGTGCGCGCCCGGTACAACGCCGACCAGGCCGATCTCTCACAGCTGCTCGTCCACGTCTACGAGCTGAGCGACGACGGGACGGTGACGGCAGTCCTCGTTGACAGCAAGAGCCTGCAGGACGCGATGGACACGCTCACGAGCATCGACCAGGTGAGCAACCGGGTCCAGACGCTCGTGACACAGATCCGCGGGCAGAAGGATCAGCTCGACGCGCTCGCGCAGCAACAGACGCGCGACCAGGCGACGGCGACGCAACTTGTGACCAATCTACAAACGCTCGCGGGCCAGCAGCATGCGGAGGAGCTCGCGTACACGCATCAGGCATCGGCGCTGAAGGGGAAGGCGGCGAGGCTCATGGTGCAACTGCGCGGCGTGCAGGCCAAGATCGTGCAGGTTCGGCGAGAGCAGGAAGCCGCCGCTGCAGCGGCTGCGGCCGCGGCAGGCGCGGGTGCGGCGCGAGTCATCGGCAACGCATTGCCACCGTTCGCGTTCGGTCCTCGCGTCGACGGTTTTCCGTGGGGTCAGTGCACGTGGTACGCCGCGTCGCTTCGCGACGTGAACTGGAGCGGCAACGCCTGGGAGTGGGCCGCAACGGCTCGCAACGCCGGTCGCCCGGAGGGCATGACCCCGCGGGTCGGTTCGCTGGTCGTCTTCGGTCCCGGCCACGGCTATAGCGGGTTCGGCCATGTGGCGTATGTGGTGTCGGTGCAGAACGGCCACAGCTTCACGATCGACGAGGGGAACTTCCTCGGACTCGGCGTCATCGACCAGCGTCACGTCAGTTCGCTCTACGACGTCGAGGCGTTCATCTACTGACGCGCCGTACGTGACGCGGCGTTCTGGGGAACAGCGCCGCGCGGTCTTGAGCTACTCTCCGGTGACTCCGTCGAGCAGTTCGCGAGTCGCGTCCGCATGGCCGGCATGGCGCGCGGTCTCGTTGATCAGATGCAGGACGACGAACCGCAGATCGGTCGGACCGCCCGCGCTGCACGGCGTCTCGAGCGGTGTTGCCCGTATGAAAGCGTCAGTCACCGCCGCCCTGACACGGTATCCGGCGACGACACCCTCCACGGTCACCTCCGGACCTGGATAGAACTCCGACTCCTCGCGTGTCGTGGCCTCACCCCGCATGACGCCGTCGATCCATCGCCACTCGAGGTTCGTGAGGTGATTGACGATCCCGATCAGGGAGATGAGCTGCCCATCAGGGGTCCATCGCGCGTCCTCGTCGGTCAGGCCGCCGATCTTCCGCAGGATCGCGCCGCGGAGGAACCCGAGCCAGCTCAGCAGCAGCTCACGTTCATCCGGGTTTCCCGTCGGGAACGGCGGGTTCAAGTCCATCGACATGGTGCGGTCCTCAGTCCCTGTGCAATCCGTTCCAGCTCAACAACGCGGTCCACTCGTGCTCGTACCCGAGCGTCGACGGTGACGCCGGCTCAAGCTGCAGGTGCTGACCCGCGCTCGGAGCGAACTCGAGCCAGAGCGCGGTGAGGATGCGCAACTGGTGTCCATGACCGAAGAGGAGCACGTCTCCCGACACGGAACGGACACGGCCGATGACCCGCGCGGCGCGCGCGGCGACATCGGCGAGGGTCTCACCACCGGGCACGCCGTCACCGAACAGCGTCCAGCCGGGCTGCGTCGTCTGGATCTCGGCGCTCGTCTTCCCCTCGTACGTGCCGTAGTCCCACTCGATCAGATCGGGCTCGACGATGGCCGCCTCACCGTATCCGGCAAGCACGCAGGTCTGGCGCGCGCGCTGGAGCGGGCTGACGTACACCGCCGCGAACGGCCATCCGGCCAGCGTGGCGGCGAGACCCCGTGCCTGCTCCTCGCCCAGAGCGGTGAGCGCGATGTCACTCCGGCCCGTGTGACGGTTGACACGGCTCCACTCGGTTTCACCATGACGCACGAGCACGATGCGTTGCGATGCCTCGGCCGCCTCGGTCGCAAGGCTCACGCCTCCGGCTCCGGCGCCTTGCTCGCGGGGGCCGGTTTTGCACCCACCGTCTCCCACAACTGCTCCGCGACAGCCGCGCTGACTGCGTCGGGATCCTGCTCGCGCTGATCGACCCAGAAGTGGCACTGCAGCAGCGGCGCCTCGCGGTCGAGAATCGGTTCGAAGGTGACTCCGGGTTTGGTGTCGATGCCCGGGATCTTCTCCACGATGACGCGCGAGCGCCGCATCAGATCGGCGAGGTCCGCCCCCGCAGGCAGGCGAACGGTGACACTGAGCCGGCGCGTGGCGTAGTGGCTCGAGTTGATGACAATACCGGTAAAAACAGTGAGGTTGGGCAGGATCGAGAGCTCGCCGCCACCGGTGCGGAGCGTTGTCGTGCGCAGGGTGATGTTCTGCACGGCTCCGGTCTGGTCGAGCACTGTGATGGTGTCACCGAGCTTGAAAGGTTGCTCGAGCAGCAGCCAGATCCCCGCGAGCACATTCCGGAGCAGGTCCTGGAAGGCGAGTCCCACCGCGACCGTGCCGACGCCTGCCGCGGTGACGATGAGCGCCACGTTCACACCGGCGACCACGAGGCCACTGACCAGCGCCACCACGTATGTCGTGACGATGATCAGGTTGCGCACGAGCGTCCGGACCTGGCGGTCGGCCTTGCCGCGGCGCATCGTCCAGAGCACCACCACGCGGGCCAGCCGGCCGATCATGTAGACGATCAGGAAGATCGTGATCGCGCTGATCGCCGCCTCGACGAAGGGGCCGATCGGCCCCGTGCCGTGATTGGGCTGGATCGCGGTGCAGACGAAGTTGAACCAGTTGCCGGGGTTGCAGGTCGAGGCGTCGGCGATCACCGCCACCTCCCATCAGTGTCGACTGACACCGGCGTCGGGACCTGAATCGGTGCCGCTAGGAGGACGACCCGGAGTCGTCGTCGTCGCCGCCGCCGCCGCCCTCTGCGACTTCCTCGGCCTCGGCCTCGGCGGCGATCTCCGCTTCCTCGGCTTCGACGGCGACGCGGACCTGGGCAACCTTGAGGACGAGCTCGTCGGCATCCACGCCGGTCGCCAGGGAGACACGCTCGGGCAGCGGCACCTCGCCGAGACGGATGCCCTGGTCGACCTCGGTCAGGCCGGAGATGTCGACATTGAGCAGCGCCGGGATGTCTCCCGGCATGCATTCGACTTTGACGGAGGTGATGATCTGCTGGAGCACGCCGAGCTTGAACTCGGTGACGGCGGGGGATTCGCCGACAGGGATCAACGGGATCTCGACCGTGAGCTTCTCACGCAGGTTGACCGCGAAGAGGTCGACGTGCATGAGCTCCATGGTTCGCGGGTTGATCTGCAACTCGCGGATCAGCACCTTGCGCGCCCTGCCGCCGTCCAGCGCGAGGTCGACCAGGTGGCTGTGTCCGGCGCCGTGCCAGACCTTCTGCAGGCTCCGGGCGTTGATCGCGAGCTTCTGCGGCTGGACGTTGTGCCCGTAGAGGATTGCCGGGACTTCACCGCGGCGACGGACCGCGTGCACGTGGCGTCCGGTCTCGGACCGGACGGACGCGCTGAGCTCGAGAGGAGTGGCCATCAGACTGGCTACTCTACCGGCTCGGCGGTTCCCGAAGAGTTCACAGCCGCCGCGATGGCGTGCAGCGATGCCTCGACGCCGGCGTCGCCTCGAGGTGTCGCAGCCTCCGGGTCGATGATCCCCCCGGTCTCCGGCCAGGCCGCGCAGGCGCCTGCGATGAGCCGTCGCGAGGCGGTCGACGAGCCTTCGGGCAGCACGAAGTACGGCCAGGCGACGTCGGAGAGCTCCTCGCCGTCCCCGCTCGACGCGAGGATCGCCCGCGCCCGCTCGAGCGCGGTCCTCCGAACGTCGGTCGCGCCTGCCGCCAGTTCCGCGTCAACCGCCTCACCGAGACGGGCCGCAGTCCCAGCAAGATCGATCTCACGCGGACGCGGCGGTCCCGTGTCCTCGGTGCCGTGGAGCATGTAGATGCCGCCGTTCCAGACGATCGTCCAGGTCTCGTTGCCGTCACTTCGGACGACGCGGCACACCTCCGAGCCGCCACTGACGTCGAGCCAGGCCTGGCGAGAGCCTCGATCGCGAAGGAAGACGAGCCAGAGGTCGAGGCTGTCGCCGATCGGCTCGAAGGCGCGGCCGTCCACCCAGACGTACGACATCTTCCGGAAGGCCGCGAACGCCGGGTGTGGCGGCGCGACGGTCGCCGCGCTGTCCGTGGGATCGGTGAGGCAGCGTGTCGCCCGAGCCGCAGCCGTGGCCAGGCACAGCAGCCCGGGGGTCAGGCCGCCGCCCCCGAACCGAATCGCTCTTTGACGTAGGAGACCGCTTCGTCGAGCGAGGTCCCGGGCGTGAAGACCTTGTCGACGCCGATCTTCTCCAGGGCCGTCACGTCGGAGTCCGGGATGATCCCGCCGCCGAACACGACGATGTCGGAGGCGTCGCGCTCCTTGAGCAGCCGGATGATCTCCGGAAAGAGGGTCATGTGAGCGCCGCTCAGGAGGCTGATCCCGATGCCGTCGACGTCCTCCTGGATGGCGGCCTCGACGACCATCGCCGGGGTCTGGTGCAGCCCGGTGTAGATCACCTCGACGCCAGCGTCGCGCAGCGCCCGGGAGATGACCTTCACGCCCCGGTCGTGTCCGTCGAGGCCCACCTTGGCCGTGAGGATCCTGATCTTGCGCCCGGTTTGCGGCGCGGCGGTTGCCTCCATGCGCTCCTGATGTTAGATCCTGCGCGTGTCGCGCCCGAGAGTTCAGCCGTCAAGGGCCGAAAGGTCAAACGCGCGGAGGCGCTCCGGGTCGGCGAGGATGTCGATCTCGACGATCTTCCCGCCTCGCACGGTAAAGCCCCCGACCGAGTAGAGCCTGCCATCCGAGATCGCGATCATCCCAGGAGCGCCGTTCACCATCGCTCGGCGTCCGAACTGCACGAACCGCGCGTAGCCGAGGGCACGGCGGGCAACCGCCTGCGCTCCGCGAACTGCTCGGGTGGCCGGGCCGGGGCCGGTATCGGCGCGGACGATGACGTCGGGGTCAAGAACGGCGAGGAGTGCGTCAAAGTCCCCATCGCGCGCAGCCGCGAAGAAGGCGTCGACCAGCCTCCGTTGCTCGCCGATGGTCGTGTCGGGTGACGTTGCCGAGCCCTGGACCCGCCGGCGTGCGCGGCTCGCGAGCTGCCGCGCCGCAACCGGGTTCCGGCCCACGATCGGAGCGATCTCCTCGAACGGCATCGCGAAGACGTCGTGGAGCACGAAAGCGAGCCGCTCGGCGGGAGTCAACGTTTCGAGCACCACGAGCAGAGCAAGCCCAACGGAGTCCGCCAGGATCGCCTGATGCTCCGGATCGGCTTCGTCGTCGCGGCTGATGATCGGATCCGGGATGTGGAGCATCTCGGGCTCCTCGCGACGCGACGTTCGGGATCGAAGCATGTCGAGGCAGACGCGAGCGACAACTGTCGTCAGCCAGCCACCGAGGTTTTCGACGGCGCTCGCGTCGGATCGGCTGAGACGTAGCCAGGATTCCTGGACAGCGTCCTCGGCTTCGCTGATCGAGCCGAGCATCCGGTAGGCAACCGATCGCAGATGCGCGCGATTGGCTTCGAACTGCTCAGCCAGCAGGTCATGGTTTTGCACCGGTCACATTCCCTTGTCGCGATCCGTCAATGGAGTGACGCGAGAAATCCGCACAACGTGACGGAGGGAACGAACCATGGCTGCACCAATCCTGGTCACCGGAGGCACCGGCACGCTCGGGAGCCTGCTGGTGGCACAGCTGACCGGCGCCGGTCGGGCCGTTCGCGTGTTGAGCAGGAGCCACCACGACAACGCTGACGGCGTCGAATTCACGAGAGGCGACCTCCTGACGGGAGACGGGCTTGCGACGGCGGTCGACGGCGTCGCAACCATCGTGCATTGCGCAAGCAGCTACAAGGGTGATCCTGTCGCGGCGCGGAACCTCCTGCGAGCGGCCGCCGCCGCGAGGCCCCGAGTGACGCACCTCGTGTACATCTCGATCGTCGGCATCGACGCGGCGCCGATCACCGGCCTGGCTCGACGCCCGCTGAGCTATCCCCTGGCCAAGCTGGAGGTGGAAGGTCTGGTCGAGAGCTCGGGAATCCCCTGGACGATCCTCCGTGCCACCCAGTTCTACAGCCTTGTCTTCACCGGGGCGCGCACCATGACGAAGCTTCCGCTGGTGCCGGTCCCGGGTGGCCTGAAGTTCCAGCCTGTCGACGAAGCCGACGTCGCGAAGCGCCTCGCGGAGCTCGCGCTCGACGCTCCCGCCGGGAGGGTGCCGGACATCGGCGGCCCCCAGGCAGCGACGTTTGCCGGGTTCTTCCGCACCTACCTGCGCATCACCCACCGCCGGCGTGTCTTCCTCCCGATCCGGATGCCGGGACGGTTCGCGCGAGCCATGCGCAACGGCTCCTACCTCGTGCCCGCCGACCTCGAACCGGGAAACGCCAGGGGTCGCAGAACGTGGGAGCAGTACGTGCTGACCCGGCTGGCGTCGGAATCGCGTCAGCCGGTCGGTTCGGGAGCGGGCAGCGCACCGACCGCGACGTCCGCCAGCCGGTGAGCAACGCCAAGCGCGCGGTCGGCGTGGGGTAGGTGGTCGCGGTCGACGCCCGAGACCGCGTGAAGGCCGTCCCGAGCCCCCACGAGCGCTCCCGCAAGGCTCGCGGCCACCGCGGTTCCGTCGGCGGCGGCCGCGAGGACATCGTCGAACGGGTTCGCTGTCGCCAACGCGCAGATCGCCCGCTGCAGGGTCAGTCCCGGATCCGGGTCCGAGACGTCCATCGGTGGCCCACCATCGACAACGCGGAGCCGGTCGAGCAACGCCATCGGCGCATCCTCGAGCAGGGACTGACGGACCCGCACGAGCGCTGTGCTCAGGTCGAAACGGAGCAGGTCGGCGATGAGCAGTGCTGCCGCGACCGCCGTGACCGCGGTGCCCTCGTCGGCGCCGGCCATCGCGACGCAGCGATAGGCGTCGCGCCGGAGGCGGGGGCGATCGAGCGGGCTGAGCAACCCGAAGGGCAGCGCCCGCAGTAGGAGGCCCGCGGCACCGGCGCGTGACGGCCGCTCAAGCCCGCGCTGGCGGAGATCGGCGTCGTCGAAGCCGCCGCACGCCGCCGCCGATTCGGCCACACCGACGAAGTCAGCGGTGCCGGCAGCAGTCCCCGCAGCGTGCTCGCCAGCCAGGGCGCCGATGAAGCTCGCCTCGATCCGGCCGGGGAGATCGTCGATCAGCGCCATCGGCAGAACGCTATCCTTTCGAGCCATGGCGACGTCGGAGCGTGCCGTGGCGGTGGTTCGTGCGATCGCCAACAGTGGCGCGCTCCGCGCGGCGCCGGCACTGCTCGACACGCGGCGCTGGCGCGGCCCGCGACCGGCAGCGATGCGCATCGAGCGGAGCCACGTTCGATCGGGCGGCGACGTCGTCGCGGATCAGACCGCACTGACCCTCTGGTTCGGCGAGGGGCCGAGCCTGCCCGGGATCACCACGCGAGGCAGAACCCAGGCGACGCGGACCGCCGTCCGGACGCTGGTCGGATTCGCCGCGGCGATGGCGATCGGCGCCGCGGGCGCGATTGTCGCCCGCCAGGAGGCGAGCCGCCTCGAGGGTGGAGCGCAGCTGCTACTCCGCGAGCCAGGGAAGCACCACCGGGCCTGACAGCCTCGTCTTGCGCGAGACCGAGCGCAGGGAGCGGCCGTCGGTGATGAGCACTTCGCGCGAACACGGGTTCATCGCGTTGCGCCACTCGTGCACCACGCGGCGCTCGAATCGCTCCGCGGCGGGAAGTGCCGCGGGCAGCGCGAGCACGACGCTGCGGTCGGGCACCCCGAGGAGCACGTCACCGCCGGCACGGGTCGCCAATGCCCCCAGGACGGCGGGCGCCATGAGCAGGCTGCCCTGGAAAAGGGGTTCTGAGGCGACCCGCCAGCCGTCGTTCGGAATGCGCTCGGTCTGTGCGATCCGTTCCACGAGCGGCGCAAAGCGATGCGCGGTGTTGGCGGTCGCTGCGCGCTGCACGTCGTCGTCGGTGAGCCCGGCCGACGTCCACTCGTCGCGCGGGACGCCGCGCATGATCGAACCGGGCAGCTCCTCGGCGACGAAGGCGCTCATGCCGGCGCCGACGTGCACACGCAGCAGGTCGGCCGCGCGCGAGAGCCTCGCGAGCGAGCGGTCGTTGCGCACGCACCAGAGCAACCGCGACGTCGCAAGGGCCATCACGGGCTGCGGCGTCAACTGGTGCTCAACCGAGGCGACGTACTCCGCGATGAGTGGCGCGGTGCCGGCGGGATTGCGCTCGACCGAGTGGTACAGCGGAGCGAGCGGCAGGGTGAGGTCGAGGCCCGAACCCGTCACGTGCAACGCGAACCGCGCGGTGTCCACCTCGACGTGCGCGTCGTGGTAGCGGGCCGCGAGTTGCAGCCTGATGCGCTCCGCGAACGCCCCCCTGTCCATGGCTACTGCGTCGCCAGCGCGAGCCGCGCTCGCATCAACTCGATCTTCGACTCGTCGCCGCTGCGCGCCAGCGAGTCGGCCGGAACGCGACCCCAGAGATAGAGGAACAGCTCTGCCGGGTCGCCTGACAGCACCGCATTGGATGACGAACGCCGTCCGCCCTCCACGACGGTTCGCGCATCCTCGAGCTTGATCGACCAGGCTGCGTCACCCGCTCTGACCTCGACCGTCCCGGTGCCCGGCGCTTCGACGGCCGCCTCGTCCTCACCGCCGAGCATGAGCGTGAGCACCTCGTCGATGCCGTCGATCGCAAGCTCCGCGTCGATGGCGCTCAGAGGTCCGAACTGTGCCTCGACGTCGACGCGATGCACGACGGTTTCCAATGCCATCCTCCGGTACCAGAAGCCGACCGTCTGATCAGGAGGCCACCATGACCAGGTGGGATCCTTCGGCTGATGGGCCACAAGCTCGGCGAGCAGCTTCGCATGCTCGTCCTCGAACCACTCGAGTGTGCTCTTGCCGAACGGCTCGTCGGTGACCCACTCGCCCTCCACGGGCTGCCGGCCGAGTCGCATCGCGATCACCTTGTGGTCGTACACCATTGCGAGGTGCGCGAGGACTTCGGTGACGTCCCACCCCGGACAGGCGGGGATCGGCAGATGCAGCCCGCGCGGCGCCGTCGCGGCGATCAGATCGCCGTCGTCGCGAATGTGATCGAGGTAGCGCGGGAAGTCCACGCCGTCTACGCCGCCCCCCGCTTCGAGCTCACGTAGTCGACGAGCACGTAGTCTCCAAGCCGGTCCGGGCTGATGAAGAACGCGCGCCCACGGTTGAGGCGTGTCATCTGGTTCACGAACTGCACGAGGTGATGGTTCGACTCGAGCATGAAGGTGTTGATCACGATGTTCTCGCGCGTGCACCGCTTCACCTCGAGCAGGGTCTTGTGAAACGTCTCCGGCAGCGGCGGATAGAAGAACACCGGCCTTCCATTCTCGATGTGCGCCGTCGGTTCGCCGTCGCTCACGATGATGATCTGCTTGTTCTCACCGGGATCCCGTGCCAGCAACCGGCGCGCGAGCATCAACCCGTGTTGCATGTTGGTGCCGTACACGTACTCATTCACCGAAAGATGCGGCAGCGCAGCGGGCTTGATCTCCCGCGCCAGGTCACTGAACCCGATGATGTGCAGCGTATCCCGCGGATACGCACTGCGAATCAACGAATCCAATGCCAAAGCAACCTTCTTCGCAGCATAGAAATAGCCACGCAGTGGCATCGATCGACTCATGTCCAGCATGAGGACCGTGGCCGACCGCGTCAGGGTGTCAGAGCGATGCACCACAAAGTCATCAGGCGAGAGTCGAGGAACAGAGCGCCGCTGACGGGACTCTGACTGAGGACGGGGGGACGTCGGCGGAGGCGACATAGCCAGGGGAGTCG
>JBAUTG010000165.1:0-38614 GCA_049582105.1 Candidatus Dormiibacterota bacterium | reverse complement strand
AGGACGGTGCCGGCGCCGGCTCGCTTCCCACCTGGCCGCAGCGGATCAGCCGCGTCGGTCGAGATTCAAGCGCCGGACCCTCGGACCGCATGAGGCCCTGCAAAGAGATCCAACGGCTGTCGGGCGTAGGATCTCGAGCCATGAGGATGCCCGCCCACGTCGCCGCGCACGAGGGGGCCGCTTGATCACGGTTGAAGGCAAGGATGTCTTCACGGAGCTGTCGGAGCTGCTCGCCGGCTCAGATCCGATTCAACCTGAGGATGCACGAGCGTCAGCGACGCGAGAGTGCGCCGCTTCGGTACACGGTCCCGGGGACCCCGGGGCACGCGTTCGTGCGTGAGCTGGCGCCGAGCGGGTCCGAGATTGTCGTCCGTAAGTATCGGTCGAGTGCCTTCTGGGGGACCAACCTGGAGATGCTGTTGCGCAGCAACGGGATCAAGACGGTCGTGGTCGGCGGGTGCACCACCGAAGGGTGCGTCGAGTCGACGGCGCGCGATGCGATGTTCAACGATCTGTACGTGGTGATCGCCGTCGACTGCGTGGCGAGCGACGATCGCGCGCAGCACGAGGCATCGATGCTGCTGATGCGCCACCGCTTCGACATGGCCACGTCCGCCGACATCAGCACCGTGTGGCAGGCGCCACGCATGCCGGAGACCGCGACGGGCTGACAGGCCCGTGGCGACATCGCACGCTCAACTGGAGTTCCATGCTCATCAACGAGGTGCTCGCTGTTCCGGCGCGGTCCGGGTTCTTCGCGGACGATCAGGCCGCCATCCGCTCCGGTCTGACCCACGACGGCTTCCGCTACGCGGGTGACCCGGTCACCCCCGGCTTTCGCGCCGTCCGGCAGCCGGGAGAGGCGGTGTCGGTGCTTCTCCTTCTCGATGACGGTCAGGTCGCCCACGGCGATTGCGCCGCGGTGCAGTACTCCGCGGTTGGCGGCCGCGACCCGGTGTTCGATGCCGCGGGCGCCGCAGCGACGATCGAGCGGGATGTCGCTCCGCTGCTTCGCGGATCGGAGGTCCGCACCTTTCGCGATGCTGCGGTGGCAATTGACAGGCTCGAGGTGGACGGGCATCGCCTGCACACAGCTGTCAGATATGGAGTCACCCAGGCTCTGCTCGACGCCGCCGCACGGGCGCGCGGCGTGACGATGGCGGAGGTCGTGCGTGACGAGTATCAGACCGGTGTCGCCATCCGCCCGGTGCCCATGTTCGTGCAGTCCGGCGACGACCGATACGTCAACGTCGACAAGATGGTGCTCAAGGAGGCCGACGTGCTGCCGCACGGTCTGATCAATGACGTCGACACCAAGCTGGGGCACGACGGCGCGGTGCTCATCACCTACGTGACCTGGGTTCGGGACCGGATTCTCGCGCTCAGAACGCATTCGACCTACCAACCGAGCCTCCATTTCGACGTCTACGGGACCATCGGGTTGGCATTCGGCGGTGACGTGGAACGCGTTGCTGACTATCTGGTCGCGCTCGGGGAAGCGGCCCGCCCGTTTCGCGTGTGCGTGGAGCATGTCATCGACGGTGGGAGCCGATCCGCGCAGGTCGAGGTCTCGGCAGCGCTGCGAGCAGCGCTGCGCCGGCGCGACAGCGACGTGCGCATCGCGGTCGACGAGTGGTGCAACACCATCGAGGACATCGAGCTGTTCGTCGCTGCCGCGGCGGCGGACATGATTCATGTGAAGACGCCGGACCTCGGCGGCATCAACAACACGATCGACGCACTGCTCCTGGTGACGCGCGGCGGGCTCGCCGCCTACTGCGGTGGGACCTGCAACGAGACGGACCGGTCAGCCCAGGTCTCAGCGCACGTCGCGATGGCGTGCGGTGCCGCGCAGGTGCTGGCGAAACCGGGCATGGGGGTCGACGAGGGCATGATGGTCGTCGGCAACGAGATGGCGCGGGTGGCGGCGATCATCGGCTCGCGGAGCGAGGTCGACGGGTGAAACCACTTGCTGACGTCCGCATCATCGCGATCGAGCAGTACGGGGCAGGTCCGTTCGGCAGCGTCCAGCTTGCCGACCTCGGCGCCGAGGTCATCAAGATCGAGGACCCTGCGACCGGCGGTGACATCGGGCGGTATGTGCCGCCGCATCAGGAAGGGGAGGACAGCCTCTTCTTCGAGGCGTTCAACCGCAACAAGCTGAGCCTGAGCCTCGATCTGACGACTGAGGGTGGGCGCGCGGTCTTCGAGGATCTCGTCCGTGTCAGTGACGTCGTCTACTCGAACGTGCGCGGCGATGTTCCCGCGAAGCTGCGCATCACCTACGACGACCTGAAGCACCTCAATCCCAGCATCGTGTGCTGCCCGCTCACTGGGTTCGGCACCTCGGGGCCGAACGCGAGCGAGCCGGGATATGACTACCTGCTGCAGGGCATCGCCGGCTGGATGGACCTGACCGGGGAACCCGACGGACCACCGACGAAATCCGGGCTCTCGCTCGTCGACTACGCCGCCGGACTCGTCGCGGCGATCGCGATGCTCGCCGGCATCCACGCGGCGCGGCGGGACGGCGCCGGCATGGACTGCGACGTGAGCCTTTTCGACACCGCGGTCTCGATGCTCACGTACCCGGCGATCTGGAACCTCAACGGCGATTTCGAGCCCCGGCGCACGCATCACTCCGCGCACCCGTCGCTGGTGCCGTTCCAGGCCTTTCAGACCCGTGACGCCTGGATCGTCGTCGCGTGTCCGAAGGAGAAGTTCTGGCGCCGGCTCACAGAGGTGATCGGCCGCCCCGGACTCGGAACCGACGCTCGTTTCGCGACGTTCGCGGACCGCCGCCGCCACGCGGAGGCGCTGCTCGCCATCCTCGAGCCTATCTTCCTCACGCGCACCGCCCGCAGCTGGCTCGATGCGCTCCGGGAGGCCGGCGTGCCGTGTGCTCCGGTCAACTCCGTCGCGCAGGCGCTCCGCAGCGACCTCACCGCATCGCGCCGGATGGTGGTCGACACGGATCACCCACGATTCGGGCGGGTCCGTCAGGTGCGCGGGCCGGTCCGGGTGGGCACGGAGGCGCCCGCATATCGCCGCGCACCGGCACGAGGCGAGCATGGTGACGCGGTGCTCCGCGAGCTGCTCGGATACGGCGCCGGCAGGATCGAGGACCTCAGAGCGGCGCACGCCTTCGGGCACTCGGGTGACGGGGTATCGCGCAGCCCGGATGCCCATGAGTGAGGTGATCGGCGCTCGGGTCGCGGCGGCGGAGGATGCGACGCGCGTTGCCGACGTCCTGGCGGCCGCATTCCAGGATGATCCTGTCTGGGGGTGGGCGTTCCCCGATCCAAGTCTGCGACCGGCGCAGCTCGCGGTCTGGTGGCGATTCCTCACCGATGCCGCTATGCGATATCCATGGGTGTGGGTGACGCCCGCGATCGAGGCAGCGGCGGTGTGGATCCCGCCCGGTGGCGCCGAACTGTCAACAGAGGAGCAGGCGCGCGCCGCCGGTCTCCTGAACGAGCTGGTCGGAGGGTGGTCGGCAACGGTGCTCGAGGCGATGGACCGCTTCGATGCCGCCCACCCGCACGACGAGCCCCACTATTACCTGAGCTTGCTCGGCACGGACCCCACGCACCGTGGGCGCGGAATCGGTATGGCGCTCCTTGCAGCCAACCTCGCGCGCATCGATGAAGAGCACCTGCCCGCATATCTGGAGTCGACGAATCCCGCGAACAACGCTCGCTACGCGCGGCTCGGATTCGAGCAACGGGGTGCCTTCAGCGTCGTCGACGGTGGTCCGATCGTCACCACCATGTGGCGGAGCGCGCGTTGATCGCGCGCGCGATCGGCGGCTTGACCGCGGCGCTGACACGGTCTGATAATCGGCCGCGGGTGCGGTGGCCGGCTGAACGCGGAGGTGGTGGTTGAATCCGCTTGGAGCCCTCGGCTTCACGACGCGATCGAGACGGGGCCAGGCACTGATCGCGATCGTCGCGGTCGCGGGGAGTGTCGGTGTCGGTGCGGTGGTGTCGCTGAGCATGCGCGCGCACGCGACGACCGCCGCGAGAGCGCCCGACCTCTCGCCATCGACCAACGTGATCAGCGCGCCCCTCACGAGGCAGACGACGCCGCCGCTCAGCGGCCTCACCGATCAGAACGGCACGCCGATATCGTTGAGCGGTGAGAAGGGACACGTCGTCCTCGTCGCCTTCATGGACCCGCTCTGCGTCGACCTCTGCCCGGTGCTCGGGCGGGACATCGTCGCGGTGGAACAGGCACTGCCGAAGGGCATCAAACCAGTGCTGCTGATCGTGAGCGTCACGTCAGGGCGGACGGCCGCAGACGTGCGGGAGTTCATCAAGACCAATCTGTCGACGCAGTGGGATCCCGGCTGGCACTGGCTGATCGGTCCCAGTGATGCCGCGCTCAAGCTCACGTGGCTGGCGTGGGGAGAGCCGCTCGAGCCACCGAAGACGAACTACCTCGACGTCATCGACCCGCAGGGGTACCTGCGGGTGACCTATCCGGCCCCGCTGTTCGTCAGCGACGTGGTGTCCGCAATCAAGACAGTCGCGAGCGAGTAGCCCGGTTCGGCTCGTTTAGTGAAGGCTAACTGTTGGCCTGCGCAAGTTCTGCGCACGGTTGAGCACAAGTTCGCCGGCGCAAAGTCTTGACGAACCCCGGTGACTGCGACGATCATGCGCGCTGCGGAGTGCATTCCAGTTGGCGGAGGACCGGATGCGCGTATTTGTTGATGTGGTGTCTCCCGGAGGCGGACCGAGCACGCCTGCAGTCAGGCGTGGCGGGATCGCCGAGTTCGTCCGTTTCGTTGCCGTAAACCCTGCTGTCGGTACTGGACCAGTCGCCCGTTCATAGAGGTGGATCACGCATGCGGATGAAGTTCTGGATCCTCGTGGGCAGCCTGGTCGTCGCAGGTCTCCTGGTCGGGTTCTTCGTCACGCGGTTCCTCAATCCCGTCCCACCGACGATCGTGGCGGCGACGACGTCCAACGTCCTCCAGGGGCGGCCCGTGGTCAACTTCACCCTCACCACGGTGGCGGCGGTCGGCGCGGAGGGTGACGGCAACAACGAGCATCCCAACTGGGTCGGCTACCTGCCGACCACTTACCTCAAGGTCCCTGCGGGCGCGGTGGTGCACATGACCATCGATCAGCAGGACGGCCAGACCGGACTTCGCAACGAGTACTTCGGTCTGGTGAGAGGCACCATCGACGACCAGATGACGGTGAACGGAAAGGTGATGACAGCGCTGGACCCGACGACGGCGGCACACACCTTCACCATCCCGGACCTTGGCATCAGTGTCCCGCTCGAGGGTGTCGCCGACAATGCGCCCGCGAACGCCCAGAACGTCATCCAGTTCGACTTCGCGGTGCCCGATACCACGGGCGTCTACAGATGGCAGTGCTTCGTCCCCTGTGCCGCCGGGACTCTCTACGGGAACGGCGGACCCATGCAGACGCTCGGCTACATGGCCGGCTACCTGCAGGTGGGCTGAGCGATGAAAAACAGAGCGACGGCAATCCGCATCGTCGTCGGAACATGGCTGGTCCTGGCGATCGCCGGGGACATCGGCTTGGGTCTTGCCCCGATGCCGCCGGGTCAGGCGGCAGACCTCGCATCGGATGAGAGCTTCGTCATCAAGCTGCTCGCGCTCATCGCCTGGCCGGTTTTCTCAGCCGTGCTGGCCGCGCTCTTCTTCACCCTTGTCGTCAATCGCACGGCGCCGCCCCAGGGGGAGGTGTCGGCAGACGCGCTCCGCGGTAACACGCGGGCCCAGACAATCTGGATCGCCTCCACGCTCGTTGTGGTGCTCAGCCTTGCGGTCTACGGGACGGTGGCGCTCGCGAAGGACGAGCCCGGGAACGGGATCTCGACCGTGTCGGCCGCGCTTCCGCAACCCGCGAACACCAGCCAGCCGCTCGAGGTCCAGGTCATCGCACAGCAGTGGTGGTTCACATACCGGTACCCGAGCTACGGCGGGATCGAGACCGCGCAGCTCATGCTTCCCGTGGGGCAGAAGATCGAGTTCCACGTCACGTCTCTCGACGTCATCCACTCCTTCTGGTTCTTCGCCCTCGGGGTGAAGGCGGACGCCGTGCCGCTGAACGACAACGTCGTCTCGGCCACGCCGACGCAGACGGGCACCTACCGCATTCAGTGCTCGGAGCTCTGCGGGCTCTGGCACGGCAACATGTCCGAGGACACGGCCATGGTCGTCAGCCCGTCGGCCTTCGCCGACTGGGTCCAGCAGCAGACGACGCTCGACGCGCCGATTATGAAGTTCCTGCCGCCGTACAGCCATACGTATGAACCGGACCCCGCGGTCTACGGGCATTGATCGTGGTCGATTCGCAAGCACACGAGAGGAAGCAGATGTGGACGCTGTAGCACCCGCACGACGCCCGATGGAGTCGCGACCGACGCTGTCTCGACGTCTGCACGAATGGGGCCTCCTCCTCGGTGTCATCGGTGGCCTCATCGGGTTCTTCGTGGGGTGGGGGATCGGCAGCGTCGCGATCGCGTATTCCTTCGGTGCGGACAACTCGATGGGATCCGACGCGGGCATCCTGCTCGGCTATTCCCTCGCGGCCGTCGGCTTCCTGGCCGGCATGGGCTTCCTCAACTACCCGATCGGCCGCCTCCTCGGCAGGCGGAAGGATTCCGAGGAGGACAACGCGTACCTGCACGGTGAGGGCGGTGGGCTCTCGAAGTACTTCCGCATGACCACCGACCACAAGGTCATCGGCATGCAGTACCTGGTGATGATCCTGGCCTTCCTGTTCATCGGCGGACTCGGTGCGATGTTCATTCGCACCGAACTGCTCACGCCGTCGCCGACCGTTGCGAATGCTGGCTCCTACCTGACGCTGGTCGGACTTCACAGCACGTTGATGATCTTCATGGCGTCCACGGCGATCATCGGGCCGTTTGGCAACTACTTCGTGCCGATCATGATCGGCTCGCGCAACATGGCGTTCCCGCGGCTTGAGGCGATGACCTTCTGGCTGCTGCCGCCCGCGGGATTGATCCTTCTCTCCACGGTGTTCCTGGGCGGCTTCTCCACGGGGTGGACCGGCTACGCGCCATTGTCCGACCAGAACGTCGCGGGCATGGACTCGTACCTGATCGGGTTTGGCCTCATCGGCCTCTCGATCGCCCTGTCCGGCTTCAACATGATCGCGACCATCCTCACGAAGCGCGCACCGGGGATGCCGCTGACACGGATGCCGATCTTCGTCTGGTCCGTGCTCGTCACGTCCTTCCTCGGGCTCCTCGCGGCGCCCGCGCTCATCGGCGCCGTGTTGCTGGAGACCATCGATCGCACGTACCAGACCACGTTCTACGTCCCCGCCGGTGGCGGATCCCCGTTCCTCTGGGAGAACCTCTTCTGGTTCTTCGGCCATCCTGAGGTGTACATCTTCGTCATCCCGGCCTTCGGCCTGGTTATGGAGATGCTGCCCGTCTTCACGCGCCGGCCGCTCTGGGGCTATCGCGTCGGCATCGGTGGGATGGCCGGCGTCGGCCTGCTGAGCTTCGTGGTGTGGCAGCACCACCTCTTCGTCAGCGGGCTCGCGCCGGCGCTACGACCGTTCTACATGTTCTCGACCGAAATGATCTCAGTGCCGACCGGCATCATCTATCTGGTTGCGCTCGGCTCGATGTGGCGCGCGCGAACGCGCTTCTCAGGGCCGATGCTGTTCATCTTCGGGTTCTTCTTCAACTTCCTGATCGGCGGCTTCACCGGGGTCTTCCTCTCCGACGTACCGAGCGACTTCACGCTCCATGCCAGCTATTTCGTCCAGGCCCATTTCCACTACACGATCATGGGAGGCGAGGTGTTCGCGCTGATGGCCGGGATCGTGTATTACCTGCCGAAGATGACGGGCATCTCCATGGACGGCAAGTGGGTGAAATTCCAGTTCTGGGCGGCGTTCATCACGTTCAACGGGACGTTCATCTCGTTGATCTCGGTCGGCATCCTCGGCATGCCGCGGCGCGTCATCAGCTACGCCGCATACCTGCAACCGCTCAACATCTCGGCCACCCTGTTTGCCTACGGGTTGGGCGCGTCGATGACGCTCTTCCTCGGCATCCTGATCTGGAAGGCCGTGTTCCAGCGACAGCGTGCGGCCGACAATCCGTGGGAGTCGCTCGGCATCGAGTGGCAGCTCCCCACCCCGGTGCCGGTGTTTAACTTTGAGACCGTTCCGACAACCTGGTCGCTGCCGTACGACTACGACACGGGCAACCCGGCTGCGCAGATCGTCACCGTGTCCCCGGCGCTGAGCGGAGCATAGCCATGAGTGACGTTCCTGCAAGCCCAACCGGTCTCACCGCCGTCGAGCATGTTGCCGGGGGCGATCAGACGCTCACGGTGAGCTCCCGGCTGGTGCTCGCCGCAAACACCACGCTGCAGCTGACGTTCCTCTTCGCGTATCTCTACCTGCGCGCCAACAACTTCGGAGGCATGTGGCACCCGAGCGGTGTCAACGCGCCACCCGAGGTGCTGGCGCTGGTGGCGCTGCTCGTGCCGGTGGTTGCGCTGCTCGCGCTGTGGGCGGGGTCGAGGGCCATCGCGCGCGGCACCGCCTCGGTCAACGGGCTGCTCTGGCTGGCGCTCGCCTTCGTGGTGCTCACCGGCGCGGTGCGCATCCTGTTGATGTATCAGTTCGGCTGGGATCTCCAGAACGGGACGTACATCGACATCTCGACGGTCTGGTATGGCGTGATCCTTGCTGAGTTCATCCTCGCCGGCCTCTGGGTGTTGAGCCTGGTCATGGGTCACATCCGCGGGACTGCCCCGATCACCGCAGCGCAGGCGCGCGCTGCCTTCGAGCAATGGTCGTACATCACGGTCGTCAGCTTTGCCGTGTACGCGCTCGTCGAGTTCGTCACCTAGCCGACCGGCATGCTCTGGTCCCCACTGTTCGACTGGAGTTTCGAACCAGTACCGATTGTCGGTACCGCGACCGCGGCATATCTGTACTGGCGCGGGCGTCGCACCGCCTCGCCCGCACTGGGCCGCGACGCGACGTGGGACCGTGGCGACACCGCGTTCGCGCTCGGCCTCGGAGCGTTGCTGTTCGCGCTGGTCTCGCCGGTCGCGTTCTTCGACATCACGCTGCAGTGGGACCACATGCTCCAGCACGTGCTGCTCCTCCTCGTGGCGCCGCCGCTCATCCTGATGGGAGATCCCTTCCGCACCGCGTGGGCCGGGTACCTCGCGGCCCAGGGTCGCCCGATCGAGATCGGCCAGACAGGTCCCGCGCGCCTCATGCGCGTGCTGCATTCGGGGTGGAGAGCTGCGGCCGTCGTGGTGGTGCTCTTCAGCGCGAACATGTTCTTCTGGCACATCCCGACGGTGTACAACGACACGCTGCGGATCGCTTCGGTGCACGATCTCGAGCATCTGACGTTCCTCGTGCTCGGGTTGCTGTTCTGGGATCAGGTGATCAGCCCCGTGCAGGTGCCCGGCAGGCTCTCGCTCCTGGGGCGCGGTATCGTGGTGCTCGCCGGGATGGGCGTCAGCTGGGTGCTCGCGGTCATCATCGGCTACGCCAGCCTTCCGCTCTACGCGTATCCCGCCCCGACCGGGGGAATGAGCCTGCTCGCGGATCAACAGATCGCCGCGGGCGTGATGTGGGTGCCCGGCGGTACGCCGTTCCTGATTGCGTTACTGTATCTCGGCATCCTGTGGTTCGACGTCGTCGACCGGGGCGCGGCATCGGTTGCGGCAACGCCGAGGTGATGCGCCGGCTCGTTGCCCTCGGCGCCGCGGGCGTGTGCCTGGTTGCGTGCGGGAGTGCACATGCGGCTGCGAAGCCGGCGGCGGTGACCGCGTCCGGAGGACCGACCCTGACCGGCAAGGACGTGAGCATCACGTCGTTCCACGGGCATCCCGTGGTGCTGATCTTCTGGGCGTCCTGGTGCGGCCCGTGCCACGACGAGCAGCCCGAGTTGAACAGCGCCGACGAGAAGTGGTCGGCTCGAGGTGTCGAGTTTCTCGGCGTCGACCTCCGCGACGACACGAAGGACGCGCTTGCATTCCAGTCGAAGCTCAAGGTGCCGTATCCCAGCATCGCGGACACCCAGGCGACACTGGCGGTGGACTACCGGGTCCCGTCGGCGCCGGCCCTCGTCTTCCTGGACGCGCAGGGTAAGGTGGCAGACGTGGTGCTCGGGGCGCTCGGGACGATGAGCGTCGCGGACTTCAACACCGAGCTGACATTGCTGCTCGGTGCGCAGAGCGCGAGCGCATAGGAGAGAGGATGCAGTCGAGCGCCGAGATCATGACCCCCGCTGACGCCGTGACCACGCTGGACGGTGCGGTGGTCGCGTCGCGCTCGCTCGCGCACGTTCGCTCGGTCGCTCGCGACTATCTGAGCCTCACCAAGCCTCGCATCATCGTGCTCCTCGTGATCACCGAGGTCGCGACGATGGTGATGGCCGCCCGGGGCATTCCATCGCTCGCCCTCGTCTTCTGGGCGGCGCTCGGTGGCGCGCTCGCGTCGGGCGGGTCGGGCGCCATCAACTGCTGGTACGACCGCGACATCGACCGCGTCATGGCTCGAACCTGCACCCGCCCTCTTCCATCGGGACGGATCGTGCCCTGGCAGGCGCTCACGTTCGGCGGGTCGTTGATCACGGCATCGGTGATCGTCTTCATCCTCGCGGTGAACGCAGTGGCCGCGGCACTTGCGCTCGGCGGCGCCGTCTTCTACGTCTTCATCTACACGATGGTGCTGAAGCGCACGACCCCGCTCAACATCGTCATCGGCGGAGCTGCGGGTGCCTTTCCGCCACTCGTCGGCTGGGCCGCCGTGCGCGGGGACGTCGGGTGGCCCGCGCTGGCGTTGTTCGCAGTCGTGTTCCTCTGGACTCCGCCGCACTTCTGGTCGCTCGCACTGCTCCTGCGCAAGGACTATCGGGCGGCGAACGTGCCGATGCTCCCGGGGCTCATCAGCACCGCAAGCACCTACCGCCGGATCATCCTGTACACGATCGCGCTCGTGGTCGCGAGCCTGTTGCCGGGGCTGGTGTTCGGCGGCGGGTACGCCGTCGCCGTGGGATTCCTCGGGGTCTGCTACCTCGCGCTTGCCGGATGGGCCCGGGTCAATGGAACGCCACGCGCGGCCGCGCTGCTGTTCCATTTCTCGCTTGCGTACCTGGCGCTCGTGTTCGTCGCCGGAGCGATCGCGGCAAGCTGAGCCACCACCGGCCGAGGCCTTCCGCCGGGGGAGCATGCGCGGAGACTCGGGCGAAGAGCGATCTCGTCACGTGCTGGAGATGACGCACCGTTCCCCGGGCGGTTTCGAAGGCTCAGCCGGCGACGACGATCGTCGGGTCGGTACGCACCGCGAAGTTGACCGACCGGGCCACGAAGCAGAGGTCGTGCGCACGCTCGTGCAGCGCGACCGCACGCTCGGCGCCGTCCGCCGTCGCGATCGTCACCTCGGGCCGGAGCACCACCTCCTTGAAGTGACCACCGCCATCCGCGGTCTCGGCGAGCGTCCCGGACGCGTGGTCCACATAGCGGGTCACGACGATGCCTTCCTTGGCGCAGAGCACGAGGTACCAGAGCATGTGGCACTGCGAGAGCGACACGACCAGGAGCTCCTCGGGGTTCCACCGATCCCGAGCGCCGCGGTACGCGGGATCCGCTGAGCCGGGGATCACGGGCTTGCCCTCCGCCGATGCGTCGACGGATCGCTCGAACGCACCGTAGGCGCTCGTACCGGTTCCGGTGTTTCCGGTCCACGTGAGCTCCACGTCGTACGTGTGTATCTTCGTCATCGGTTACCTCGAGGCTGTTCCTGAGGCGCCAGTTGCGCCTCGATTGCCTCGGTCACCTCCGGTGCGTCGGGAAGCACCTTGGCGCGAAAACGGGCCACGACCTCGCCCTTGGGGGAGACGAGGAACTTCTCGAAGTTCCACTTCACGTCGCCGGCCCTGCCCTGCGCGTCGGGGATCTCGGTGAGCACCCGGTACAGCGGGTTGCGGTTCGGGCCGTTCACCTCGATCTTCTCGTAGACGGGGAAGGTGACTCCGTAGTTCTCCGAGCAGAACCGCTCGATCTCGTCGGCCGTGCCGGGTTCCTGGCCGCCGAACTGGTTGCAGGGAAACCCGAGCACGGTGAACCCCCGGCCCTGGTAGCGCCGCTGCAACTCCTCGAGCTGCGCGTACTGCGGGGTGTTGCCGCACTGCGATGCGACGTTCACGATGAGCAGGGTCTCACCCTGATGGTCGGCGAGCGATGCGGGCTCGCCGTGGAGAGTCTTGACCGGGGCTTCGTACAGGGACATGACAGAGTCCACTCCTGCGCTCGGTTGCCTGGGTGCTTCCGAGCCTACCACCGGCGCGTTCGAGCGCCTACGCGGCAAGGGCCGGAGTGGCCGGAACCTCATCGATCCTGGTGACATCGCGACGGCGCACGGTGGCCGCGAGGATGACCGCACCGCCCAGCATCAGGAAGGCACCGACCAGGAACGCCACATGGAATCCGGAGACGAGCGCCGACACGCCGTCGGCAGGACTCGGCACGTGGCCGAGCCCGGCCAGCGTATTCGCCGTCGTGTTCGCGGCAAGCGTCGAGAGCACCGCGAGCCCGATGGCGCCGCCGAGCTGCTGCGACGTGTTGAGCAGACCGGATGCGAGACCCGCGTCGTGCTCTTCGACGTTGGTCGTTGCGATGAGCGTGATCGGCACGAAGGTGAGGCCCATCCCGACGGCCATGACCATGAGGCCGGGCAGGAGATCGCCGAGGTACGTGCCGTGCACGGGGATCCGGCTCAGGATCATGAGTCCCGTCGCCGCGATCGCCATCCCGATGAACCCGACCCTGCGAACGCCGATTCGGCGGATCAACTGCTGAGACAACCCGGCACCGACGATGATCCCGCCGGTGACCGGCAGGAAGGCGAGACCGGCGCGCAGCGCGCTGTAGTCGAGCACCTCCTGCACGTAGATCGATGCGAAGTAGAAGAGCGCGAACATGCCCGCGGCAACGAGGAGCATCGCGAGGTTGGCGCCGGTGATGGACCGCATCCGGAAGATGCCGAGCCGGACGAGGGGATGACGCAACCGGAGCTCGAGCACGACGAAGGCGGCGAGCAGTGCCACCGCGATGGCGCTGAGCCCGAGCGTGGTCACCGACACCCAGCCTGCGGTCTGAGCGTTGACGAGCGCGTACACGAGCAGGACGAGACCGCCGGTCACCGAAACCGCGCCGAGGACGTCGACACCACCGCGCGCATTCTCAACCCGGCTCTCCGGAACGAACCGGAGCGCGAGCAGGATCGCGATCACACCGACGGGCACGTTCACGAAGAACACCCACTGCCACGAGAACGCACTCGTCAACACGCCGCCGAGCAGGAGTCCGATTGCGCCGCCACCGACTGCGACCGCGCTCCAGACACCGAGCGCCGTCGTGCGCTCCTTGCCCTCCGCAAACGTGGTGGTGAGCACCGACAGGGCGGCGGGGGAGACGAGCGCTCCGCCGAGTCCCTGCAGCGCGCGACCTGCGACGAGGATGCCCGCAGACCCGGCGAGCCCGTTCATCAGCGAAGCGCCCGTGAACAGCACGATGCCGAGGAGAAACAGCCGGCGCCGGCCGATCAGATCAGCCGCGCGGCCGCCGAGCATCAGGAAGCCGCCGAACGCGAGCGTGTACGCGTTGACGATCCACTGCAGGCTGTCGACGGAGAAGTGGAGGCTGCGCTGGATCGACGGAAGCGCGACGTTCACGATCGTCGCGTCGAGAATCACCATGAACTGCGCGAGTCCGACGATCACGAGGACGAGCCAGGGGTTGTACCGACGGGTCTGCATGCGGTCGTCCTCAGATGGGGGTAGAATCGGAGCGTAGGCTCCGGTTGTGGGGTACTATACGGAGCGATGGTTCCGCTTGTCAAATCCAGGGTGGACGACCGATGACAACCGTGAGCGCAGGGGCGGAGCGGCACGACACCGCGCCGGCTGAATCCGAGCGTCATCTCCGAGCCGACGCCCAGCGCAACCGTCAGCGCGTGCTCGAGGCTGCCGACACCCTCTTCGCCGCGCGCGGCGTCGATGTGTCCGTTGACGAGATCGCACAACTGGCAAAGGTGGGCGTGGGCACGGTGTATCGAAACTTTCCGAACAAGGGAGCGCTGCTCGAGGCGCTGCTCGTCGCACGGATCGCACCGCTCGTCGTCGCCGCTCGTGAGGCGGCCGGCGCCGACGACCCGGGCGATGCCTTCGTCACGTTCGTGCGCCGGATGAGCGATGAGCTTGCGGATTTCAAGGCGCTCGCCGACGCGATGGCCGACGTGGGCGTTGATCTTGTTGCGGCGAAACGGAAGATCTCCGCCGACCTCCTGGTGGCCGTCGGTGCCCTCTTCGAGCGGGCGCAGCAGGCCGGACGCGTACGTCCCGACGTGACCATCGCCGACGTCTCCGCGATGATGATGGGGCTCGGACATGCCGACCCCGCCTTCATGGATCCGGCGCAGCGATCCCGGTGTGTGGCACTGGTGTGCGACTCGCTGCTCGTCGACGCGCGAAGCGTTCTACCGCTTCGCTCGCGAGACGCATGAGACCATAGGCCGGGGGCTCCTTCGCGTCAGCGTTGTATGCTCCGCGCGTGGCGCAGGTTCGTGAGGAGCGCATCCGGGCCGAGGATGGACACGAGTTCACCGGCCATCTCGTGATCCCCGACGCCGGCACCGGTGCGGGGATCATCGTGATCCAGGAGATCTTCGGTCTGACCGACTACATCAAGGGTGTGTGCACGCGCCTCAGCGGCCTGGGATATGTCGCGCTGGCGCCCGCACTCTACTCACGGATCGAACCCGACGTCGCACTCGACGAGCGCCGGCCCGATTCGCTGCCACAGGCGTTCGGCATGATGCAGCGCCTTGACGTGCCGCGAGCGGTCGGCGACGCCGTCGCAGCGCTCGACCACCTTCGCACGGTGCCCGAGGTGCGTGACGCGCGCGCGGGGATCATCGGCTTCTGTCTCGGCGGTGGCATCGCGTACTTGGTCGCGGCCGATGCCGACCCCGACGTGGCGGTCTGCTACTACGGCTCGGCGATCCCGAGCGCGCTCGACAAGGCGGACAGCGTGCGGTGCCCGGTGCTCTTCGAGTTCGGCGACGCGGACGAATACATCAGCGCTGAACAGCGGGAAGCGGTTCGCGTGGCGTTTGCAGGACGTCCGCACACCGAGTTCCACGTGCACAGCGGCGCCAACCACGCGTTCGACAACCACAACGCCGCGATGTTTCATCATCCCGAGGCTGCCGCGCGGGCATGGGAGGAGACGAAAGCCTTCCTGGGACGCGAGTTTCCCGCCTGAGTCCCGGACGTCGTCAGACGCCGAGGTGCCGGCGCAGGAAATCGAACATCCGCGGGTATGCGTCCAGGCGGTTCACGCGCTTCGCGAGTCCGTGTCCCTCGTCCTCGTAGATGAGCAACTCGCTCTCGACGCCTCGAGCGCGCAGCAGCTCATGGAGCTGACGCGCCTCGCCGACGGGAACGCGCGGGTCGTTGGCGCCATGGATCAGCATCAGCGGCGCGCGCATGTCGTCGACGCGGGTGATGGGCGACGCCTCGATGAGGAAGTCGCGGTCGGTGTCGAGGAACCCGTACTCCACCTCGCGGAACCGGCGCCGGTAGGGCGACGTGTTCTCGAGAAAGGTGAGCAGGCTGCTGATGCCGACGGTCGCGATGCCCGCCGCCCACAGCTCCGGGAAGAACGCGAGCGCGGCGAGCGTCATGTAGCCACCGTACGAGGCGCCCATGACGGCGACGCGGTTCGTGTCGATGTCCCGTTCGGTCAGCGAGGCGTGCAGCGAGCTGAGGTCTCGAACCGAGTCGAGCCGCAGGCGGCGATCGTCAAGTGAGGTGAAGCGCCGTCCCCACCCGGCGGATCCTCGGACGTTGGGGGCGACGACGGCGATCCCCGCCGCCACCATCCGCAGGATGAACGGATCGTACCGAGGCACGAAGCGTGCCTCCGGTCCCCCGTGCACAACGACCACTGCGGGCGGGTTGAGGGCGCCGGGTCGGTAGAGGAAGTACGTGATCTCCTCGCCATCGAAGGAGGCGATCCGGTGGAGCTCCGGCGTGACTGACAGGTCCGCCGGGACCGCATCCGACTCCGGGAGCAGGCGCACCGCCGTGCGCGCTCCGCCAGTGTCGATGCGAATCGGTGTCAGCGGGTTTGCTGCCGATGTGAATGTCAACAGTGCGTTCGAACCATCCGGCGAGAGTCGTGGTCGTGGCACCAGCGGGATGGCGAAGCCGGCGCCGACGTCCGGCAACTGCAGCTCACCGGTCGTGGTGAACGTCTCGGTGTCGTAGAGGTGAAGCCGGGTGATCGCGTCCTCCGCATGGACAACGAGCGCCGCCCGGCCATCGCTGCTGAGGCTTGCCTCGGTGTCCCAGCGACTCTCGATCACGTACTTCCACAACGCGCTCTCGACGTCGTAGCGCGCGATCGCTGCCGTATCACGTCCCGAGTCGGTGCTGAACAGGAATCCCGACGAATCCGGATACCACGACGTTGCATGGGCGGTGCCCGCGCCGTCGCGCGCGACCACCGTGCGCACGCTGCCGTCGGTGATGTCGATGAGCACCAGGTCGCCGCTCAGCGCGACCTCGCCGTCGAGCCGGAACACCGTCAGCCACCGGCTGTCGGGTGAGAAGGACTCGACGGTGTTGGCACCGCCCTCGAGCACGACCCGGTTCGTGCCATCCACGAGGTCGAGCACATGGACGTCGAAATCGACGCCGTTGCGACGGGTCGACGTGAAGGCGACGAGACGTCCGTCGCGGCTCACGTCGCCAAGATCATGTTTCACGCCCGCTTCGACCACGAGTGGACGGAGGCTCCCGCCGCCGAGGTCGACGCGCCAGAGCTGGTAGTTCTCGTCACCTCCGGTGTCGACGGCGACGACCGCGTCGGCGGTGCCGGGGATATACCTGGCCGCCGCGACCGGCTCGGTGAGCGACGTCACCGCGGTGAGATCGCCACCCGGCAGCCGGAGTCGGTAGACCTGCATGCTTCCCGTGTCGTCGCCCCGGATGAGGACCTCGGTGCCGTCGCAGGCGACGTCGGCGAGGACGGCGCTTCGTGCCTCCAGGAGCCGGGTCAGCAGTGCGTCCACCATCGAATCATCCTCGCACAGCGGCGCGGGGCCGCCCGTCACGGTGCGATCGGTATCCTTGAGACAGTTGTCTGAAGCGTTGTGAGTGGATCGCAAGAATCTGAGTCCCGTTGACTGACGCCGCCGCGAAGCCGGGCTGGATCCGGCGCCTCGCCGGCTACACCCTGCGACATCGAAGCGACGTGCTCCTGTCACTCGGCGCGGCGATGCTCGGCAGCGTGTCCCAGACCGCAGTGCCACTGGTCGCCCGCGAGATCGTCGACGGCGTGATCGTGCAGCACACGTCGCCGCTCTGGCCGTGGCTCGTACTGCTCGTCGCGCTTGCGGCCGCGAGCTTCGGTTTCGCATACGTGCGCCGTTATCGGGGCGGAAGGATGGCGCTCGCGGTCCAGTACGACCTGCGCAATGCGATGCACGACCATCTGCAGTCGCTGGACTTCGACAACCTCAACCGGATGCCGACCGGTCAACTGGTGGCGCGGGCGAACTCGGACTCCACGCTCATCCAGGGTCTGCTCGGCTTCTTCCCGATCATGAGCAGCAACGTGCTGCTCACGGTGTTGTCGCTCGCCGTCATGCTGTACCTGTCGCCGTTGCTCGCCCTGGTGAGCGTGGTCATCGTGCCGTGCGTGCTCGTAGTCTCGTATCGCATGCGCTGGCGCATCTTCCCCGCAACGTGGGATGCGCAACAGCGGGAGGGGGATCTCGTGCAGGTCGTCGACGAGGACCTGAACGGCGTCCGCGTCGTCAAGGCGTTCGGTCAGGAGGATCGCGAGCTCGAGCGCGTCGCGGACGCCGCCAAGGTGCTCTACGGATCGCAGATGCGGGCGGTTCGACTGCAATCGCGATATCAACCGCTGCTCGAGGCGATTCCGACTCTCGCGCAGGTTGCGATCCTCGCGCTCGGTGGATGGCTGGTGCTGCGCCGGCAGATCTCGCTCGGCACCTTCCTCGCCTTCTCGACCTATGTCACGCAGCTGATTGCGCCCGCTCGTCAGCTCGCAGGCATCCTCACCGTCGGCCAGCAGGCGCGTGCCGGTCTCGAGCGGATCTTCCAGTTGCTTGACATGCCGTCGGCAATCACCGACTCACCGAGCGCCGTCGAGCTTCCCACCGCTCGCGGTGCGATCACCTTCTCGAATGTGCACTTCCAGTACAGCAACCGTGAGCCGGTCCTCCGCGGTGTCGATCTTCGCTTCGCGCCCGGAGAGCGTGTGGCCATCGTCGGGCCGAGTGGCAGCGGCAAATCGACGCTCGCGATGCTCGTGTCCCGTTTCTACGACCCGACCGAGGGAACCGTCGCCGTGGATGGGCACGACCTGCGCGGCGTCACACTGCACTCGCTTCGACGGCAGGTCGGCGTCGTGTTCGAGGAGAGCTTTCTCTTCTCCGATTCGGTGCGCGCGAACATCGCGTACGGACGTCCCGACGCGACCGACGAGGAGATCGAGGCTGCCGCCCGGGCGGCGCAGGCGCATGGGTTCATCATCGAGTTGCCACGCGGCTACGAGACCACGGTCGGTGAGCGAGGGTTGTCGCTCTCCGGTGGTCAGCGCCAGCGGATCGCGCTCGCGCGCGCGATCCTCTATGACCCGCGCATCCTCATCCTCGACGACGCGACCAGCGCCATCGACGCGCGGATCGAGGCCGAGGTGCACGACGCGCTGCGCGGAGTCATGGCCGGCCGCACCACCCTGCTCATCGCGCACCGTCGCTCGACGCTCCACCTTGCGGACCGCATCGTGCTGCTCGATGACGGCAGGGTCGTCGAGCAGGGCACGCATGACGATCTCATGGCGCGCAGCGCGGTCTATCGCACGCTCATGTCGGGTCTGGCCGAGGACGAGGCCGATGAGATCGGTGGTTCGATCGAGGCCCTGGCCCGCATCACGACGCCGCGGAGGCCGGACGGGACCACCGCCTCCGCATGGGGGGAGCTTGGTCAACCCTCGAAGAGGACGGCGACCGCGCACACGGTCGGGGCGCCGAGCCTCGGGCCCGGTCTTGCGGGAAGCGGCGGCGGATGGCGCCGGAACCTCGCGCCGACCCCGGAGCTGCTCGCCCGGGTGGCGCGTCTCCGTCCCGTCCGCGATGTCGCGAAGGTCGACCTTGACCGCGAGTCCCGTCGCGACCGCGAATTCAGCCTGACGCGGTTGCTTCGAGAGTTCCGGCGCCCGCTGCTCTTCGGCCTCGCTCTGGTCGTCATCGATGGGCTGATGACCGTCGCCGGTCCGATCATGGTGCGCATCGGTATCGACAACGGCGTGTCGAAGGGGTCGTCCACCGTGCTCTTCGCTGCCGCCGGCGTCTTCCTTGTGGCGACACTGGTGGACCTGGTTGACGAGATCGGCGAGACCTTCGTGACGGGTCGCGCGGCGCAGCGCATCATGCTGTCGCTGCGCATCCGCATCTGGGCGCAGCTGCAGCGCCTCTCACTCGACTACTACGAGCGCGAGATGGCCGGCCGGATCATGACGCGCATGACCACGGATGTCGATCAGTTCGAGTCGTTGATCGAGAATGGACTGCTCTCAGCACTCGTCTCCATGGTGACGTTCGTCGGCGTCGGGGTTGCGCTCGTGGTCATCAACACCGACCTCGGACTGTGCACGCTCTCGGTGGCGATCCCGCTTGCCGTCGCGACCGTCGTGTTCCGCAAGAAGGCGGCGCGTCTGTACAGCATGTCGAGGGAGCGGATCGCGATTGTCAACGCCGACTTTCAGGAAGGCCTCTCCGGCGTGCGCGAGGCGCAGGCGTTCGTGCACGAGGACGCCGCCAATCAGCAGTTCCACCGGCTCGGGGGACGCTACCTCGACGCGCGCGTGGCGGCGCAGCGGCTGGTGGCGGTGTACTTCCCCTTCGTGCAGTTCGTGTCCGCGGTCGCGGATGCGATCGTGCTCGGCGTCGGCGCGCAACTGATCGCGACCGGCCATCTGACCGCCGGAGCGCTGATCGCGTTCCTCCTGTACATCGACCTGTTCTTCTCGCCGATCCAGCAGCTCTCGCAGGTGTTCGACGCCTGGCAACAGACGCGTGTCTCCGTCGGTCGCATCGCTGAGCTGATGCAACTCGACACCATCACCCCGGACCCGGCGGCACCCATGGCGGTCGGCCGGCTGCGCGGCGACCTGACACTCACCGATGTGCACTTCTCCTACCCGATCGGCGTCGGCGGTGAGGCGCCCTTCGCGGAGCGAGTCCGGCGGCGTGGCCCGGCGGACGACCGGATGCTGCGCTCGAAGGATGCGGAGTGGCGCAAACCGCACGAGGCGTTGCGCGGCATCGACCTGCACGTCGCCGCGGGGGAGTCGGTTGCGCTCGTGGGAGAGACCGGGGCGGGCAAGTCGACGGTGATGAAGTTGCTCGCGCGCTTCTACGACCCGGATACGGGCAGCGTCCAGGTCGACGGACACGACCTGAGAACACTCGACCTGCGGTCGTTCCGGCATCAGCTCGGGTACGTGCCGCAGGAGGCATTCCTCTTCTCGGGCACGATCCGCGACAACATCGCCTACGGCCGGCCGGACGCCGGCGACGCGCGTGTCGAGGCAGCGGCGCGCGCGGTCGGGGCACACGACTTCATCGCGCGTCTCTCCGGTGGCTATCACCACGAGCTGTCCGAGCGCGGCCGTTCGCTCTCGTCAGGCCAGCGCCAGCTCATCGCACTTGCCCGCGCGGAACTGGTGGATCCGGCGCTGCTCCTCCTGGATGAGGCGACATCCAACCTCGACCTCGTTACCGAAGCCCACGTCGCCGCCGCGATGCAGGAGGTGTCGCACGGCCGCACCACGGTCGTGATCGCGCATCGTCTCCAGACCGCGCGAGCGGCCGGCCGCATCATCGTCCTCCACGGTGGCGCGGTCGCCGAGGAGGGCTCGCACGACGAGCTGCTTGCGCGACACGGGCGGTACGCGTCGATGTGGGAGGCGTTCGAGCTCGTGGGTCACACCTCGGGGTGACATCGGGCAGGGTGCCGGCTGGGCCGCCTCTGTGGGATAACTGGCTGCCGTGAAGGACTATCGCCCGATGGACAGCTTCGACGAGCCGGCAGCGGAGACCTACGACGACGAGCTGCGCGGCGATGAGGACGCGACTGTCGCGCTGCTCGCCGACCTCGCGCGGGGCGGTCCGGCGCTCGAGCTTGCGATCGGAACGGGGCGGATCGCCCTGCCACTCGCTGCGCGCGGCCTCCGCGTGGACGGCATCGACCTCTCGACCGCAATGGTGGCCAGACTTCGTGCAAAGCCTGGTGGCGACCAGCTGTCGGTAACGATGGGCGACCTCGCCGATGTTCCCGTCGACGGCACCTACCGGTTGATCTACCTCGTGTTCAACACGCTGTTCAATCTCCTCACGCAGGAGGATCAGGTCCGCTGCTTCGAGAACGTGGCGCAGCACCTCACGGATGACGGGCTCTTCGTCGTCGAGGCGTTCGTACCGTCATATCTGCACCGACTTCGCGACAACCAGTACGTGGATGCGGAGCAGGTCGACGTCCACCAGGTCACCTTCGATGTCGGCCGGCATGATCCGATCGACCAGCGGCTCGACGAGAGTCATGTGGTGCTGTCCGCGGCGGGCGTGCAGCTCTTTCCCATCGTGGCGCGCTACGCGTGGCCGAGCGAGCTCGACCTCATGGCCCGCATCGCGGGTCTTCGTCTGGTGGATCGCTTCGGCGGGTGGGAGCGTGAGCCGTTGACGTCGCTGAGCCGCAACCACGTGTCCGTGTATGGGCACTGAATGCACGTTGCAATAGGGCGATAGTCGCGCCGTGCGCTTCGGGCTGTTCCTGCCGCCATTTGCAGAGCTCGCCGACCCAAAGGTTGTCGCGTCCGCGGCAACCCTGGCTGAGGATGCCGGTTGGGACGGTGTCTTTCTGTGGGACCACATGCTCGCCCATCCCGGCATGGCGGTTGCCGATGCATGGATCACGATGGCAGCGATCGCGGTCGCAACCACCCGCATTCGGTTCGGTGCCATGGTCACGCCGCTGCCACGCCGCCGGCCGTGGGTCCTCGCGCGTCAGATGGCGACGCTGGATCAGCTCTCCGACGGCCGCCTCATCGGCGGGATCGGGCTCGGTGACGACGGCTGGACTGAATTCAGCTCGTTTGGCGAGGAGGTGGATCCGGTGGTGCGCGGCGAGGTGCTTGACGAGTCCCTCGCGCTGCTCCGTGAGCTCCTTTCAGGAGCGGACGTGCATTTCGAGGGCAGGCATTTCACCGTGAACAGCAGTGCGTTCCTGCCGCGGCCTCGACAGGACCCACTCCCGCTCTGGGGCGCCGTTCGCTGGCCGCGACGAAAACCACTGGCTCGCATCGCGACACTCCAGGGATGTTTTCCGATCTTCGCCGGCTCCGGGCCGCCGCAGGCTCCGGATCCAGCTGAGATCGTTGCGATTCGCGAGGCACTCGACACGCTCGGCGCGCCGCCGGACATGGATATCGTCGTGCGGATCGCCCTCGCTGCTCACCACGCGTCGACAGTGCGGGACACAGTCGCGGCGCTCGAGGATGCCGGTGTCACATGGATTCTCGAGGCCGTGGCTCCCGGGGCGACGCAATCGAAGGTCGCGCAGATCGCACGCGCCGGCCCGCCACCGGTGCGCGCCGGCTGACGGAAGCGACTCAGGTCGGCCGACCCTCTGCTGAGCGCGGGTTGCGCTCACCGTGACTCGCCGTTGCAGCCCGGGGCTCGCTCGGTTCGCCGCGGCCTGCGTGGTTCGCGGCTACGCGGCGACGGTTGTTCCCGCACGGGTTCGCGTCAACCGAACGCAACAGCGCCCCGGCACAGGCGCCAGCTCCGCGCGATGGTCCGCATCGCCGAGGCCCTCGAGGACGCCCTCCAGGAATGCCTGGTTCATCGAGCAGGTTCGCTGCTCCGATTGCTGAACAAGCGCGTGGAAGGGACAGTTCCGCAACGCGATCTCGTCACGCTCATCCGCCTCCGGCTCGTAGCCGAGCGACGCGAGCGCGGCGAGCAACGTCGGATCCGGAACGCCTGTGCGGAAGGATCCCGCGGCGGCACGGCCCTGCGCGATCGCAGCCCGGCGGACGGCTGTCTCAGCGGTGGACGGCGGGATCGCGTCGAGCGCGGACGTGAGGATCTCGCCGGCGAGCATGTACCGGCGAGGCGGGATCGAGAGATCGACCGCGTTGGTCGACACGCGATACAGCTTCGACGGGCGCCCGGCGCCGGGTCCGGCCCGGTCGTTCAACCGGCGGAAGGCGACGTCGACAAGCCCCGACTCGGCAAGCTTGTCGAGGTGGAAGGCGACCGTGGCTCTCGGCAGACGCAATGCTGCGGCGGCCTCATCGCGACTCACGGCATCGCGTGCATCGGCGAGATATCGATACAGGGCACGGCGCGTCGGGTCGTCCAGGGCGGCAATCGCAGCGCCAACGCCGTCCGGCGCCTTCTGCCGATGATCCATGTCCCAGGTACTCCTCGACTGGTCGCTGTGTCGATGGGATTCTCTAAAACAAGTATACTTCAGTTTTATAGCCCGTGATCCCCGGCGAGTCCAAGGAGGTCAGCATGTCCGAGAGCTTCATCGATCGTCTGGTCCGCCGCCAAAACTGGATGGAGCGACTCGCGGATTTCATCCAGAAGGTCACCGGGGCCATCTACAAGGGCCTCGGGGCGCCTGGGCGGGCGCTGCAGAACCTGCTGCATGGAACGACCGTGCTCGGCCATCCGCTGCACCCGGCGATCACCGATCTCCCGATCGGCGCGTGGACGGCCGGCGTCGTTCTCGACTACCTGGCGATCTTCGGGCATTTCGTTCCATCCGGGGCGGGCGATGTCGCGTTGCTGGTCGGCGTCATCGCGGCACTGGGCGCTGTCGCAACCGGGTACACGGACTTCCACGACACGTTCGGCCATGAGCGCCGCCTCGCGCTCACTCACGGGCTGACCATGACGCTCGTCGCCGTCGTGGAAGTTGTCTCGGTCTTCCTCCGCTGGCTCGGTGGACCGGGCGCGCATCCCGTCGCAGTGGGGCTGGCATCGGCCGGTCTCGTGCTTGCGGTGCTCGGCGCGTACGTCGGCGGCCACGTCGTCTTCTCGATGGGCACGGCGGTGAACCGCAATGCCTTCTACGAAGGTGCGGAGGACTTCGTCGACGTCGGAGCCGCCGATGCGTTTCCGGAGAACGAGCTGCGCCGCGTCATGGTCGAGGACCTCCCCGTGCTGATGGTGCGGCAGCAGGGCAAGCTCTGTGCAATCGGGGCCGTGTGCTCTCACGCCGGCGGTCCGCTCGACGAGGGGACCCTGGAGAGCGGCCGGGTCACGTGTCCGTGGCACGGTTCGATCTTCGACGTGTGCACGGGCGCTGTGAAAGGTGGCCCGGCGACCTTCGATCAGCCGCAACTGGTCGTCCGCGAGGATGGCGGCCGCGTGTCGGTCAAGCCCGCGATCCCGTTGCACTGACGTGGTCACACGCAAGAGCGCGATCACCCGAACGTCGCACCTCGACGTCCTCGGACCCGCGCCCGGCAGGGGAGCGGGATGGTCGTGGGAGGCGACTGCGCCGCGTGGCATCACCGCCGAGCAGTGGGTGCGGTTCGAACGCTACATGGCTGAGATCTTCGAGGCGATGGGCATGGCCGCGGGTTCGCCGTCGACGGCTGACACGCCACGGCGTTTTGTTCGCGCGCTCTTCGATGCCACCGACGGGTACGAGGGCGACGAGAAGATCGTCACCGCGTTCCCGACCGAATGTCACGGCGATTCCGACTGTCGTATCAGTCAGGTCGTGGAGGGGCCGATCCCGTTCTTCTCACTCTGCGAGCATCACTCGCTCCCGTTCTACGGGCGCGCGTACGTCGGGTACATCGCGCACGAGCACATCCTCGGACTGTCGAAGCTGACCCGCCTCGTTCGTCTGTTCGCGAGACGGTTCACGGTCCAGGAACGTATCGGGCAGCAGCTCGCCGACGCGCTCGTCCACATCCTCGAACCGCACGGGGTGGCCGTGCATCTCGAGGCGGTGCATCTCTGCACGCAGATGCGCGGCGTGCGCGAAACCGAGTCGAGCACGCGCACCACGTACTGGCGCGGCCACTACGACGAGGACCCGGCACTGCGAGCGGAGTTCACCGCGCTGTGTAGGGAGCATCGGTCATAGGCGTGGCGCCGGCGTCGCCCGGAGATCTCCCGTCCTTCGAGCTGCTCGAGGAGAGTGCGGATCTTCCTGTGTACGCGCTGCCCGAGCGCCTCGCCACGGCGTACGCGGGAACGCTCGGATTCGGGTCGCCGTGTCTGTACGCGAACTTCGTCGAGTCGGTCGACGGTGTTGTCTCCTTCGGGCCGGAGCTGCCTTCCGCGGGCGGCCTCATCAGCGGGGATTCACCTGCGGACCGGTTCCTCATGGGACTTCTTCGGGCGTGCGCGGACACAGTGCTCCTCGGCGCCGGCACGCTGCGGGGAAGCCCCGGTCATCGCTGGACGCCGGAGCATGTGTTTCCAGCCGCGGCGGAGGAGTACGCGGCGCTGCGCCGCTTTCTCGGACGCCGGCCGATCCCCCGACTCGCGCTGATCAGCGCCGGCGGCGACTTCGACGTGCAGCACACGGGATTGCTGCCCGGGACCGTGATCTTCACGGGTGATGCCGGTGCCGCCCGTCTGCGCGGCAGGCTCGGCCCCGGGGTTGCGGTCCGCTCCCTCGGGGACGACTCGAGCCTGTCGATGCACCGGGTCGTCGAGGAGCTTCGGAAGGACGGAGACCTGGCGATCCTCTCGGAAGGTGGTCCGTCCGTGCTCGGACAGTTACTGCGCGCCGGGCTTGTCGATGACCTCTTCCTGACGCTCGCACCAACGATCCTCGGGCGATCGGCGACCGAGCAGCGGCTCGGTCTCGTCGAGGCGACCCTGTTCACCCCGGGTGCGGCGCCACAACTCGATCTCCGCAGCGTCCGCCGGCACCGCTCGCACCTGTTCCTTCGCTACGGAATCGGGCTCGACGGCCAGGCGTCGACCCGTGGGAGCTCGATCACCCCGTAGGCGTCGAACACCGCGCTCAGGGCGACCAGGCTGGTCAGGTCGCCGATAGTCAGGAGGGCTCGGGCAGATGCTCCTCGATGTACCGCTCAGGGTCCTTGTCCGCGACGGAGATGCCTCGAGCACCGGCATGCTCCTGCTCGAATGCCGCGAATGAGGCCGCCAGCTCCGCCTGCTCGCGGGCCGACGCGACCGAGTCGAACTCCTGGAGGGGGCCGGCTTCCTCCTCTTCCATGTGCTCGGTGTTGGCCTTGTCGGTGTCCTTGACGCCCTTCCACCAGCCGTCGTCGCCGATCGGGTGTTCGCCGGCATCCCGGATGCCGTCCCGGATGTCGTTGTGATCCCGGATCGCGTCCTCCGTGTCGTCCACGGCATCGCGGTCGTCTTTGAGCAGCCGCGGATAGAAGAGGGTCTCCTCGGCAGCGGCATGCACCTCGAGCCGGGCCGCCAGCTCAGCCCAGATGCGCGTGAGCTCGTCTCTGTCGTCGCGCGCCTTCCTGACCGCGTCGAACTGAGCGCGAAACCACGCGTGGTCGGTCCTGATGACGTCGGTCACTCGCGTCCGCTCACTCATCGGCACCCAACAGTACGCCTCGGTACCTCCCGAGGCGGGGGAGCCCCGAACAGCATGGAGGTGCGCGCCGAAGAGAGAATCGACCGGTGGAGGTGCTCTTCTCGACCCCGGTTGCGGCCGACGCCGACGCCTTCATCGCGGCCGTCCGTTCGAGCCGGACGCTGCATCACCCGTGGATCGCACCGCCGGATACCCACGAGCGCTTTGCCGCATATCTTGCGCAGGCGACCCGAGACGACCACGCGGCGTACCTGATCCGGCATGCGTCCTGCGGCGCGCTCGCGGGGTACGTCACGGTGAGCAACATCGTCCGGGGCGCATTCCAGTCCGCCTACCTGGGGTATGGCGCCTTCGTCTCACACGCCGGACGCGGACTCATGACTGCGGGATTGCGCGCGGTCATCGAGACCGCGTTCGGGGACCTCGGCCTGCATCGGCTCGAGGCGAACATCCAGCCCGGTAACCTTCGATCGATTGCCCTCGTGCAGCGTCTCGGCTTTACGAAGGAGGGTTTCTCACCCCGCTATCTCAAGGTGGACGGAGCGTGGCGTGACCACGAGCGTTGGGCGTTGCGATCCGATCAGCGGACCACGTGAGAGTGCGCCTCTCGACCTACTCGAGCATCTCCGACTCGTGCGACGCATAGACGGCTCGCTTCGCGTCATGCCACGCCTCGTCGTCGGCGTGGTGCACATGCAGCTCTGCCGGCCCGCTTCCCCACCACTCGCGGATCACGAACGAATCGCCGGGAGCCTCGACACGCGAAACGTCATCGGTGGTGGTGACCAGCGCTCCGACAGGTTCGGTCATCTCCGTGTTGACGGTACATCGGCGCGCCGGCGGCACCACCCTTCCGGTGGGCGCGGTCGCGCGGCTGGCGGCTACAGGAAGCTGGCGCTCGTCGTGGTGCGCTGCCGGAAGAAACGGACGAGGCACTTGTCGCAGCGGAAGACCAGGCGCAGGCCCATGCGGCCGAGAACCTTGGTGATGCGTGAGCCGCACTGGGGACAGGCGGCCGCCTCTTCCAGATGGGCCTCGGGCACCGGCTTGAGATCAAGCGTGACCGGAGTGTACTTACGCGCCATCGGGACCTCCTGATGTGGGTCGGCCTGTCATCTTGATACCTACGATATCATATTTCACGTCGGTAAAGCTATGAGGTTCCATGAAGACGACTGACGACCACCACGGGGCGGGCATCGCCGGCCCTGATCCGGCGGACGCCGCAGATGCCGCCCTGGATGCCGTCGAACCGGACCGTCTGCTCCCGGGCGAGGACGAGAGCTCCCTCCACCCCGACGACGCGCGTCACTGGGCGAAGGTGTACACGGAGTTGGTCGAGTTCAAGCGCAGCCTGCTGACCGTGACCGAGGTGCGGCTCGTGACGATGGAAGGACCCGCACGCGCCGAGGTTGAGGAGACCGATCTGAAGATCCTCCTCTCCGAGGCGGAGCGGCTGGAACGGCGCCTCCACTACTGGGAGGCACGGGTCGCCGCGGACCGCGACAGCCCGTGCTAGCGGGGGACCGTCACGAACGATCCGAAGTCGTGTCCACCATCACGGGAGGTGATCCATCGTGAGGAGATCGAGCTATTCGTTGCTGCCGCTCATCTGGATCGTGATCGGAGTGATCGTCGCGGCGACGCATCACTTCTTCGACCACGTCGGGACCATCGGGGCGATTCTCTCCGCGGCGCTTGCGGTGATCCTGTGGCCCCTGATCCTCCTCGGCGTCAAGATCGCGATCGTCATCTGACAGCGGCGACCTGTGCCGGCGTTTCGGTCAGGCGGGCGCGACCGCGAGCGTCTCGTCGAGGACCGCGAGCAGCCGGCCCTTCGACGTGAAGCCGATCACCTGGCGCACCGGCGTGCCGCGCACGAACAGCAACATCGTCGGGAGGGACATGACGCCGTAGCGAGCCTGGGTCACGGGATTCGCGTCGACGTCGATGCTGACGACGCGGATCGAGCCGGCACGCTCGCCGGCGATGTCCTCGAGGACCGGCGCGATCATCCGGCAGGGCGGGCACCACGACGCCCCGAATTCGACGAGCACCGGGAGCGCCGACTCCAGGACCTCGGTGTCAAACGTGCGGTCGTCAACGGGATTGACCATCGGTTCTCCTGATCACGGGCGGGTGGTGACCGCTTTGTATGCGGCACAGCTCGAGAAGGTGTGGGTCGCCGTGCGGGCTCGAGCGGACCGCCCCCTTGCCGGGGGTGGGGGATCGCGGTCCTCGGCGGCGTAGCGATCCCAGACCGACTGGCGCGACATCCCGAGCCGGTCGGCGATATCCGCCCAGCTCATGCCCTCGGCTCGTGCGGCCAGCACCGTCGACGCCCGCTTCGCGCCGACCAGTACGGCGAGCGAGCGGAGCGCGAGGAGACGCTCCCCGGTCTCCAACGAGTTGAGCGCGTCCTGGACGGTCGCGACGGCACGGTCCGCGGCGCCGGTCGACGGCAGGTATGCCATATGTCAACTATACCTGACATTGGCGCGGCGCCGCGATCAGCTCAGAGTGACCGGCCCAGCCGGGTGCGGATGCCGGCGCCGCTCCCCGCGACGCCCGCAGGCCGGCCCGGCAGCGCGTCGACGTGAGCGCTGTGCCAGCGGTTCGGCGCGAGTCGTCTCGAGGATGGCATCGGCTCCGTCCCCAAAAAGACGCCGTTACCAGATCACGTCAGTGACTGTCCAGACGGAATCGCCCGAGACGAACGGAGTGACGACACCAGCCGGCGTCACGAGATACGAGTGCGCTGCCATGGGGTCGCTGAGATCCGTGCAGATGAGTGTTCCATCAGGCAACCACGAGCTCGCGGCAAGATAGGTCTGGGTGTTGACCAGTGTGGCCGCGCCGGTTGCGGTCGCGATCAGGAACAGTTGATCGAATCGCACTGTCCCGGCGCAACCCGCGTCGATGCTGATGTATGTGCCGTCGAGCGAAAGCGTGAGACCTTCGAAGTCCTTGAGCGTGCCATGCCCCGCGCAGACGCCGGGTAGCGACGCTGCACTGAAGTTCCGTACCATCCCGCCCGCGCCGACGAATCGCCACGTCATGTCCGCGGTCTTCGCCGGCTGCGTCGCGCACAACATCGAGCCGTCGAGTGACATGGCTGTCAGCGCACAGCCGCTTCCGAGAGCCGACTGCACGGATGTCAGCGAACCGCCATTCTCGTTGATGGTGTACGCGGCGGTGGTGACGGTGCTCGTGGAGGGACAGCCGGATGTGCGCACCAACCAGATGTTGTCGCCGATCCAGCCACCCAGCGCCCATCCGGCAGATGCTCCAGCGTTGGGAAGCTGCGCGACGGCATGTGCCGGCGATCCCGGACTCCCGAACTCGAGCGTGCCGCTGCTCAGGCCCCGGTTGCACAGGCTCGAGTAGATGGGTCCCTGCAGCCATGCCCATGCATGGCCGTCGGGCGCGCCGATCGCGCCGGAGAACGTCCCCGGATCGGTGATGGCTTGCAGCGTGTCGAGGCTTCCGTCGGCCTGGATCGAGACGAGCGAGGAGATCTGCTGATTGATCCGCGCCCCACCGAGGAAATCGCTCCCGAGCGGCGAGAAGAGCTCCAGGCTCGTGGAAGGCGGGAATGAGGCTGTCGTGAGCCCATCCTCACGGACCAGGTGCAACGTGCCGTCGGCGGTGAGGTCCGGGATGAGTGGCGTGACGTCAAGCGTGGGCGAGGGACTCGGCGCCGGCGTCGGGGTTGGACCCGGCGTCGCCGATGCGACCACCGATGGAGCAGGGGATGGAGACGTCGTGGCGCTGTGCGCGCCCGTCGATCCGCACGCCGCCACGAGCGACGTGACCACGATCACCAGCGGCACACGCCCGGGCACGTCCGCATTCTAGCCCCACGCTGTCGCGCCGCTGAAATCCTGTTGCAGCATCGTGTTCAGCTGATGCACCAACGCGGCAGCGTGCACGAGGATGCCGAGTTCGCGGTTGTAGCGCAGCGATGTGGTCGAGAAATTCTGGGAGCCTGCGAATGCGACCTGCGTGCTGGTCCCCGGGTCGCTGATCAGCACCTTGGCGTGGATGTACAACGCAGCATTCGGCGAGTAGACCCTGACGTGAACACCGGCTGCGACAAGCTCGCGAAACGCGGATACCCAGCTGCTGGAGTTGGTCATGCACACCTCGACGTCGACACCGCGCTGCGCGGCGGCGACGAGCGCGTCAGTCACTGCCGCGCTACCCATCTCCTCGTTCTCGACGAGGAGCAGGCGGTGCGTGCCGTTGATCAGTTGCAGGAGGACGGGTTGCGACGTCGTCGGCGACCACACGAGGTCGGCTCCCGTCCCCGGAGTCACTCGCGATCCGGCGAAATCGGCGTTGAACGTCGCAACGATCGCAGCCACATCGGACGCGGTGCGATCGATCACCGCCACGTCGCGAGTTTCCGAGTAGTAGCGGCTCGTCCAGTTCAACGACATGATCACGCTCACCGTCCCGTCCACCGTGAGCGTCTTCTGGTGCGTGAGATCGTAGAGCGGGCTCGCCCAGCGGACGTGCACGCCTCGAGAGAGCAGGTACGAGTAGGCCGCGTTGTTCGCAGTCGCGATGTAGGCATGATCGAGGATGACGCGGACGTCGACGCCGCGCGCTGCATCGTCGGCGAGCAGCTGCTCCGCGTGCGTGTCCTCGAGCTCGTACATGGTGAGGTCCACGGTGTGGCGCGCCGAGGTGAGCAGAGCGTAGATCGGGTTCATGCGCTGGTTCGGTTCCAGCACGATCGAAATCGCGGGTGCGGTTACCGCGATCGCGGTGGAGGGTGTCGCGACCACGGCCGGCGTTGACGACGCACCGGGCGTGGATGCTGCAGAAGGAGTCACTCCGCAGCCGGCGATCACGGCAGCGGCCATCGCGGAGACCAGAGCGCCGAGGCGACGTCGCACGAACTCAGTATGGGCGACCACCTTCGATCGTCCGTCATCCGGGCGAGTGGCGCCCGTGTCAACGGCATCTGCGAGCATCCCACGATGCTCACCATCTGCATCGTCGGTGACCGCAACCCACGCAACGAGACACACGCGGCCAGCACGGAGGCCGTCCGTCACGCGGCGCGGCATATCGGTGTCGAGGTCGACGTCGTGTGGGCGCCGACCGTCGACATCACGTCGGTTGACGCTCCGGTGTTGTGCCACGCCGATGCAGTGCTCATCGCCCCCGGAAGCCCGTATCGCAGCATGGACGGCGCGCTGTGCGCGATCACCCATGCGCGTCTGCACGATGTCCCGCTTCTCGGGACGTGCGGCGGCTTTCAGCACCTTGTGGTGGAGTACGCGCGCAACGTGCTCGGCGTGCGCGATGCGGAACGCGCGGAATCGAGCCCCGACGCCGCGACCCACGTCATCACATCCACGGACTGCGCGGGCGCGGGATGTTGCGCGGGTACGTGCGGGAGTCAGACGTCGTGTCCGCGTGTCATGTCAGGCCGATCGACCGCTCCAGCTCAGCAACGGTCTCACGAAGACGCTCCGGTTGAAACGGAGGGACCATGCATGCGCCCATGAGTGCCGCCACGACGAGCGATGCCTGCGCATCGACGTTTCGCGAGCCGGAGAGCGTCCCATTGGCAGCCGCCTTTGCGATCAGCCCGCGTACCGTCGAGCGCCAGATCGTGGTCGTTGCCTGGTACAGATCGCGGATAACGGGGTCGCGCGTGGAGCGCAGTGCCAGTTCCCCCATGACCGCGAACAGCTCCGGCTCCTCGCGAGCGAGTCGGCGGATGCCCGCGAAATGAGCGCGCAGCTGATCCGCCGTCGCGCCACCGGCCGGCATCGTCGAGCGGAAGCGCTGCATCGCGTGCTTCAGCACACCTCCGATCAAAGACTCCTTGGTCGGGAAGTAATAGTGGAGCGTCGCCACGTTGACGCCGACCGCACTCGCCACCTCGCGTGTCCGGAGGCCTTCAAAACCGCGCTCGGCGATCTGCTGGTATGCAGCCGCAACCAGGGCCTGACGGCGATCCGCGGGAAGGGGAGGCGATGTTCCTACTCGTCTCATGACGGGTCGATCGTACCACTCAATCAGTTGATTGACGCACTCGTGCGGGTGTGCTACGCTCCCTCAATCAAGTGATTGACTGATCGGCCAGCGCACTGCGCGGAAGGAATCCACAATGCACCTCGTCGTATTCGGCGCCAACGGCCCCACCGGACGGCTGCTGACCAGGCAGGCACTCGACTCCGCCCATGAGGTCACCGCGGTGACCCGGCATCCCTCGTCGTTCCCGTTCCACGATGCCCGGCTCCACGTCGTGCAGGGCGACGCACTCGACGCAGCATCCGTGCGTGAGGCAGTTGCAGGCAAGGATGCGGTGCTCTCGACGCTCGGTACGCCGTATTCGCGCAGGCGGATCACCCTCTACTCGGAGGGGACCGGAAACATCGTTGCCGCCATGCAGCAGACAGGTGTGCGCCGGCTCGTCTGCGTGAGCTCGAGCGCCACCTACCCGGTATCGAGTCCGGGCGACGGCTTCGTCTTCGCGAAGGTGCTGCAGCCGTTCTTCATCGGCGTTGTCGGGCGCACGATGTACGACGATCTGCGACGCATGGAGACGCTGGTGTCGGAGAGCGACCTCGACTGGGTGATCGTCAGGCCGTCCGGTCTCTTCGACACATCTGCGGTCACGCGCTACCAGATGGCCGAAGGGCATCTCAACGTGCGGTTCACGTCACGTGCGGATCTCGCCGACTGCATGCTCCAGCAGGCGAGCAGCGAACGCTACCTGCGGAAGGCCCTGGCCGTCGCCACCGTTGAGGTGAAGCCGAGCATGCTGAAGTTGCTGTGGAGGGAAGGCATCAGCAAGAGCCTGCATCGCCCGCGGAGCGAGGCGGGAGCACCGGCGACCGGCGCGGCCGTCACCCAGCACTAGCCTCCACCGCCCCGCGGCTGCGGCGTCGGGCCCGGCGGTTATGGGGCAACGCTGTCCTCACGAGCTCGGAACCGGATCACCGCGGCGGTGATGTTCTCCTCGAGCAGCTGGTAGAAGAGCTGTCGCTGCGAGATGTCGATGGCCGCTTCAACCTCCACGCCCTGGGACCGGCGCGCGATCCACGGCGGCACGCTGTCCGCCACCATCTCGGCCCCGACGCGCACAAAGACGCGTGACCGATCGTCCTCTGACATCTGCACGGTCACGGCCAGGACCGGGCCGGTGTGTTCGACGATCCGCCAGCTCCGCTCCCACCGCGATCTGCGCCAGTGGTCGTGCGCGAGGCGCACGGAGTCGTCGACGATGACGCTCTCGCCGGGGCGAACGGTCTTGGCCAGCAGCCTTCGGATGTCCTTGTCCAGGTCGCGCGCTATCCAGTTGATGAGCCCCGGGCCGCGGTCGGTGATGTCCGGGAGGCCGCTCGGGTTCTTCGCAAGCTCGCCGATCGCCTGCACAGTGCCGGCGTGTCGCCTGCAGTAGGTGACGCCGGCGACGGTCACGCTATGCGCGGGACAGAAAGCCGTCGGACACGTGCGCTCTCGCCGGTCGCGGTACGCGCACGGCTGGGCCCTGCCGCTGGCGCAACGGCGCATGGAGCATGCGAGCTTCGTGGCAGTGGTGGGTGCGGGCACCGCCGCCTCGGGAGCGCTGCCGGTTTCCTTGCCTCGATGGAAGAGGCTGCTGACGCTTGGCACGCCCTGATGCCATCGCCGTCCTGACTCGGCCACGCGAGTGTCCGTCGTCGCCATTTGCTGATACCCCCAACGATCCAGGTCGATGCGTACCCCTCGCACGCCTCTCCGATGTCAATGGGAACTCAGGACGGGTGCTGCCGAATGAGTGTGCGACAGTTTGCGAAGACCCGTTACATGCAGGTGACCCGATGTCAAGAGTGAGGTGCCGGGTCGCATCCGCACGGCGCGTCCCACGTCACGGTCGCAACCCGGTCATCGATAATCGCCTCGGGAGGTCGTCCAGGATTCTGGAGTCGCAAAAACACAGATGCCCGCACGAGTGATCGCCTTCCCAACGCCCACGTCGCACCTCGACGGCTATTTCGTGGTCCCGGATGGCGAGGGACCGCACCCCGCCGTCGTGGTCATCCACGAGGCGTTCGGGCTCAACGACAACATCCGCGACATCAGCAGGCGCTTCGCGGCTGAAGGCTATGCGGCCCTTGCCGTCGATCTGTTCACCGGCCGAAGTCGCGCTCTCTGCATGGCGCGGCTGATGGGTGGATTGATCACCGGGCGAGAGCCCTCGGCGATCCCGGAGCTCGTTGCCGCGCTGGACTACCTCATGGCACAGCCCGAGGTCGACCCGGAGCGCATCGGAGCCATCGGGTTCTGCATGGGCGGCGGGTTCGCAATCGCGTGGGCACGCCGCGACGAGCGTCTTCGCGCCATCGCCCCGTTCTACGGCACCAACCCACGCCCGCTCGAGGCGGTGCGCCGGATGTGTCCGGTCGTCGGGAGCTATCCGGGCAAGGACTTCACGGCACGATCGGGCCGGAAGCTCGATGCGCAGCTCGCCAGACTCGGCGTTGAGCGCGACATGAAGATCTACCCGAACGCGCGACACTCGTTCTTCAACGACAGGGGACGCGCATACAACGAACCCGCGGCAACCGACGCGTGGCAGCGGACCCTGGCCTTCTTCGGCGACCACGTCCGAGCGCCACGGCCCACCTCGTGAGCGAGCTCATCGACGTTCGCGAACGTCGCGAGATCTGCGACCTGTTCCTCGAGCTCGGGCCGGATGCACCGACACTCTGCGAAGGCTGGACGACGGCAGACCTTGCGGCGCACATGGTGTTGCGTGAGCACTATCAGCGATGGGATGACAAGAAACGCGCCGCGGAGAAGGCCAAGGGGTTCCCCGCAGTGGTCGCGCGTCTGCGCGCGGGCGCACCGCTCATCCCGTGGCGCTTGCCGCGAATCCGCAACGTGTTCAACGGCCTCGAGTTCTTCATCCATCATGAGGACGTGCGCCGTGCCAACGGACGGGATCCGCGGCCCCTGCAACCCGACCTCGAGGCGCTCGCCTGGCGGATGACGGGTTACAGCGGCCGGCGCCTCGGACGCGCGATGCGCCCCTACGGGATCGAGCTCGTCTCCCCGAACGGCGCCCGCCACACCTACGGCTCCGGACCGTTCGCGACACTCACCGGTCCGGCCAGCGAGATGATCTTCTATATAGGCGGACGCCGTGCCAGCGCGCACGTCACTGTGGCCGGCCCGCCCGAAGCGCTCGCGGCACTCGCCGCCGCCGACCTGAAGGTCTGAGGAGCACGGACCGGGGACCAGTGGCTAGGCTTTTGGTGTGAAGGTCACCGCCCAGCAGTTCGCGGATGCTGCGGAGATCTCTCGGTTCTGGATCCGCTACCGTGCACTCGCGGACGGGGTGCCGGGGATCGCATTCGGCATCAGCAACCACGGCAGGGTCACGTTGCTCGATGCCATGGGGACTGCCGACATTGCGACCGGCCGGAAGGTCTCCGCAGCACACACCAGCTTCCGGTGCGCGTCCATCACCAAGACGATGACGGCGACGCTCGTGATGCAGCAGGTCGAGGCGGGGAGACTTCGCCTCGACGAGCCGATCTCGACCTACCTCGAGTGGACCCGGCGCCTCCCGCACGCGAAGGACATCGACATCCGCCACCTGCTCATCCATGGCGCCGGCGTGATCCGCGACGGCTCGAATCACTGGGGTGACGACGATTTTCCGGATCGCGAGACGCTTCACCACGAGGTGCGCGCGCAACTGACCTACGCGGATCCCGCGAGCGGATTCCGCTACTCGAACGTCGCGTATGCGCTCCTCGGGGAGGCACTCGAGGCGGTCACCTCCACGCCGTTCGAGGCGCTCCTCCAGCGCGACATCCTCCGTCCGCTGGGCCTGAGTGGCAGCGCTCCGTCGCTGCTCCCACGGGTCAGGAAGACGCTTGCCACTGGTTACTACTACCGGCGGCGCGGTGAGGAGCCCCGTGCTGCGCGGCACACCGAGGCGAGGTCCTTCGCCCCGGCCGGCGGGCTGATCTCCACCGTCCCGGACCTGCTCCGCTATCAGCAGGCGCACTTCCCGAGCGCCGGCGGCCTGGTCTCCGACCTCTCGCGACGCGAGATGCAACGCGCACAGTGGCAGCGCTCCGAGGAACCCCATCACGGGCTTGGCTGGATGCTCTGGCACGTCGACGACATCCCAATCCGCGGACATAGCGGTGGATATCCGGGCTTCGTGACCAAGATCGGATTCTCCACCGACCTTCACATGGCAGCAGCGGTGCTCACCAACACCAATGCGCCGACAGCACACGTCTCGCTCGAGGTGATCTTCCACAGCGTCGCGTGGGTGGCACGTCGATGGGACTCGGCGTCAGAGACCGGTCACGGGCATACCCGGGCCGGGCTCGCACGCTTCACCGGGCAGTACCGCGGCGACTCCGGCGAGAAGACGGTGGTCAGGATCAACCGGTCGCTATATCTGATCGACCCGGTTGAAAACGCGCCGCTGGCGTCAGCCGCGAGGTTGCGGCCGGACGGACCGCGGCGATTCACCATCGTCGAAGGCGACGACTACGGACACTATGGCGAGGAGGTGAGCTTCACGCTGAACGCTGCCGGGAAGTCCACCGCGCTGAAATACGGGCCACACACGCTGCGTCGCGCTGACATCTGACGTTCGGATCCGCGACTACGCGCGCCGGTCGGCCGCGTCCACCAGGTCACGCAGCCGCCTGAGGCGGCTTCCGCGATCGCTGACGAAGCGTTCGATCCCCTCGAGGATGTACGGCGTCGTCAGGTGCGCCTCATCCATCACCTCGTCAACCGATCCGCCGGTACGCCATCGGTTGTCCCAGTCGGCGCCCATCGAGTACTCGGCGCTCAGCGGGCCGTCGACCCAGTCGCGCATCAGCTTGACCGTCCGGTTGGTGATCGCCATCGCATCAAGCCGGTCGCCGGGGGCGATGACGCTCTCGCGGTAGTCCTCCGGTTGCATCCGGAACAGCTGCGGGCTGATTGCGGCAACGACCTTGACGTTCAGACCGCGGGAGTCCAGCTCGGGGAGCGCCTTCACGAGGTTCGCGGTGGAGGTGGTGCCCTGCACGAAGACCGTTCCCATCGCCGGCATGTCGCCGCGGAACGGTCGAAGCACGTAGGCGCCACGGGCCGCCTCGAAATGGCTCGGCATGCCGAGCCTGTCCCGGTCGGGCAGCTCGATGGCGGGCCTCGTGAGATGGAGAGCGATGATCGGCACGTCCGTGGCGAGCGCGGCGGCCAGGACCACAGGCACCTCGTTGAACTCCCAGGGGTGCAGATCGACCACCTTGCCCTCGGGGAAGAGCTGCGTGACGCCCGGCTCGTAGATGCCGAAGTGGGTGCGTGAGTCCTCTGCAGTCTCCGGCCCCGAGTGGCCCGCGACCCAGAGCACCTTTCCAACCTTCAGCTCGCAGTCCTGCGCAAGCTGGCTGAAGAGGCGCATCTCGCCGTATTTGAGGTAGCTGAACGAGCCGTAGGTCGAGCACGCGCCCCAGAACCCGTTGAATGACGTGAAGGGGTCCGATGCGAGGTTCACCGTTGCGAGCCCGACCATCATCCCGGCGTTGGTGAACTCGGTGATCTCCGTCGGAAGGAGTGCGCCGCCCGGGTTCCTGTCGCGCTCATACCAGCCGTACCCTGGCAGGTCGCCGAAGTCCTTGCCGAAGCCCGCCAGGGCCGTCGAATCGGCAAGGTCGGCGGATGCGGCGATGAAGAGCGGCCGGCCGTAATCACGCTTCGCGGTCGCATTCACCCATGACGCCCAGGCGCCGAACCCCGCGCGATTCGGCTGCTTCTCGCCGGGCTGACGGAAGAGCTCGGCGGGGTAGCTGCTCGCATCGGTGAAGCGGCGATCCGAGAAGATCTGGGCACCGCGTCCCTGGATGGTGACGCCCTCGATGTCGGTGGGAACCTCGGTGGC
>JBAUTG010000164.1:0-7343 GCA_049582105.1 Candidatus Dormiibacterota bacterium | reverse complement strand
GCGCCGGGCCGCTCACTGTCTGCCTACCTACGGGGAGCGTCAGGAACCAGCCGAAACCGCTCACAGACAATGAGTGTCTCGTCCTTCAGATCCTTGATCGTGCCGTTTCGCTGCCAGAACTGCTCGTGCGCGGCGCGCCACTCGGCCACGGTCTTGAAACCTTCGCCTTCGTCGCGCACAAACGCGGCGTCGACGTCGCGGGCAGGCACGATCGTTACACCAGTTGTTTCAATGACTCCGACGGGCTCATCGTCACGCCCCAGCATCACAGAGCACTCGCCAACACGAGGCAACGGGTCTCGCGTGTGTGGTTGATACTCGATGAGCAAGCTTGATGTGGCGGTTTTCGTTCCGAGGAGGACCGCATCGACCAGCCGAGAGCGCAGCTCAGTCCCGGCAATACCGAGCTCGAAACGCGGTAGTTCTGGAGCCTCCATCGACTGCGGCATCGTACGGCGTCCCGAAGGCCGCGGGCACCGACTCGACATCAACTCAGGGGCACTGAGACCGCGCGGGTGAGCACGGGAATGCGCACCCCGAGCCGCCGCGACGTGAACGCCAACAGGTAGAGGCCTGCGACGACAAACACCAACGCCCGGTATCCGGTGAGCATCGCAACGTACTCGAGCACGCCGCCGACAATGGCGCCGACCAGATTGCTTGCGAATGCGGGGATTGAATCGCCGACCTGCCGGAAACGCTGCGCGAAGATGACGTTGGCGATCGTCACCGGAGCGAACGAGATGGCGACGCCGACGATCAGCCGCGGCCAGAAGCTGAAACCAAGCAGCGAGTCCTCGGGCACCAGCCAGGCCACCAGGAGCGAGGCGAACAGGAGGCTGTACAGCCACCAGTAACGCCGGACCACGACCTTGCGCGAGATCTCGATCCCCAGGAGCACGGAGAGCAACACGCCGGCAAACACAAAGGCATTGACAAACCAGGTGGTCCCGAAGAGGAGTGCGAATTCCACCACGCTCTTGGTCTCCAGGAGCAGGAATGCCGCCCCCATGTAGAAGAAGTCGGTGTACTTGAAGAGGGCGCGCAGCGGCCCCCCGACCACTCGCACAGACAGAAGCGAGGCCAGGAGGACGAGCGAGAACGTGATGATGTACAGCGGCGGAATCCCCGGTGTCTCCAGGTATCCAAAGGGATATTCATCGGTGACGGGCGCCGGAAGACCGCCGCTCTGGGCGACCCAGGGATGCGAACAGGCCACATCGGAGCCGTGCATCCCGATGGTGAGTGAGTCCAGGGTGCCGGCGACGTCCTCTGCGTCGACACAGGGCTGCGTGCCAAACGCGAGGTGCATGGTATTCGCGAGGCGGTCGACATACCACGATTCCCAGTAGTAGTTGTAGGCAGCGAACACCCCGTTTGCCGTGAGGTGCTTGCGGACCGAGTCGATCGCCTCCTGCGTGAACAGGTAGCTCTCCAGGCGGAGCGACGACTGCCCGGAGACGACCGTGATCGAGTCGGTCTGGGCCAGGATGATCAAGTCGAACTTCTGGCTGTTCTGTTCCAGGAACGCCCGGCCGTCGCCGGTGTAGGCGGTGACCTTTGGGTTCTGGTAGGGGTGATCCGGGTTGAGCGTTACGCCCAGTTGCTCGAGAGCAGGATCGATCTCCACGGCGGTGACGTGCTGGGCGCCCATGGCAAGTGCGATGGCCACGTCCTTGCCGTTGCCGGTGCCGATCACCAGGACCGACTTCGGAGGCGTGACCATCTCCCTGTAGGGCTGGATGTACGCGGACGGGCCGAACTGCTCGATCTCCGCCACCGGGTTGATGCCCTGGTGAGGAAGGCCATCGACGTAGATGACCGGCGTGGAGTACCCATGCGTCACCGCAGGGAAGGTTTCGATCTTGTAGTACGGAGACCAACTCACGCCGGGAACCAGGTCCTCGCGACCGAGAATGACGATGAGGGCGATCAATCCGACCCAGCCCAGCACTTTCAGCTTCCTGCGCAGCAATACCGCCGTCGCCACGGCTACCACCAGTCCCCAGGCGAGTGATGGCGCCTCCAGCAGGGCTAGGAGCGAGAAGAGGGTGATGCCGGCCAGGCTGCCCATGACATCCAGGCGATACGCCTCGAGCGGTGGGAATTGCCGGAACAGTCTGGCCACGCCGTCGCCGATCATGCCCATGATCACCGTCGTTGCCAGAAACACGACGCTGAGCACGAGCCACGCCGGCCCACCGCTCACCGAGACGCCCACCAGGATGAACGACCCCGCGGGCACAGAGACATGAATCGGCAGCAGCTGGGTCAATCCGACCAGGACCGCCAGGGCCACGGGCATCCAGGGCAGCAGCGCTGCGCGACCCCTTCCGGCGTGCAGGAACCCCAGTCCGATGCCCAGGAAGCTCCCCAACAACACGAAGTTGGAGAAGTACGAGAGGAACAGGATGTTCTCACCAAGCCACTTGATGAGCGCCAGTTCCACAAAGAGCATCAACCCGCTGGCAAGCACCAGTTGCCAACGAAGGTTTCCGCTCGGCACCGGTCGGTCGACTTCGAGACCGACTTCACTCATAGCCCCGGATGCTAATTGCAGTCCGACTCCGTGCAGACGCCCGTTTTGCAGACGTTGCCGAGGCGTTCCCGTGAGCAGGCGCATTACAACGCGGAACCCGGGGTGCCCCCTATCGAATCACCGGGGCCTCCCACCAGTTGAGCCGGACGACGAGCGATGACTGGTCACGCGTCTGCTCGACTGGCAGGTATGCGCGACGGACGACTCCCGGCGTTCGGCGCGACCGTGGAAGCACCTAGGATTCGGCGAGATGGCAGGACGTTGTGAGGGCGAAGACGATGGAACTGCATGTGGTGGCGATCCGTCCCGGCGAGGGCGTCAATCTGATCCTCGGACAGAGCCATTTCATCAAGAGCGTTGAAGATCTGCACGAAGCGTTGGTGAGCTCGGTGCCAGGAATCCGCTTCGGGTTGGCATTTGCGGAGGCGTCGGGAAAGGCGCTCGTGCGCTGGAGCGGCACGGACGACGATCTCACCCTCCGGGCCCGCGAGACAATGCTCCAGCTCGGTGCCGGACACACCTTCCTCATCCTGCTCGGCAACGCCTTTCCGATCAACGTTCTGCGTGCCATCCAGGCGGTGCCCGAGGTATGTCACATCGACTGCGCCACCGCCAATCCCGTCGATGTCGTCGTGGCGGAGACGGAACTGGGACGCGGGATCCTCGGCGTCATCGACGGGGTCACGCCGACGGGCATCGAGACTGAGCCGGACATCGCCGAACGCAAAGACCTGTTGCGGGGCTTCGGATACAAGGCCGGGTGACCGAACTCCGGGAGGGCTCGGAGAGTACCCTGAACAGGGCGAAGTCACCATGCGAATCGACAACTTCTCTTTCGGCTCAATACGGATCGACGGTCGAACGTATGCGTTCGACGTGGTCATCGATCAGGGAACGGTCCGAAAGCGCAAGAAGGGCGCGTCGAAGCTCCACCGCGAACGCTACGGGCACACGCCGTTATCCGCTGAGGAGGACATTCCGTGGAACTGCCGCCGGCTCGTGATCGGCACCGGCGCTGACGGCGCACTGCCGGTGATGGAGGAAGTCAAGGCCGAGGCTGTCCGCCGTAACGTCGAGCTGGTGACGGCGCCCACGTCGGTGGCAATCGACATGCTCGGGACTCATCCCAAACACACCAATGCCATCCTTCACGTGACCTGCTGACAGCCACCGCCGCATTCTGTCGTGGGTGTCACGAGCCGACGCAGTCCCGCACCCGAGGTGCAGATGGTCGTGCGCCGACGCGCTCACAGACGGCCGGCGCGGCTGCGTGAGCGCGTGTGTCCCGAGTCGGCGGCAAGCGCGCGCCGAGTCGTCCGAAGACCGGCTCGCATGAAGTCGGGCCACATCGTGTTGTCGAGAAACTGCCGGTAGAGACCGACCCCGCGTATCGCCTCATAGGGCACGGGGTTGATGAGCCTCACGACCGGCACCTCACGACGCAGGCGGGCCAGGTTCTCGCGCGCCAGCTCGATGTGCTGGATCTCTCGCACCTGTGACGCCGCATACAGGATCGACGCTGGCTTCTCGAGCCACCCGGTGATGTCCTCACCCTCGAATTCCTTCGGATAGAACCCGTTGATCGCGATGACGATATCCGGCGGCGTTTCGATGTCGAGCAGAGGACGCACCGGCAGAATGTCAGCGGTGCCTCCGTCCCAGTAGTGGTGGCCGCGGTACTTCACGGCCTCGATGAACAGTGGAAGAGCGACCGCCATGCGCACCGCGCGAGCAACGGCGAGTCGCGGATGCGTGCGCGGTCCGATGTACTCGACCTGGTTCCGTTCGACATCCCACACCGGCGCGTAGGCGGGGATCGGCAGCTCCGCAAGCGTCATGTCGCCGAGCCACTCCCGGTACCACGCTTCGATGCGATCGCCGCGCAGGAGTCCATTGAAGCCCCGGCCCCGGCTGGGGATCAACCCGAGCAATGCCCGCCAGTCGACGTCGACGAGGTCCGAGGTCGTCAACCCAAGAGTGACCTCCGCCACCTCGTCCGCGCGCCGTCGTGCTGCAATCGGAAACCCGAACAACGCCGCCCCCGAGCAGACAGAGATCGCCACGGGGCGGACGTCCGCTTCCTCCAATGCCCGGGCCGCGCCCACAAGGGAGGCGAGCGCTCCGCTCCCACCGGTGGTCAGGAGGGCCACGCGACGTGATCGCAGATGCGGGCGCGGCGTCTTCCTGAACCGGGGGAAAGGATGGCGGTCGACAGCGGGAGACCGCTCGTGCGGCAGGGTCAGCAGGGCCCGCCGTGCGACCCGGAGGAACGACGCGTCGCTGCGGATCCCGTCGGCAAGCTCACGGGCCATCGTGACGGCGTTGAAGTACTGCCGGATGCGAAGCGCGTCGAGCGCGCGGTCAAGCGGGGTTTGCCTCGTACGTCGCGTCATGACACCCGTCATTACAAATGGTTGGACCCGATCACTGCAGCAAGCGCACGACCTCGAGGCTGGTCAGGCATTCCCAGAGGATGTGCGATGCACGTGGGAAGCGCCCTCACCCCAGGTGACGATGCCCCGGAACCTCCGGGTGACCAAAGGTCCACTCCTTTGAGGTCCTCCGACCCTGGTGAGGATGGGGCCAGGGCCGTATCACAGTGACATCCAGGCTCATGGAGGTCGTCGGATGATCAACACAATCGTCGTCGGCACGGACGGTTCGAACCACGGACAACACGCGGTCGCCTGGGCCGCCGACTTGGCGCGCCAGCTCGGCGCGGAAGTCGTCCTCGTTCACGTGGCCCCGCCGCTTGCGCCGCCAATGGCCGGAGCGGGCGGGTATGTGATGTATGTCCCGCAGGACGTCCTCGACCAGAACCACGCTGACCTCGAGGAGCGGGTGGTCACCGAATTCTGCGCGCCACTGAGGGCTGCCGGCGTCGCATGGCAGTCGCGCGTCGTGGAGGGATCGGCCCCCATCGTGCTCGCGGAGGTGGCCACAGAGGTAGGCGCCCAATTGATCGTGGTGGGCACGCGCGCCCTGCACGCGCTCGGCGAGCTGCTGCACGGCAGCACAAGCCACGGGTTGACCCTGCACACCGACGTACCGGTCGTCGTGGTTCCGCTTGGCGCTCACGTGCCAGGGCGGTTCTCGGTCGCGGCACCGGTTTAGTCCGCACGTTCGGGCACGAGTGGCTCGAGAACTGGAGAGCGGGCTCCTTCGCGCGGATGGCGGATGGTCACCTCCAAGAAGTGACAAACGACCCTGGTAGGCGGCGACCGGCGGCGGCATACTCGGGACCATGGAGGCGCTCAGCGGCGGTCATCGGCGTTGGGCAGAGCCGTATCGGATCAAGATGGTCGAGCCGATCCGGATGACCACACGCGACCAGCGCGATGCAGCCATCCGGGACGCGGGTTACAACACCTTCCTACTGCGTTCAGAGGATGTGTACATCGATCTGCTCACCGATTCGGGGACCTCGGCGATGTCCGACCGGCAGTGGGCGGCGCTGATGATCGGCGACGAGGCGTACGCGGGCAGCCGCAGCTTCTACCACCTGGTGGACGCGGTGCACGACGTGTATGGCTATCCGGAGCTCGTGCCCACGCACCAGGGGCGTGGAGCGGAACACATCCTCAGCCAGATCCTCATCAAGCCTGGCGACATCATCCCCGGCAACATGTACTTCACGACGACACGCTGGCATCAGGAGAACGCCGGCGGTTCGTTTGCCGACGTGATCATCAACGAGGCGCACGATCCCGAATCCCTGCATCCCTTCAAAGGCAACGTCGACCTCGACAAACTGCGCCGAATCATCGCCGAGGTCGGAGCCGAACGGATCCCGTACATCTCACTCGAGACCAACGTCAACATGGCCGGCGGACAGCCGGTGTCCATGGCCAACCTCAGAGCGACGTATGCACTGTGCCACGAGCACGGCATCCTGGTGATGCTCGATGCGACCCGCGCCCTGGAGAACGCCTGGTTCATTCAGCAGCGCGAGCCCGGCCACGCACATCGAAGTGTTGCCGAGATCCTGCTCGAGATCTGCTCCCACTCCGACGGCGCCACCGTATCGTCGAAGAAGGACAACCTGGTCAACATCGGCGGGTTCCTCGCGCTGCGGGATCCGGAGCTCGCGCGGCGTGCCCGAGGGCTGCTCGTGGCCTACGAAGGGCTGCACACGTATGGAGGGATGTCCGGACGCGACATGGAGGCGCTCGCGTGCGGCATCCGGGAGATGGTGGACGGTGACGACCACGTCCGGGCTCGAATCGGTCAGGTGGAGTACCTCGGCAACATGCTGATCGACGCGGGCGTTCCCATCGTCCGACCGATCGGCGGCCACGGCGTGTATCTCAACGCGCGGGCCATCCTGCCGCACGTGCCTCAGGACGAGCTGCCGGCTCAGTCGCTCGCGGCTGCGATCTATCTCGACTCCGGGGTGCGCACCATGGAGCGTGGCGTCGTCTCAGCTGGTCGAGATCCCGCCACCGGCGAGAATCGCCATCCGCGGCTTGAATTGGTGCGCCTGACAATCCCACGGCGCGTGTACACGCAATCGCACATGGAGGTCACGGCGGAATCCGTCATCAGCGTGTGCGCCCATGCGGACGAAATCGGCGGCCTGGCGTTCACCGAGGAACCCGATGACCTGCGCTTCTTCCTGGCGCGATTCCGGCCCCTTCCGGTCCCGGCGAAATCCACCGTTGGCGTTCCAGAACGCCTGCGGACGAAGCCCCTTCCGGTCGCGCCAGGGGGCTGACCCCCGACCACGTCTGGCGAGCGGCCTTCGAAACAAGGGTGAGGACTTTCGCCTCTATTGGGAAACGCTCGCGACGGAGGACGATGGGAC
>JBAUTG010000163.1:0-4413 GCA_049582105.1 Candidatus Dormiibacterota bacterium | reverse complement strand
TTGCTGCCGCGCAATTGCGCAGCCGGACTCATCCCGAGGTGCACGGACAGCGTCCCCATCTCACCGTCACGGTGAGCGCGGCAGCGCTGCGCAGCGGCGCCGACGCGGAGGCAGCGGTGCTCCAGGGGGTGGGACCGATCCATCCGGCAAGCGCACGCCGGATCGCCTGCGACGCGGTCAAGACCGAGGTGAGCGTTGCGCCGTCTGACGTTGATTCGGATGCGTGGCTCTCGAAGGTCACGACCCCGGTGGTGCCGCTCTCGGTGGGACGGGCCACGCGCACCATCCCGGTCCACATCCGGACGGCGCTCTGCCTGCGCGACAAGGGCTGCCGCTTCCCGGGGTGCGATCGCCCGCCGGCGTGGACCGACGGGCATCACATCATCCACTGGGCCGACGGCGGTCCCACCGAGCTCGGCAACCTCGTCCATTGTCAATACAACCCCTCTTGGGCTGCCGAATGAGATCAGGCTCGGCTGTGCATCGCTACTTTCGCGCGGCCGCGCAGGTCCCTTATCCTGCGGCCTCGTCGGGTCTGGCCTTGGAGTCAGGACACCGCCGCGACGCGCATCTGCGCCGGCAGCGCGCCGCGAATGCAACTCCCTGCGCCAGGGTGAGACACGACCTCGACGCTGCCGCCGAGGGCGTCAACACGGTCCCTCATGTTGGTCAGCCCGGCGCCCTTGCGCACTGATTCGACAGCGAACCCAGCGCCGTCGTCAATGACTTCGAAGATGAGCTCACCGTCCTCGGTGTGCAGCAGCACTTCGGCCTGAGACGCCTCCGCGTATTTCTGCACGTTCTGGAGCGCCTCGAGCACGCAGAAGTACACCGTCGCCTCCACGTCCTGAGCGTAGCGCCCAACGCCATCGGCTTCCACGCGCACCGGCAGCGTCGCCTTGCGCGCCTGCGATTCCAACGCCACGACCAGCCCTTTGTCGGCGAGTAGTGGCGGATAGATCCCCCGGGCCAGGTCACGCAGAGTCTCCAGGGCTTCATCGGCGTCGCTCTTGAGCTGCTCCAGCATCGCCGCCACCTTCGCTGGGTCCCGTCCCAAGAGCATTTCCGTCAGCCCTAGCTTCACCTTCAAGGCCACCAGGTGCTGTTGGGCGCCGTCGTGGAGGTTGCGTTCTAGGCGCCGGCGCTCCACGTCCTGGGCGTTCACGAGGCGCTGCCGGGAGGCGCGCAGCTCCTCCAGCCGCGCCCGCAGGTCTGCGCTCAGCCCCACGTTTTTGAGCACCAGTCCCGCCTGGTGGGCCAGGTCGTCGACCAGCTTCTCCTCGATCGGCGTCAGGGTTTCCCCACGCCGCTTGCTCACGCTCAGCGCCCCGAGCAGCTCGCCATGATGGCGCACCTCCACCGCTCGGGTGGCCCCTGGCAGCGCCGGCAGCGTGCCGTTGCGCATCGCGAGTGGCTCATGCAGCCCCGGCGCATCCGGAAAGGTCGCCGCGGGACGCAGCTCCGCGTTCCCGCCCAGCCACACCGTCGCCGACTCCGCTCCCGTTCCCTCCTGGAGCACCCGCGCCATCCGGGGCAGCACCTCGTCCGCTGCATAGGTCTCCGCCACCCGGCCCGAGAACTCGCTGAGCACCTCGTACGGTGTCGCCCGCCGGCCGTACACCAGCCGGTTCGCCACCTTCTGGACCTGCTCCCGCACCGGCTGGAACCCGATCGCCACGATCGCCGTGGCCAGGATCGAGAGCGCCAGGTTGGGCTTGCCCCCGCTCCCCACCAGGGTCCCGATCCCCACCGCAATGCCCACGTACACCGCTGTGATGAACACGGCCAGTGAGCCGTACACCAGCGTCCGGCTAATGACGATGTCGATGTCGTAGAGACGGTACTTGAAGATGGCGATCCCGGCCGCGATCGGCACCAGGATGCCGAATCCGATCGCGATGTCGACGAGGCCGGTCGCCGTCGAATCCGGCAGGAATGTCAGCGGGATGTACGCGACGGCGGTGACGGTGACCGCATACGCGATCCACTTGAGCTGCTGGCGTTCTTCACCGGCGGCCCGGCGCATGCGCACCAGCGGGGCGCTCGCCGCGGCGAGGAAGAGCGCGATACCCGGAAGCCAGAGGAGGCCGAGTGACTGCACCGCGACCTCGAGACCTCCAGTGACGGGGAGCCCGAAGGGATTATTCGGGGTTGCGAAGTTGGTGTTTGTGCTCAGCGGGCCGGGGTAGAAGATGGCGACCGGGACGATGACGGCGGTGACCACAACGCAGGTGACGGCGAGCGGCTTCCACCTGCGCGACGGCAGACGCCCGTTGGGGAAGAGCAGCAGCATCAGTGCCAGGGCGCCCGCGGGAAAGATGGTGCTGGTGACCCAGCTGTCGACCCAGATTGCCCAGATCCCTGCCGGCGCCCCCAGGTGGGTCACGAAGGCGAAGTGGGCATAGCCGTCCGCGACTCCCCCAACCCCGCCCACAACCGCGATGAAGAGGAACAGCCAGCCGACGGGGTTCCGTCGCTGCCGCGTGGCGACCAGCGTGCCGAGGATCCCGAACGCGATCGGGACGTCGAAAGACGGCAGGTTGGCGTTGACGAGCCCGTGGAACGTCGGCGCGTTGGCGATCGCGAGCGCGATGCTCGCCACACTCGTCAGAACGGCGAAGATGCCCGTCGTCACCGCCACCGCCCGAAGGCCAGCGCCACGCGAGCCCGCGGCGTTCATCCTGGCGCTGTCCTCCGCAATCACGGCGCGGATCAACGGCTCCGCGGGCATGACCACACTCTAGTCATCGGGAGACCCGGCGAAATGGGGCTGCCACCACCGTTTCCGGGGGTGAATCTCACCAGCACAAGTGGTCCGATTCGAGCGTAGCGGACGAATGGGCCCGGGTGGGTCGGGCCGCTCAAGACCCAAACTGGGTCGGAGCCCGGCTAGCGCGTCATCCTTCCGTGCGAGGGAGTCGTCGCTTCCAGACGCCTTGAACGAGTCGAACGCATGTGCCATCTTCGCCGCGGGCCACGCGGTATCACAAACCTCGTCCGTCGCTAATACGACCCCTGGTACCCGCCCGGTGAGACGTACACTCGCGCCATTCAGGGTGCTGAGCTTTGAACCCAGCGCTTGAGCATCTCGCATCTGGTCCCGTAGGCTCCGCGCGATGATCGTGAAGCGGATCGGCTACGTCGGTATGCGGACAGAGCACCTCGAGCGGATGACTTGGTTCTTCCGCGATGTCCTGGGCCTACGCGAGGCCACGGTCGGGGAGACTTTCTCGATCCTCAACCTGCCGACCGGAGCCTTCGACTTCGCGGAGATCTACTCCCCTGGGCACCACGATCAGCGGATGATTCCGGACGGTGTGGAGGGACCGATCGTCGCGTTTGTCGTCGAAAATCTTGAGCTGGCTCTCAGGGAGGTGAAGGAGGCGGGCCTCGAGGTCATCGGCGACGTCGTGTGGGCTGCCGAGGCGTTTGGGGCCCCGGCGATGGAAGGGGTCGGCTGGTTCTTTCTGCGTGCCCCGGATGGACGCGTGTACGTCATCGAACAGTCGGTCGATTGACACTCACGGCGATCGTGGAGGTGATCTCCCCCACGGGCCGGCTCCCTTACGCTGGCGCCACCAAACTGGACAACCTCGTGCTTCGTTAGTACAACCCCCTCGAGCGCCGGTGAGATGAGAGTGGGGCCACGTCAGGCCGGGTTAGCCTGGCGGCGTAGTGACGACCGTGAACCTCGGTCCGCCGAACACGCTGACGCCGCATTCCAATGAGGACCGACGCTCGCGATCTGGAGGCAATAGGCGGCTGCTGGCCGGTACATATGGAGCCGCCGGTGTTTCTCCTCACCCTCACGGATCGCCCCCGCCTTGTGTCTCCAGGCCAGCGCACAAGACGGGCGCAATGGCTACCTGATAGTCTCCCGTCGTTGGTAACCGCGAACTGGGCAAGGAGTCGTCAAATGGCGATTCTGAAGCGGCATCACGCCCCGGGGATGCCCCCGGAGGTTTACGACCAGGCCAATGCGGCCGTTGCCGAGTCGGAGATGGGCGCTGACGGCTTCGTCGCTCACTATGGCGTCGCTGACGGCCCTGGCATCACTGTTGTTGAAATCTGGGATTCGCAAGCTCAGCACGACAAATGGTTCGACGCGAACGTAAGGCCGCTTCTGCCTCCGGGCACTCCCGAGCCTGAGTTCTGGGAGATTCGCGCCAGCCGCACGAAATAGCGCCGGCTGGCCAGACGGCCGCGACGAACACTCGGTAGTCACTCCGCCCGGGTGACGGCCCTATATAGAATCCCGGCCTGCCGGATTTCAGGGCTGATGGCGGCCTGCCCGATGGTTTGCAAGACGCAGCTGGATCGCCAACCTGGTGTCCCTGTGCCGGCGGCATCACCGCGCGGTGCACGAGCAGGGGTGGCGCATCCGCATGGATGACGGCGTTCCGGTGGTGGAAC